>NZ_JBQZFV010000006.1:0-203875 GCF_052691735.1 Serratia sp. NA_13
GGCGGCATTGGCCGCCTCTTCATATCCCCGCGCTTAAAGGCGCTTCCTTTGCTGCTCCTTATTTGCTGACGCGATCGTAATAGACCATGTCGGCATTCAGACCCTGTTGATAGCTTTTGACGTTATCGCGCAGCACCACTTCGGTTTTTGCCTGACTGATAAACACATACGGCGAGTTGCGTTGCAGTTCTTGCTGCATGGTAGTGTACAGCGCGGTGCGCTTGGCGGGATCGGCTTCGGCCACCGCCGCCAGCGTTTGCTGGTTCAACTGTGGGATCTGCCAGCCGTTGAGGCCTGCGACCGTGCTGGTCTTGCCGTCGTTATAGGCGAAGGCGCTGGCATTGGAGTGGGCGTCGAAATAGTCCGGGATCCACAAACGGATAGCGGCCTGATGCTGGCGGGAGCGCACCTGTGAATAGACCTGACTACCGGTGGCCGGCAGCAGTTCCAGTTTCACACCGCCCTCGGCAAAGCTGGCCTGCAACGCCTGGGCGATGGTGATAAACGGCGTTTTCGCCGCCAGAATGCCACGGTAGAGTCTTTGTCGGCGGCTGACAAAGGCCAATCGGCTCTTTGATATGCTTAAAATATATTAGACGGAAAAGGCGGGGGGACGCAGCATGCTGGATCACTGCGCCCCGGCAATGCAGATTAAAATGTTTCGCTCAGGGTGGCGACCATCACCGCCTTGATGGTGTGCAGACGGTTTTCCGCCTGATCGAACACCACGCTGTGCGCGGACTCGAACACTTCATCGGTAACTTCCATGCCGCCGTGCAGTCCGTATTGTTCCGCCATCTGTTTGCCGAGGGTGGTTTGGTCGTCGTGAAATGCCGGCAGGCAATGCAGGAATTTGACGTTCGGGTTACCTGTCAGTTTCACCATCGCCATATTGACCTGATAGGGTTTCAGCAGCGCGATCCGCTCCTGCCAGGTTTCTTTCGGTTCGCCCATCGACACCCATACGTCGGTGTACAGGAAGTCCGCGTCATTCACCCCTTCGGCAATATCCTCGGTCAGGGTGATCTTGGCCCCGG
Source organism: Serratia sp. NA_13 (assembly GCF_052691735.1). Classification (NCBI taxonomy): domain Bacteria; kingdom Pseudomonadati; phylum Pseudomonadota; class Gammaproteobacteria; order Enterobacterales; family Yersiniaceae; genus Serratia; species Serratia sp. NA_13. Next base: position 1,038 of record NZ_JBQZFV010000006.1, read on the forward strand.
TCTGTTTGGCTAATGCCTGACACTCTGCCACCAGCTCCGGCTGCGGCCAGCAGGCCTTCGGAGCCACCAGACGCAAATCCATCCCCGCCAGTGCGGCGGCTTCCAGCAGAGTGTTGCCCATATTGTTGCGGGTATCGCCGAGGTAGGCGAACTTCACCTCGCTCAGCGGCTTGCCCGGCAGTTGTTCCTGCACCGTGAGCAAGTCAGCCAGCAATTGGGTTGGGTGGAACTCATTGGTCAGCCCGTTCCACACCGGCACGCCGGCATGCTGGGCCAGGGTTTCCACCAGATGCTGGCCGTAACCGCGGTACTGAATACCGTCATACATCCGGCCCAGCACGCGGGCGGTGTCTTTCATCGATTCCTTGTGGCCAATCTGGCTACCGCTCGGGCCGAGATAGGTGACCTGAGCACCCTGATCGAAAGCGGCAACTTCGAAAGAGCATCGGGTACGGGTCGAGTCTTTTTCGAAGATGAGCGCGATGTTTTTGCCCTGCAGGTGGCGTACTTCCTTGCCTTGCTTCTTGGCCTGCTTCAAATCGGCCGACAGTTTCAGCAGCGCCTGCAGTTGTGCCGGGGTGAAATCCATTAACCTCAGGAAGTGACGTTTGTAGAACGGGTTTATGCTACTCATAGGCGTATATCCTTACCTCTCAAATTGAATTTAAATTCACTTTATATGTATGAATATTCAAATTCAACCCCGCAGTGGAAATCTTTCACGTTTATCGTGGAAGCAATGCCGACGGTATGTGAAAATAGGCGCAATACAGGCCATTTGACTTGAGGATATAGGCATGGCAAACAGCGAACAGCTAGACGAACAACGTGAAGAGACCCGCCTGATCATCGAAGAACTGCTGGAAGACGGCAGCGATCCAGAGGCGCTCTACACCATCGAACACCATCTCTCTGCCGAAAAGTTTGAAGTGCTGGAGAAAGCCGCTGTCGAAGCCTTCAAGTTAGGCTTTGAAGTGACTGACGCCGAAGAGCTGGAAGTGGAAGACGGTAGCCTGGTGATGTGTTGTGACGTGATCAGCGAAGTGGGTCTGAACGCCGAAGTGATCGACGCTCAGGTCGAGCAACTGGTGGCGCTGGCGGCACGTTGCGGCGTTAACTACGACGGCTGGGGCACCTACTTCGAAGATCCGAACGGTGAAGAAGGTGACGATGATGAAGAAGAAGGTGACTTCATCGACGAAGACGACGACGGTAAACGCCATTAATTAACTCTGTGGGCCAACATCCGTTGGCCCCTGATAAGAACACATGAAATACCAATCCCTGCTAGCCCCGATTTTAAACTTCCTGCACTGTGAAACCCCAGACGCCTGGATTGACGCTGCGCGCCGCCCGGAAAACCTGCCGCTGTTGCTGACTGACCATATGGTTTGCGAGCTAAAAGCCGCACAGACCGGCATGTGGCTGATCCGCCGCTACGTGGCTGACAAGGAGAGCGGTGACGCGCTGCTGGCGTTACTCAGGCCCTACGAGGCATTTTTGCATGAAGCGCAGGGCCTGCCGGAAGCGCTGTTCCAGCAGAACAATTTCACCCGCAAGATCCTGCCAAAAAATGGCTCGGCCTACGGCCAGGATCTGGCGGACAGAATGGTGCTGCTGATCAAAGAAGAACTGCATCATTTTTCGCAGGTGCTGGAGATCATGCTGGCACGGCAGATCCCGTATAAGAAAATCACTGCCAGTCGCTATGCCAAAGGTATGATCCGTGAGATCCGCACCCACGATCCAGCCACGCTGATTGATAAACTGATTTGCGGCGCTTATATCGAAGCACGTTCCTGCGAACGTTTCGCCCGCCTGGCACCGCACCTGGACGACGAACTAAACCGCTTTTACGTTTCGTTGCTGCGCTCCGAGGCGCGTCATTACCAGGACTACCTGACATTGGCCGAACAGATAGCCGGTGGCGATATCAGCGAGCGGGTGGCCCACTTTGGCCGCATAGAAGCGGCGCTGATCCAAACCCCGGACAGCGAATTCCGCTTCCACAGCGGCGTGCCTGCCATCGCCTGATTGCCGTGCGCCTGTGGATAATTTTATTCCGGCGCGCCCAGCAGCAAATCCACCGCTTTTTCCGCCAGCATGATGGTCGGCGCATTGGTATTGCCACTGGGCACCTGTGGCATCACCGAGCAGTCGATCACCCGCAACCGTTCAAATCCGTGTACCCGTAGTTGTAAATCCGTCACCGAGTCCTGCGGGGATTGGCCCATGCGGCAACTGCCCACCGGGTGATACACCGTTTTGCAGAAGTTACGCACGAACTCCTCCAGTTGCGCTTCGTCATTCAGCCACTCCGGCTGTGGCATCAGCAGATCTTTGATGAGCGGTTTGAGGGCGGCGGTTTGTAGAAAACGCAGGCCGAACTTCACCGCGCGTACGCTGCCGGCCAGATCTTCCGGATGACCCAGATAGTTGGCGTGCAGCTTCACCGGATTTTTGGGATCGCGGCTGCGGAGCAGCACTTCACCGCGCGCCTTGGGTTGCAGATAGCCAACCTTGAGCGTGAAGCCGTGGATATTGGGCAGCGGTTCACCGGGCACCTCGTCCCAGCTGTCGAGCATCGGCAGGAAGTGGATCTGCACGTCCGGCCGGCCGTCGCCCAGGCTGTCGGTGAAGGCGGCCCCTTCCAGCACGTTGGAGCTCAATACGCCGCTGCGAAACGCCAGCCATTGGCTGCCGTGGCGTAGCGCCTGCAGGCCGCGATCGGCACCGTACAAACTGATCGGCTCGTGGGTACTGACGTTGATCGACATATGCAGGTGATCGTGAAAGTTCTTGCCGACCGGCAGATCCGCCAGCGGTTCGATACCCAACTGTTGCAGGTGTTCGCGTGGCCCGATGCCGGACAGCATCAGGATTTTCGGCGATCCTACCGCGCCGGCGCTGAGGATCACTTCCTGGGCTGCATGGGCCGTGACCTCGGCACCGCCGCTTTGGCTATACACCACGCCAGTAGCGACGTTGTTGTCGAATACCACCCGGTGTACCAGCGCATTCAGTTTCACCACCAGCCGTTGTTCATTTCGTACGGCTTTCAGATAAGTGCGTGCGGTGCTGGCGCGTTCGCCGTTGTGGGTGGTGGTTTGGTAGAAACCGACGCCGTGCTGGCTGTCGCCGTTGAAATCGTTGCGATAGGGCAGATCAAGCTCCTGACCGGCGCGGATGAACGCCATGCTGAGCGGGTGACGGTAGCGGTTCTCGCTGACCGGCAGCAACCCCTCGCCACCATGATAGCTATCCGACAGGCTTTCGTTGGCCTCGGCGCGTTTGAAGTAGGGCAGTACGTCCTGATAGCCCCAGCCGACGCAGCCATAGCGTTCGGCCCACTCGTCGTAATCCTGTCGCTGGCCGCGAATATAGATCATGCCGTTGACCGAGCTGCTGCCGCCCAACACCTTGCCCTGGGCTATCTGCATGCGGCGATTATTGGCATGCGGCTCCGGCTCGGTTTCATACGGCCAGCTTTTTTTGGCGATGATCTTCGCCACGCCGGCCGGCATCTTGATGAACAGGTTATTGTCGTCGCCGCCGGCTTCCAGCAGCAGTACCCGCGCCTGGGTGCGGCGGATCAACTGCGCCGCCAGTACACAGCCGGCAGAACCGGCACCGACAATGATGTAATCAAAAGCGTTTTCCGACATGACTGCTCCCTGTGCGATTGCGGCATGAGCCGATGTTGGCAGAGTAGCGCAAGCGGGCGGCGGGTCAATTTGTAATCATTAATTTGTTAATAAATATCACAAAAAATATTTTTATTTTCTATCATGTTAATGATTTTTATGGATAAAAAATAACGTAACCATGTTAATTATTTTTCGTAATATTTCTGCGGGTACAGGCTGAAGGGAAAAAATGCGTGATATAAACAAAGGGCGCATTGTTTCTTAAAGGAATATTAATTATGAGACTTATCCGAGCAGGAAAGAGAGTGTCAGAGCAAAAATGCTGCTATATGATGCGCCAATCTATTATCGGATAAGATATTAAGAAATATGGAAATTTCGATTAATAAATCTAATTATTTAAAAGGGATTGCCATCATTCTGATGTTAATCCACCACCTGTTTGCCTACCCAAGCCGTATTAGCCCGGATATCCCGATTTATCATATTGTTAACAGTGTCGATATTGAGATGTTTGTTGGCCTGTTCGGCAAGATTTGCGTGTCGATGTTCCTGTTTTTATCCGGCTACGGGTTCTCGCTAAAAAAAGAAGTTACGTTTAAATATATCTGGGGCAAGCTGAAGAACTTATATATCAGCTATTGGATAGTGCTGTTTATCTTTGTGCCAATTGGCATCATTTTCTTTCCGGGCGAAAGATATTCTCTGTCGCCGTCGCTGTTTTTCGAAAACCTGATGGGCATAAAATCCACTTATAACAGCGAGTGGTGGTTCTTTAAACTCTACGTGTTGTATGTGCTTTCTTTGCCGTTGTTATCGCGGCTGAATATTGGCCCGTTGCTGGGGCTGCTGTTTCTGGCGGCGCTGTGCGGCAAGGGGCTGCAGTATGTTGACTGGGCACCCGAGGTGTTGATCGAATATTGCACCTGGTTGCTGCCGTTTGGCTTCGGTATGGTGTTTGGCCGTAGCCAGAAAATGGCGCCGAGCTTGTGGCTGGTGAAACTGATTGCGGTCCTGAGCCGTACCCATCCGCTGATCTTGCTGATGGTGACGGTGGCGGTATTTATCGTCGCCCATAATCCTGGGCTGCTGCTGGTGACGCCGCTGTTTATTATTGCGCTGATGAATACGGCAGATGGCCTGGGCAGTTGGGTGAACCGGGTGGTGGGCGAGTTGGGCAGGCATTCGATGTACATGTGGCTGACCCACAGCTTCTATTGCTATTACTTCACCCAGAAGCTGATCTTTGCGCCACGCTATACGCTGCTGATCCTACTATTGTTAATTGCCGTATCCTACCTGACCAGCCTGGTGCTGAGCCAGATTGAGTTGGCTATCAAGGGCGGGGTGACGGAGAGGGTGCGATCCCAGTAGGGACGCTGCATGCTGCGCCCGCTATTACCGCGGGCGCAGTAGCAAGATTACAGTGTCTTCAGCATGGTGACTTCGCAGTCGACGTGGCCGGTGGTGCCCATCGGCTGGTCGATATGCTCAAAGCCCAAATGCTCATACAGGCCGATAGCCTGGGTCAGACTGGCGGTGGTTTCTAAATAACAACAGCGGAAACCCTGTTGACGGGCGAACTCCAGTGCCTGCAGCGCCAGGCGTTTTGCCAAGCCCTGGCCACGTAAAATTGGCAGGAAATACATTTTCTGCAATTCGCAAATATCCACGTCACCGCCCTGCAGCGGCGCAACACCGCCACCCCCGGCAATCTGGCCGTCGACTTCTATCACCCAATAAGCGCTGCGAGGCAGGCTGTAGAGCTGATACAAGACGTCCAGATTGGGGTCGGAAACGGTATAGCCTTTGTCCGCCGTCAAACCGTGTTCGGCAGAGACTTCGCGAATGACATTGGCAATAGCGGCATTATCGTCAGCCGTTATTGGGCGCACCAGAAGACGTACTGGGGTTGCTGTTGTCATGTTTACACTCGCCATAAAAAGAACCTTAGTGGTTCCGAAATTTCATTTTTGTTGCAGACAAAAACGCGCCGGAGTTTTATCCCGGCGGCGTCCATGCAGCATTAATATACCCGTCATCTTTCAAGTTGCAGCGTTGTTACCTGCACTCGCTCACCTAGCTGCAACTTGAAAGCTATAGGGTAGCCTTTGTAATAACATCTTAAGCGGGCCAGATGCAACGGCGATAAAAAAACAGCGGGGAAATCCCCGCTGTTTCAGACTGATGACAAACCTCATTTCTACCCAGAGCGAGTAGAGGCCGATAAATAAAAATCAGGAAAATCAATTTATTGATTTTCGGCTGCTCACCACAAAGCAGGAAAAACCACGCTTTTTCCTGCTTTGTCAGCAACCTAAAACAGCGGGGAAATCCCCGCTGTTTTCAGCTGTTGCAGTGAACCGACAGATTACAGCGCGGCGATGGTTGCCTGCTGTTCCTGCAGCTTCACTTTGCCTTCTTTGCAGGCAGTCAGACGTTCGCGCTCTTTGGCGACTACGGCTTCTGGCGCACGCGCCACAAAGCCTTCGTTAGACAACTTGCCTTCGATCGAAGCGATTTCTGCATCCAGCTTGCTCATCTCTTTCGACAGACGCGCGATCTCGGCGTCCTTATCGATAAAGCCGGCCATAGGGATCAGCAGCTCGGCACCGTCCACCAGTTTGGTGACAGATAACGGGCCTTTGTCACCGGCAGGCAGCAGGGTGATCGACTCCAGACGTGCCAGACGCTGAATAAAGCTCTGGTTCTCCTGCACGCGGCGCTCTGCGTCTGCATTGCAGTTGCGCAGCAGCACTTCCAGCAGTTTGCTCGGGGCGATGTTCATCTCGGCACGAATGTTACGCACCGCGGTGATCGCCTGCTTGATCCACTCGAGATCGTTCAGCGCTTGCGTATCTTCCAGCGCGGCGTCGTACTCTGGGAACGGCTGCAGCATGATAGTGTCTGCGGTTTCGCCGGTCAGGGTTTTCACGCGCTGCCAGATGGTTTCGGTAATGAACGGGATCACCGGGTGCGCCAGGCGCAGCAGGGCTTCCAGCACGGTGATCAGCGTATGGCGGGTGCCGCGCTGTTCCGCTTCGCTGCCGTTAGTCACGACCGGCTTGGTCAGCTCCAGATACCAGTCACAGAACTGGTTCCAGGTGAACTCGTACAGAATGTTGGCCGCCAGATCGAAGCGGTAGGTGTCCAGCGCTTCGCGGTATGCCTTCACCGTACGGTTGAATTCAGCCAGGATCCAGCGGTCCGCCAGCGACAGCACTTTCTCGCCGCCGTTAAAGCCACAGTCCTGGCCTTCTGCGTTCATCAACACAAAGCGGCTGGCGTTCCACAGCTTGTTACAGAAGTTGCGGTAGCCTTCCAGACGCTTCATGTCCCAGTTAATGTCACGGCCGGTGGAAGCCAGAGCCGCCAGGGTGAAGCGCAGAGCGTCGGTACCGTGCGGTTCGATACCGTTCGGGAACTGCTTTTCGGTGCGCTTGCGGATTTTTTCCGCCAGCTGTGGCTGCATCATGTTGCCGGTGCGTTTTTCCAGCAGGTCTTCCAGCGAGATGCCGTCAACCATGTCCAGCGGGTCGATCACGTTACCCTTCGACTTGGACATTTTCTGCCCTTCGTCATCGCGGATCAGGCCGGTCATGTAGACAGTCTTGAACGGAACCTGTGGCTTACCGTTTTCATCTTTCATAAAGTGCATGGTCAGCATGATCATGCGCGCAATCCAGAAGAAGATGATGTCGAAACCGCTGACCATCACGCTGGTCGGGTGGAAGGTTTTCAGCGCGTCGGTTTGCTCTGGCCAGCCCAGGGTGGAGAAGGTCCACAGGCCGGAAGAGAACCAAGTGTCCAGCACGTCTTCGTCCTGGTTCAGCACCACGTCAGGGCCCAGGTTATTCTCGCTACGCACTTCTTCTTCGCTGCGGCCAACATAGACTTTGCCGTTCACGTCGTACCAAGCCGGGATACGGTGACCCCACCACAGCTGACGCGAGATACACCAGTCCTGAATGTCGCGCATCCAGCTGAAGTACATGTTTTCGTACTGCTTCGGCACGAACTGGATCTCGCCTTGCTCAACCGCTTCCACCGCGACTTTCGCCAGCGGAGCGGTACGCACGTACCATTGGTCGGTTAGCATAGGTTCGATCACCACGCCGCCGCGGTCGCCGTAAGGCACCGTCAGGTCGTGTGGCTTGATTTCTTCCAGCAGGCCCAATTCTTCAAAGGCGGCGACGACCGCTTTACGCGCCGCGAAGCGCTCCAGACCACGGAACTGGGCCGGGATCTCGTTGCAGTAGTCGGTGCAGATTTCGCCCAGGGTGTTGAACACTTCCGCTTCCTGACGGATATCGCCGTCGAAAGTCAGGATGTTGATCATCGTCAGGCCGTGACGTTTACCGACTTCGTAGTCGTTAAAGTCGTGCGCCGGGGTGATTTTCACGCAGCCGGTGCCTTTTTCCATATCGGCGTGTTCATCACCGACGATGCGGATACGGCGGCCAACCAGCGGCAGAATAACTTCTTTGCCGATCAAATCTTTGTAGCGCGGGTCTTCCGGGTTTACCGCTACGCCGGTATCACCGAGCACGGTTTCCGGACGGGTGGTGGCGACCACCAGGTAATCTTTGCCCTCGGCGGTTTTGGCACCGTCGGCCAGCGGATAGCGCAGGTGCCACATGGAGCCTTTGGATTCGCGGTTTTCCACTTCCAGATCGGAGATGGCGGTGCGCAGTTTCGGATCCCAGTTCACCAGACGCTTGCCACGGTAGATCAGATCTTCTTTGTGCAGACGAACAAACACTTCGCGTACCGCGTTGGACAGGCCTTCATCCATGGTGAAGCGCTCGCGCTCCCAGTCCACGGAGTTGCCCAGACGGCGCATCTGACGGGTGATGGTGCCGCCGGATTCGGCCTTCCATTGCCAGATTTTGTCGATGAACGCATCGCGGCCATAGTCATGGCGGGTTTTGTTTTCTTCTGCGGCGATCTTGCGCTCAACCACCATCTGGGTGGCGATACCGGCATGATCGGTACCGGCTTGCCACAGGGTGTTTTTGCCCTGCATGCGCTGGTAACGGATCATGGTGTCCATGATGGTCTGCTGGAAGGCGTGGCCCATGTGCAGGCTGCCGGTGACGTTCGGCGGCGGGATCATGATGCAGAAGCTTTCCTGGCTGGTATCACCATTTGGCTTGAAGTAACCCTGGTTTTCCCAGTGATCGTACAGCTTCTGTTCGATCTCTTTCGGGTCGTAGGCGGTATCGAGGTGACTGTTTGTCTTTTCCATTTTATATCGTTGTTCAGTGAGTTGGCGGCGTGGCCGTGGTCAGATGGAAGCCGACGCTGCGATAAGCTTTATATCGGTCGCGCGCCAACTGTTTTAAGGTGTCTTCGTATGGGACGAAGTCTACCACTTCATGGAAAGCAGTAGCAAAATCTGCAAACTGCGGCAGCAGGGCAATCAGCAGGTCACGCGGGGCGTTGCCGCGTTTGCCGGGCCAGCACAGTTCAACCGGGGCGCCATAATGCGGGCCTTCACCGGCCAGGTTGTGTGGCACGAACTGGTGCGGATCGCGCTGCCATAGCGCTTCGTCCAGCCGTTGGGCCTGTTCCTGGCTTTCGCAGGCGATCAACACCCGTTTGCCGGAACGGAAGCTGTTGGCAGCAACGGCGCAGGCCACGGCCTCATGCGCGCTGAGCGCACCTGCCGGTTCCGCGTGTTCGATAAGATAGAACGTTGCCTGCTTCATATAACCCCTTCATCTTTCAAGCTGCAGCTGTGTTGGCTGCCCTCCCTCACCCCAGTCACTTACCGGTGTAAGCTCCTGGGGATTCTCTCGGTTGCCGCCTTGCTGCAACTCGAAAGCTATCGGGTTTATAAAATTGCGCACCATTACTAAAAATACAAGGGTACAGCATGCTGTACCCTTGAGGGATTATACCTGAATTACCGCTCAGATTTAATCGTCGCCGTTCAGGCCTGCACGGTTGAGCAGGAACTGCGCCAGCAGCGCGACCGGGCGACCGGTTGCGCCTTTGGCCTTGCCGGAACGCCAGGCGGTGCCGGCGATATCCAGGTGCGCCCAGCTGTACTTGCGGGTAAAGCGCGACAGGAAGCAGGCTGCGGTGATAGCACCACCTGGACGGCCACCAATGTTCGCCATATCGGCAAAGTTGGAGTCCAGCTGCTCGTAGTACTCGTCGGACATCGGCAAGCGCCACGCGCGGTCGCCGGCCTGTTCGGACGCGCCGATCAGTTCGTGCGCCAGCGGGTTGTGGTTCGACATCAGGCCCGTGATGTGGTGGCCCAACGCGATCACGCAGGCACCGGTCAGGGTGGCAACGTCAATCACCAGCTCTGGATCGAAACGCTCGACGTAGGTCAGGGTGTCGCATAGCACCAGGCGGCCTTCGGCGTCGGTGTTCAGCACCTCGACGGTCTGACCGGACATGGTGGTCAGCACGTCGCCCGGACGATAAGCGCTGCCGCCCGGCATGTTTTCACAACCGGCCAGCACGCCGATCACGTTCAGCGGCAGGTTGAGTTCTGCCACCACACGCATCACGCCGTACACGGTGGCTGCACCACACATGTCGTACTTCATCTCGTCCATGCCATCGGCAGGTTTGATCGAGATGCCGCCAGCATCGAAGGTCAACCCTTTACCCACGAGCACGATCGGCTTAGCATCTGGGTTCGGATTGCCCTTATATTCCATCACCGACATCAATGACTCGTTGCGCGAACCTGCACCAACCGCCAGATAGGCGTTCATCCCCAACTCTTTCATCTGTTGTTCGCCGATGACGCGGGTGGTGATGTTGGTGCTGAAAGCGTCCGCCAGTTGACGAGCCTGCGAAGCCAGATAACCGGCGTTACAGATGTTCGGCGGCATATTGCCAAGATCTTTCGCGGCTTTAATGCCTGAAGACACCGCCAGACCGTGCTGGATCGCACGTTCACCGCTGGTGAGTTCACGACGGGTCGGCACGTTGAACACCATTTTACGCAGTGGACGACGCGGCTCCACTTTGTTGCTTTTCAGCTGATCGAAGGTGTAAAGCGTTTCTTTAGCGGTTTCTACCGCCTGACGCACCTTCCAGTAAGTGTTACGGCCTTTCACGTGCAGCTCAGTCAGGAAGCAGACCGCTTCCATGGAGCCGGTATCGTTAAGGGTATTGATGGTTTTTTGAATCACCTGTTTGTATTGGCGTTCATCGAGCTCGCGCTCTTTGCCACAGCCAATTAACAGGATGCGTTCGGAGAGAATGTTAGGTACATGGTGCAGCAGTAACGTCTGCCCGACTTTACCTTCCAGTTCGCCACGGCGCAGCAAAGCGCTGATATAACCATCACTGATTTTGTCGAGTTGTTCTGCGATAGGGGACAAGCGGCGCGGTTCGAAAACGCCGACTACAATACAGGCACTGCGCTGTTTTTCCGGGCTACCGCTTTTTACACTGAACTCCATGCACTCTCCTGAATCTTAAAGACAAAGGCGGACGCTACGGCTAGAATGACGCACTCCGTAACGATCTCCGGCCATCGAGTTAACTAACTATGTTAACCTGAACGGCGTAAATTGCTCTGTTTTGGCGACTATAAGCAAGTTCCTATAGGACACCCAAATGCTAGATGTTGTAATACTATTTTAGCTGTGTCTGTTGCCATATGATGAGAATAAATGGCGGATTAGCGATGAAACTATCGATTTTCCTGCAAAAAGACAAGTTTTCACAGGCGTAATAAGCGTGATCATCATAAGATATCTGGTACGGGAAACGCTAAAGAGCCAAATCGCTATCCTGTTCATCCTGCTTCTGATCTTCTTTTGTCAGAACTTAGTCAGGGTGTTAGGTGATGCGGTGGACGGCGATGTCCCGACAAATTTAGTTCTTTCTTTGCTCGCATTGGGTGTGCCGAAGATGGCGCAGCTAATCCTGCCGTTAAGCCTGTTTCTTGGCTTATTGATGACGCTTGGGCGGCTGTATACCGACAGCGAAATCACCGTGATGCATGCCTGCGGGCTGGGTAAACGCACCCTGATCATCGCGGCCATGGTATTGGCACTTTTCACCTCCGTTATTGCGGCGGCCAACGTGTTCTGGGTCGGGCCCTGGGCCTCGCGCTATCAGGACGTGGTGGTTTCCGAGGCCAAAGCCAACCCAAGCATTGCCGGGCTGGCAGAAGGGCAGTTCAAGACCTCGCAAGACGGCAACGCGGTGCTGTTTATCGGCAACGTTAAGGGCAGCACCTTCAACAATGTGTTTCTGGCGCAACTGCGGCCGAACGGCAACCAACGCCCATCCGTGGTGGTGGCCGAACACGGCCAGATCAACCAATTGAAGGATGGATCGCAGGTGGTGACGCTGGATAAAGGCACTCGCTTTGAAGGCACTGCGATGCTGCGTGACTTCCGTATTACCGACTTCAACGACTACAAGGCGGTGGTCGGCCACCGTGCGGTCGCCGTGGACGGTAATCAGGCCGAGCAGATGTCGATGAAGACGCTGCTGGAGTCTGACGATCCGGACGCACTTGCCGAGTTCCACTGGCGCCTGACGCTGGTTGTGTCTGTGGTGCTGATGGCCTTGCTGGTCGTGCCGCTCAGCGTGGTGAACCCACGACAGGGCCGCGTGCTGAGCATGCTGCCGGCTATCCTGCTGTATTTGATATTCTTCCTGCTGCAGACCTCGCTGCGTTCTAACGCCGGTAAAGGCAAGTTGGACCCGATGCTGTGGCTTTGGCTGGTCAACGCCCTGTACTTTGCGCTCGCGCTGGCGCTGAACCTGTGGGATACCGTGCCGATGCGTAAGCTGCGCGCACGCCTGAGAGGAGCGGCCTGATGTTTGGTGTTTTAGACCGATATATCGGTAAGACGATTTTCAACACCATCATCATGACGTTGTTCATGCTGGTGTCGCTTTCCGGCATCATCAAGTTCGTCGACCAGTTGCGCAAAGTGGGCCAGGGTGACTATACGGCACTGGGCGCCGGGATGTTTACCCTGCTGAGCGTGCCGAAGGACATCGAGATCTTCTTCCCGATGGCGGCCTTGCTGGGCGCACTGCTCGGGCTGGGGCAACTGGCGACACGCAGTGAACTGGTGGTGATGCAGGCGTCTGGTTTTACCCGCATGCAGATCGCCGGATCGGTGATGAAAACCGCCATTCCGCTGGTGCTGTTGACCATGGCGATTGGCGAGTGGGTAGCACCGCAGGGCGACCAGATGGCGCGCAACTACCGTGCACAGCAGATGTACGGTGGCTCGCTGCTTTCCACCAAGAACGGCCTGTGGGCGAAAGACGGTACTGACTTTATCTACATCGAACGTGTTGCGGGCGAGAAAGAGCTTTCCGGCGTGAATATCTACCACTTCAACGACCAGCGCAGGCTGGAGACGGTGCGTTATGCCGCCAGCGCCAGTTTTGAAGACGGCGTATGGAAGCTTTCGCAGGTGGATACCTCTGACCTGACCAACGAAAAGCAGGTCACCGGCACCCAAACCCTGACAGGCGAATGGAAAACCAACCTGACCCCGGACAAGCTGGGTGTGGTCGCGCTGGACCCAACCTCACTCTCCATCAGTGGCTTGCACAACTATGTGAAGTACCTGAAACAGAGCGGCCAGGAAGCCAATCGCTATCAGCTGAACATGTGGAGCAAGGTATTCTCGCCGCTTTCCGTTGCGGTGATGATGCTGATGGCACTGTCGTTCATCTTCGGGCCGCTGCGCAGCGTACCGATGGGCGTACGCGTGGTGACCGGTATCAGCTTCGGCTTCCTGTTCTATGTATTGGACCAGATATTCGGCCCGTTGAGTTTGGTGTACAACATGCCGCCGGTACTGGGCGCGTTGCTGCCAAGCATACTGTTCTTGTTGATCAGCGTGTATATGCTGCTAAAACGCAAGTAGCGGAACGAGAGCGTTGATTGAGAAGGGTGCAGCCAGCGATGACTGCGCCCTTGCTGTTTCTGGCGGTTATAACACCCAGTCCAGCACCACCACGCCGCATAGGCTGATGGCCCAGGCAATCGTGGTAGGTACCGACCACACCATCATCTGCTGACGGACATCGGTGATCCCCATCATACGGTTAACGACCCAGAACATGCTGTCGTTGAAATAACTGAAGAACAGCGCTCCCAGTGTGGCAGCCTGCGCGGCTGCCAGCATATTGATACCTGGCAATTGGCTGATTATGGGGGCGGAGATGGACGCGGCGGTGATCATTGCTACAGTGCCAGACCCCTGGATCACCCGCACCAGCGTGGCGATCACAAATGGGATCAGCACCGGCGAGATCGGCAGATTAGCGACGTGTTGGGCCAACTGGGTACCTGCGCCGCTTTCGCGCAGCACCGCCCCTAATGCACCGCCGGCACCGGTCACAAGCAGAATGATGCCTGCGGTTTGTAGCCCTTCCTCCAACCTTTCCAGCGTGGTGTTTTTGTCAACCTTCGGCATTAGTGTGTACACCGCCAGCAGTGTGCTGATCGCCAGTGCAATCATCGGCGCGCCGAGGAAGGCGAACATTTGCCCCCAGAGGCTGTCAGGCAGCCAGCTCAGCCCGTCGGTTTTTGCCAGCATGTTGTTCAACGCATTGATGAAAATCAGCACTATCGGCGCGACAATCGGCAGTAGCGATAAGCCCAGCCCCGGCAACGACTTACCTTCTTTTTCCGCCAGATAACGCTGGTGCGCAGCCTGTAAATCTTGCGGTTCGTCATCAAACCCCGCCGGCTGAAAATCGGGGTAGCGCTTACCCAACCAACGGGCATAGAACACCACGCCGATCACGCAAGGGATCGCCAGCACCAGCCCAGCCAGCATCATCGCCCCAATATCCACCCCGAAAATGCCCGCTACCCCGAGCGGACCTGGCGTTGGCGGCACTGCATGGTGAGTGATGATTAAGCCCCCGGCCAATGCCACACCGAGCGTCAGCACGTTACGTTTACCTTTCTTTGCCAGCGCTTTCACCAACGGGTAGAGGATCACAAAAGCGGAGTCGACAAAGATCGGGATACTGACGATATAGCCGGTGATGGCAAGCGCCCATTCCTCGCGCCGTTTGCCCAGCCACTTGATAAAGCTGTAGGCGATCTGCTCTGCGGCGCCGGACACTTCCAACACCCGGCCCATCATCACCCCCAAACCAATGACAATGCCGATACTGCCGAGCGTAGAGCCGAAACCTTTACTGATGGCTTCTACCGTTTGCAGCGCGCCCAGACCGCCGCTGATACCGGCGATAGAGGCGGCGATCAGCATCGCCAACAGCGCATGCACCCGGGTACGTAGCACCAGAAAAATCAGCACAAACACGGCCACCACCAGCCCGATGATTGGAGTATAGAGCGCCATAATCAACCCTCTCCTTGCGACATGTCGTTACGGATAAAGGCACGGATCACCTGCTGGAAGGATTCATTGGTGCTAAAGCCGAGAGCAAGTGCGCGCTGCGTATCAAAATTGCTGGGCCAACCGGCGACAATGCGGTTGATGCGCTCGTCTTTCTCAAAGCGAACGCGGGCGCTGACCTGTTCACCGGCCACTTCGCGCAGTGCATCTAACATGTGCTGCACCTTGATGCTGATGCCGGGTAGATTGAGGGTGTGCGTTGTGCCAAATGCGCTCAGGGGCAGGGTAGCTGCGTGGATGAGATTGCGCACAACCGTCCCGGGGCTGGAGAGCCACAGTGGCAGTTCCGGCGAGACAGGACAGACGGCGGTTTCCCCTTGCAGGGGTTCGCGGATGATGCCGCTGGCGAAGGACGAGGCGGCCTGATTCGGTTTGCCCGGACGCACGCTGATGGTCGGCAGGCGCAGCACCCGGCCGTCGACAAAGCCCTTGCGTGTATAGTCGTTGACCAGTAGCTCACACATCGCCTTTTGTGCGCCGTAGGAGGACTGTGGTGCGACTGCACAGCCATCATCTACCACTGGGGGTAATTCACCGCCGAACACCGCCAATGAACTGCTGAAGATCAATCGTAGCGCAGGTGCATGTTGGCGCGCAGCCTCCAGCAGGTGGCGGGTGGCATCGAAGTTAACCTGCATGCCGAGATCAAAATCATTCTCTGCGTGGCTGCTGACGATTGCCGCCAGGTGAAACAGCACCGAACAGCCGCTGTCGATCAGGCTATTTGCTGCCTGCGGATCGGTAAGATCGATCGCCAAGCAACGCACTCGTGGGTCATTGCCCGGTGCTTGCGGCAGGTGGATGTCGGCCAGCACCAACTGACTGACGGTAAGAGGACTCTCGTTTTGCAATAACGCCTTGGCCAGCCGCTGGCCCAAAAAGCCCGCGCCGCCGGTAATAATTATCTTCATGTTGTGATCCTTTTGTCCTGTAGGGGGGGTTGTTAGCTGTTATTAGAGGGTGATGCTGTGTAGATGTAGCCCACGTTCCCTGAGCTGTTGCTGCACGGCTGGCGGCAACGCGGCATCGCAGAGGATATCGTCGAGTGCCTCCAGCGGGCAGACGCGGAACATGCCGTATTTGCCGAACTTGCTGCTATCGGAGACCAACACCCGACGGCGGGCAACCTCCAGCAACGCTTGTTTGACCAACACTTTTTCCTCGTGCGGCGTCGATACGCCGTGTGCCAGATCCCAGGAGCTGCTGCTGATAAAGGCGATGTCGATATTCAGCGTGTGCAGCAGCATGGCGGCGCTGTTGCCGACGCAAGAGTAGTTGCGTTGGTCGACCTGACCACCGGTGTGAAACAGGTTCAGCTGCGGCTTATTCATCAGGTGCTGGATGATGGAGAAATCGTTGGTGACGATGGTCAGGTTGAAACGCTCTGCCAGGTTGCGGGCGATTTCGAAGGTGGTAGTACCGGCATCCAGATACACCACCTGCCCATCTTCCACCAGAGATGCTGCGTATTTGCCTATCTCGCATTTGTGACGGTGGTGCAGCCGAGCCTTCTCGCTATAGGCCAGCTCTTGGCGCAGTGTGTCGCTCAGACGTACACCGCCACTGACGCTGACCACTTTGCCCTGTTCCTCCAGCACGCGGATATCCCGGCGCACTGTCATATGCGAGACACTCATCAGCTCGGCCAGCGCGGGGATAGCCGCCAGTTGGTATTCATGCACGTGGCGATAGATAAAATCACGGCGTTCGGAAGGGATCATCAGTACTCCTCTGCCGGGCTGACAGTGGCAGGGCACCACAGCACAGGCGTTGTTATTTTTTGTTATTGAGCTGAATTTTTAACCATCTGAATTCACAAAGAAACGATAGTTGTCACAGATGCAATGATGGTTAAAGGACATCATTTAGGCTTTTAAAGTGAATTTTTTCAATGTGTTATTTATTATCTTTGCGATAGGGTGAAGGAACACAATCTTGTGATAAATAATGTTACGAGTGGAAGGGATTGTGAGTGGTGTGTGACAACTGCGGGTGCAAGGGTACTGAAGGGAAGTGATTGTGCGACGGTAGCAGATAATGGCTCAATATGGCCCATCGGCGCTTTTTTCAGCACTTAACTCATTGAACCGCGGATAAGTGTTGCACGTGGATCGCTGAAAGGTATAATGCACCCGTTTTCCGCATACTACTTGCAGTGCCGAAGTGGCGAAATCGGTAGACGCAGTTGATTCAAAATCAACCGTAGAGATACGTGCCGGTTCGAGTCCGGCCTTCGGCACCATTAGTATGTAAATAGACGTCTACGGACGTCTTTTTTTATGTCTAAAATCCAGTCCCCGCAAGGTTTTGCCCCGCTTTTTCACTCAACCTAAGTCAACCTGATTCAATCTACATCAACTTACTGATGCGGGTACAACTGCGGGTATATCCCGGTACGATTATGTTTGTACCCACACAGGACCCTTGAAAGGATACTCATTATGGCTCTGAGTGATGTGAAGGTTCGTTCGGCTAAGCCTGAAGCAAAAGCTTATAAACTTACTGACGGTGAAGGAATGGTGTTGCTGGTTCATCCTAACGGCTCCAAATACTGGCGGCTACGTTATCGCTTCGGTGGTAAAGAGAAGATGCTGGCGCTGGGGAAGTACCCTGAAATATCGTTGGTTGATGCCAGGGCACGCCGGGACGAAGCTCGTAAGCTGTTAGCTAACGTGATCCGCTTGAAGGTGTGAAGCATTCACATCGAGGATCAAAGATGCGTACTCCTCATCTTGTTCCTTTATCGCAGCAAGCTCTCGCCATTCTGGAAAAGATCAAAAGCATGAGTGGAAACCGTGAGCTGATTTTCGTTGGTGACCATGATCCACGTAAGCCGATGAGTGAGAACACGGTTAATAAATCACTACGAGTAATGGGCTACGACACGAAGGTGGAAGTTTGTGGCCACGGTTTTAGAACAATGGCTTGTAGTTCATTGATTGAGTCGGGATTGTGGTCGAAGGATGCGGTAGAGCGGCAGATGAGTCACCAGGAACGTAACTCTGTGCGTGCGGCTTATATTCATAAGGCCGAGCACTTAGGAGAGCGGAGGCTGATGGTGCAATGGTGGGCTGATTATCTGGATGCTAATCGGGAGAAGGGGGTTAGTCCGTTTGATTTTGGGAAGTTGATAGTTATTTAAAAACCAATAATAGCATAGATAAATATAAATATCTCTTTTAGGTTATGACATAAATTATAAAATATAACGCTACCTAATTTTTAGGTGGCGTTATATTTTTAATGAATGCTATTGCGACCATATATAATATTAATTGAATTCAGGTAAGATACCGCTATCCAGATAATTAAGAAGGTTATTATTATTAAAAATACCCCTATAGAAAATGGCTTCCCATCTGTTTTGAGACTGATTATCGTATTGACGTTTGAATCGACGAATTATTCTTTGCGCGCTTTCGGGGGCTTCGTCCTGACGCTCTAAGGACATTGTGCGCAGCAAGGCCATATACTCATTTCGGCAGAACTCATCAAATCGTTCTAAAAAATCAATCCCATTGATATGGCGTATTAATAAGCTATGGAGCTCATCGTCAACCCCATCATCAGGAACTATCAATGTGAATGTTGGATTAGTGTATGGAGCGGTTATGTTTATACTTAACTGAACTTGCTCAATAGCATCAAAGTAAGGATGTATATAGATCTTGTCTCCATTGGCGTCTAAATAATCTGAGCTTTTTTTTTGTTGACACTCGCTACACATAGGAGTTAAATTTGCGATTATTATAGATAATTCAGGATAAGACGTTTTAGGTAAGTAATGATCTAAGGTTGTAGGTTTCCCTGGCTCACCACAGCACGGACAGAATAATAGGTTATGCTTCCTTCTTAATTTGTCCAGAATAACATAAGGTGATTTATCTTCCTTAGGGGAATATAATCCAATAAGACTTTTTTTTCTTTTTTGTTCGACTCTTATCTGTGCCGGTATAAGTCGATTGTCATTGTTTGTTTTAGCCTCTTCCTCAATTATTGCAGCCTCTGAGATAAAAGATGACAAAACTAAGGGGGAGATTATCTGTGGATCACCATGATGTTCCAAATAGTTTTGCACATGTAGAACCCATGCTTCAGTGAGTGCATTATAGAAATCTCTGAATTTCTCTCTTTCAGAAATTACTGCACGAAGCACTGTAATAGAATCATCCTCTGGTAAAGCTAACTTAGCGACCATGGGATTTCTTTCCTAAGCTCATGATTTTCATTATCATTTCCTCATTAACCTCCTCCCCTAACATTTCGATAAGTCGTTCAGGATCTCCAACTTCCTTTAACTGCATATCGAGCCATTCATCAAAGGGTTTTGAAATTGATTTATCTCCGAAAACATAAGATGAAATACGCTGGACATTACCACCGAATGTTTCAAATGGTGGAGGGACTATTTCTAAACCATTTTCTTCCTCGCGAAATATATGAACGCATTTTGAAGGAACTTCACGCGTGATAGATAAAGAATGAGTGGCCAAAATAGCTTTAGAGCGAAAAGGGGTTAGTACTTTTTTTAATAAACTTATAAATTCTATTTCAAGATTAGGATGTAAAAATAATTCAGGTTCATCGATAACAATCAAACTATTTTCCTTCATAGCGCCAACAACATTAATAGCTATATATACAAATAGTCGTTGTCCGGAACTCAAGCGTACAATATTTCCATCTTTAACGAAGATGACACCATCATTTAGTAATAAAGAATTAATTATTAAATCAATGTGTTCAGCCCATTGCATGATATTAATGGCAGGAAGATATTTTTCATTATTTATTGTAATAACATCATTTCCAAGATAGGATAAATCATCTTGAGATGATAATCGCAGCACACAGTAATCATAGCTGATTGCAGATTTGAGTGCAGAATCAACAGAGTTAAATTTTTTTACTCTATTTTCAATAAATTTGTATTTTTCATCATCAGATATCATTTCAAGTAAAGATTCACTTGAATTTAAAGCTGGCAAGTTGCGACTAATACCAATTTTCCCATCATCTCTCATTTGCCTAAAGCCAAAGTATTGGTATGCCTTTTTGTCCTGTAAGTTATTTTTTTCTAGATCGAGACTAAACTCTTCAAAAGGGCTATAGGAAACAAGAACAAGTTTACTTATATTTGGCCTTTCATCAAACGGTGTATGTTTACTCCTTTCAAGTATACGTGGCTCCCCCATGCCTGTTTGTAACCAATATTCAACCAGTGATTTAAGACAATGAGACTTACCAATTCCGTTCGGACCTATAATTACATTGATATCATAAGGTAATAATGATGATGATTCAAATTTGAACGGAATGCTTTTTACACAACAATCTTTAGATAAAATATTTAATTGAAAATCTCGTATTTCTGCATAAATATCTTGAAATATAAGATAACCATCTTGAAATGCTTTGTTTGCTCCACTTTCTCGAAGCAATGATTTTTTAAACCCATCATGTTCTATGAGTTTATTAGAAACTTCATTGTGGTATACATTTTTGCTAAAACCAGCATCGTGCAGTTCATTAAGAAGAGTAATTGCTTTTTCTTCACCAACTTTAGATATAAGTATTTTATAAAAATCAATATCAGATGGGAGCGCTATGTAATTAATATTAGGTATGGGGAATATACCATCCCATCCGTCCTTACATAATTCATCAAGTTTTATTGCTGTGTTATCTACATCTTCAATTAATAATTTTATAGAAAAATCAAATGATATTAATTGATTGTTAATGTATATCTTTGCATTTAAAGTCGTTTTATAGCTATAATCATCCCAGTTATTACTACTCAGAGACAATACATCTCCAAGTTGTGGTTTGGCTGGAGGTACTTCCCTCCAGTAAAGATTAGGCGTGTAAACAATTCTCATTATATAAATGCCTTTTTAGACAATGAGTTGAATGATTCCTCTGCAAATTTATTGCTTTTAATAATTTTATTTTTACAAAGCATCGTTTTATTGAACAAAGTACAAAATTTTTGTTGAACATCCAAATCTGGATAAATAATCTCAGTCTCTTCAAACTTACCTTTAGAGATATTAAGCATAGAACCGCTCGTGCCAGTTGCTTGCTTTGTTAATAACTCTCGGACTTTTTCATTTTGTATCAAAAAAATGAAAAACTCTGGTAGTAATAATTCATAATTTAACTTAATCGACCAAAGTTTATCAGGAAGAAAAATGTTATCGTAATCTTGATTAACCATACATATTGCAGCAACCAACTCCCGGGTATTTGCACGACTAAACAGTAAATCACCTTTCTTAGGCATGATAAGTTTTTTTGAAGCAGGAATGTTTTCGCGATCTACTACTTTATTTTCCTCTGGTTTAAATATTCCAGAAGTAACAGAGCTGATTTTTAATACACCAAACTCATCAAATTTACAGGGTTGATTATCTCCTGTTGCACTCCATCCGGAAATAATATCTAACACGCCTTTTTTTATTTTATTCTTTTTCCATCTCTTCGGATTTTCAACAGGATCGCCAAACATCTCCAGGAATGCATTACACAAAAATTCATCAGCTAATTTGATAGCTTGCCCACTTTTTTGGCGTATTCCATCTGCTTTATCGAGGATAGATGAGATGCGTTTTTGTTCAGTAAGCGAGGGGATGGGAATTTCCATCGCAGCCAAATCTTTCGTACTAAGATTTGGTTGCGCTGCCCCCCCAGCGTTTAGGAGTAATTTTTGAAGTGGACTTCCTGAAAATACGTATTTTAAATATTCTGAATTTTCAGGGCGTTTGCCCCGAACAACTGCTACTCGTTGATTTAGATATGCGCCTTCAGCCTCTGAATCAGCAACGGCTATTTTTCCAACAGTTGCGCCAGATAGAGCCATTAAAATATCACCGCTTTTGATTCTAAATTGTTCGCGAACGTTGTTAGCTTTGTAATCAAAGACCATAGCCTTACTAAGATCGATTCGGCCGTTCTTAAGATCACCAATCCGAATAACTATCGCATCTCCTGTACCAAACCATTCGCTTTTAAAAGCAAACCCGGATATAACTTCAGCAATATCGGAAATTTTTCCCATCGGCCAACTCAAAGCATCCCCTCCAGCTCATCCAAGTCCGCCAGAATTTCTTCTTCCAGATGCTTTAACCGCTTCAGTATCACTTTCGGATCTTCATACTCCTCCGTCTGATACACCACTTCTTTATAGCGATTAATGGAGAGATCGTATTTCTGCGCAGCGATATCTTCTTTTGGCACCACAAACGCGGCTTGCGTGCGATCTTTAAAATCAACGTCAACGCCTTTTGGATACTGTTGCTTTAGCAACGAGGAAAATTTCTCGCCCATAAAGTTATCTACCGGCAAACCACGTAAAGCACGATAGTGCTTCCAGCTCGCAAGTAAATGCGGCAGGTCGTTATCCTTTATCGGATTACGTTTGTCATCGAGGCTGTAGCCGTCATTGTGCAGGTCGTAGAACCAGACTTCATCTGTCTGGCCACCTTTAGTAAAGAGCAGGATCGCCGTCGCCACGCCCGCATAAGGTTTGAATACACCGGAAGGCAAGTTGATCACTGCTTCCAGTTGGTTATTTTCCACCAGCGTTTGACGTAGCGACTGGTGTGCCTTACTAGAACCAAACAACACGCCCTGCGGCACGATAGTGGCGCTGCGACCACCCACTTTCAGCATTTGAAGAATACGCGTCAGGAACAGCAGCTCAGTTTTTTTAGTCTTCACCATTCCCGACAGCGAGGCATCAATATCTTCCTCATCCAGTGAACCGGTAAATGGCGGGTTTGCCAGGATCAGGTTAAAGGCGTTTTTGCTGGCTTGCGGGAAGTTGGTGCTAAAACTCTGGCTCATGGTGTCCTGATAGTGAATATCCGGCTCTTCCACACCATGCATAATCAGGTTCATGGCGGCGATACGTAGCATAGTGGTATCGAAGTCGTAACCGTGGAACATACTGTTATCCACATGGTCACGCCACGGCGTCAGTAGATCGCCAGTAAAGATTTTTTGTTCTTCCAGCTCACCGCGTTCGTTGCTGCCAATCTCGGTATGAATGGATTCCAGCGAGCTGTATTTTTCCAGTAGATACTCATAGCTGATCGCCAGAAAACCACCCGTACCACAGGCCGGATCGCAAATCGTCTCACCACGCGCCGGATTTGGCTCCATCATCTCGACCATGGTACGGATGATATGGCGCGGGGTGCGGAACTGGCCGTTGATCCCGGCGGTAGTCAACTTGCTTAACAGGTATTCGTAGAGATCACCTTTGGTGTCACCACGATCCAGCGGCAGGTTTTTAATGACTTCCACCGCTTTGGTCAACAGCGAAGGCTTGACGATCTCTAGTCGGGCATCCTTCATAAAGTTACCCAACAGCGTGGCCTTCGTTTTATCCGCCTGCCCAAGTTGACGGAAGTGTTGGAATACGCCATCGCGCACCACATCCATCATTTCATCTGAACCCAGATTACTGTAGTGGCTGAAACGAAACTCCTGCTGCTCAGGTGCAAAGCGCGGTTTAAAATCAACCCCCGCAATTTGCTTACGCTTTTCGTCCCGTTGTTCCAGGGTATCCAGCATACGGGAATACATCAGGTAGGTGATCTGTTCGATAACGGTCAGCGGGTTGGTGATGCCGCCCACCCAGAAATCTTCCCACAGCCCGTCGATTTTACTTTTTAAGTCACCGGTGATCATCGTTAACTTCTACCTTGTTATAAATACAAAATCCCCGCTGCCGGGGCTTGTCATGAACGCATTATACCGTTGCCGTGTCGGTCACGACACCCAGCTCTTCGACTATCTTTTGCAAGCGGGTGATTTGTGCCACATCCGGGAATACGCCCGCGACGCCTCCTTGGTGAATATGTGTGAAAGGTTGTTCAAAGAGCTGCTTCATCTCGATAGTGCCGTAATCACGGATATGATTTTTCAGCAGCGAGAGGAAACGCAGTTGCGGGCTGGTCAGACTATTATCAGCAGCGAATTGCGCAAAACGTACTTCCACCGCGTCGCTGTCCATCCCGATAATGGTACGTAACAATTTATCTAGGCTGGCGGTTGCCTGAGGGTAGAAATCCTTCAGCGCCCGGATATCGACGTTAGGATTCTGGATCAAAACCAGTTTTGCCAGTTCATCGAGTTCACTTTGCGTTACCGGTTCGCCGTTGCGAATCTTCTTCAGCACCGGGTTTTGCTGGAACAGTGGTTCAAGTGCGCCCTGAACCTGCTGGCGATAAAGTTTGAAATCAATGGAACGAACATTAGTCTTGCGGGTTTCCGTCTGAATCTGGCCTACATCTTCGGTGATATCCACCTGCAAGGAACTGAATTGTGGCGTTGGATCTTTTTCCATCAGGTGCATTATGCCGCGCAGGTGAATGCGAATATCTTCCAGCTCTTCCAGACTGGCCTGCTTCCACCAGCTTAAATCATGGAGCTGATTAATCCGCTGACCCTGCTGCTGTACCTGCGCCAAATGTGGCGGTAAGCGCTCTATTTTTTCCACGATTTCCGGCCAAAGTACGTCTAGCTCTTCCGGGTTGGTATATCGAGCGGTTTGCGCCGCAAGGATGTCCATATCAAAGCGCATGGCGTCGCTTTGTCCGCGTACATCCAGCCATTGCATTAACGGTGCCAGAATAGAAAGCAGATCCTGCTGTGTTTTTGGTGAAAGCTGACGCAGCAATTTTTCATCGCTGTACTGCGCTTTTTGTTGCCATTTTTCCTGCACAGCAATCGACTTTTCATCCAACGCATTGATCTGTTCACGAAGTTGATGAGCTACCAAATCTACAGCTTGTTTGTCGAACTTACGCTGCGCTACTGCTCCCAAAATTACCCATGCCTCGAAGCGTTTTTGCGCCAGCGATTTCGTTGGTTTAACTTCGGCCTCTTCGGTATGAAGTTCGTGATACTCGAAATTGCCCCAATGATCGAAGATGCGAAATTTCTGTTTGTCTAGCGGTTTGCCGTTCTCATCGTTGCCGTACAGCCCCGAGCAGAGGCGCGTACCACGGCCAATCATCTGCCAGAACTTCACTTTCGATTTGACCGGCTTGGCAAAGACCAGATTCACAATTTCCGGGACGTCAATGCCGGTATCAAGCATGTCAACAGAGATAGCGATGGTCAGCTCTTTGTTGGTGCTTTCATCCAGCCCTTTAAAATCGTCAATCAGTTGCTCGGCGCGGGGATCGTAGTTGTCGATGACCTGGCAGAAGCGTCCGGCAAACTGCGGGTACATGTCGTCGAACAATTCATTCAACAGCAGCGCGTGTTTGTGGTTACGGGCGAAAATGATGGTTTTACCTGGCAGTTGGCCGTCCCGATCTTTCAGGCCATTTTCCATCAGGTTACGCAGGATATAGCGGTTGGTGTCTTTGTTATAAATTGCTTCATCAAGCGCCTTGCCATCAAATTCCAGCGTATTGGGATCTATACCCTGTTCTTCCAGCTCACGTATTTGCGCGTCGCTTAATTTCTCCCGTTTGATGCCTTCGCGCAGGAATTCCGTGGTGTGTGTGACGACGTCATAAGGCACCAGATTGTTATCAGCGATGGCATCTTCCAGGCTGTAGTTGGCGGTGGGGATACGTCCTTCACAACCAAACAGGCCGAAAGTGGTTTTACTCACCATGTCGATCGGCGTGGCCGTCAGGCCAATCTGGAGGGCATCAAAATACTTAAACAGATCGCCGTAAACGTTATAGATCGAACGATGGGATTCATCGGCGATGATCAAATCAAAATAACCGACATCAAAATGGTCCATGATTTTCATCATGCCGGGATAGGTGGCGATGTAGATCCTGGCATTCTGTCTGTCTGCTTTCTTCGATTTCCCGACCACATACAGCGGCTCATTGGTGAACTGATTGAAGGCATTCGCCGCCTGCTTACGTAGCTCTTTGCGGTCACAAAGAAACAGGACACGTTTTACCCAGCGGGCATCGATCATTAGTTTGCTTAGCGCAATTGCCACGCGGGTTTTGCCTGTACCTGTAGCCTGAACAATTAACGATTGTCGGTACTTATTAGTAAACCGTTCGCTGACGCGGGCAATGGTTTCAAGCTGATACAAACGTCCGGCAACAGCTTTACCTTCGTTGTCTTTTACGTGCGGCACACTGTTCAGTGGCAGACGGGTTTCTCGCTGCTGAATAAGATATTGCAGGCTTTCCATGCTGTAGAAGCCAAATACCCGGCGCGGAGGATAGCCATGAGTTTTATGGTCGTCCCACAGCCAGATGTCGTAGCCGTTGGTGTAGAAAATGACCGGACGCTGACCATATTCTTTTTCCAGCCAGTCTGCATACAGTCGGGCCTGAATTCGTCCTTGTTCGGCATTGACGCTGGTTTTTTTTGCTTCCACCACCGCCAGCGGTTTATGCGCTTCATCCCACAAGACATAATCCGCGTAACCGTCGCCGGTTGTAGTAGGTTGTTCTTTAACCGGGTGTTCCTGCGTAACCTGATCGGTATTCTTAAGTTCTTCACCTACATTCCAGTCAGCAGCAAGCAGACGAGAATCAATCAGACGGCGGCGGGTTTCCGCTTCATCAATAGAGAGGATATCGGCAACATGCTGGTTACGCGCTCTGGCTTCATTCAGGCGCTGAGTGAGGTGTTCGGCCTTTTCCTGCTCCTGTTGTAATGCGCGTTGTAATGCCAATTCGCGCTCACGGCTTTCATCTTGAGCCCTGATTGCATCTTCCAGACGTTTTTCATCTGCACGACCTGAAGATTGCGTTAACGGAGGGAGAGAAAATTTGGGGCAGTTATCAACATTACCGTGGGCGTAACGAACATATAGCCAGACACCTAATAAATACGCTTCCTTAAGCAGCCAGTAGGTATCTTTGGCTTTGATACGTCCACCGTGCGCGGCACGGTTGCCGTGGATACGCAGCGCATCCATTTTCATGATGATGGCTTCCGGCATCATGCTGGTAAACACATCGGCGTTCATTAAATCGTACAGATTTGCTTTGATGCCTTCAGGCAGCCGTTCCTGACGATATAACCAACGCACCATCAATTCGGTGTAGTTGCGCAGCTTGACCAGACAGCTTTCCGGATCGGAGTGAACATAGCGTTCCGCCATACACGCGAGTTCTGCCAGTTCCGGCCACTGGCTGCGCAACATTTCAAAATTGAGAGACTGCTCCATCAATCATCGCCTTATGTCGTGGATACAACAGCATTTCTGAAAAGAATATCACACTAATTTGGCAGACAAAGTGAGCTTGTACATATTCAGGGCACTGAAGAATGAACACGTGGTACGGGGCAGGATAACTTCAGTGGTGCGTAAAATTCACATATTCATCCATTAGATGGGTTAGCTTTGAGTTTTCTTCCTGACGCTGTAACAGCCAAAAGCAGAACTCTTCATCATTCATTTTCTTAAGGTTCTCCAGCCAGTCGTCGAGAGGCGCTCCGAGCATACGGTCATACCAGAAAAGCCAAACAAGCTTATGGCGATACTCCACGTTATTGAACTGCTGAAGTAGGCTTATCAGTTTATTGGCAAGTGAGCGTTGCTTGAGCCTGATACACTCGCTAAGCAATACACCTTCAAGGCCTCCGTGAGTAAAAAGCAATTGCCCGTCAGTCTCCAGGCTAAGACGTAAATCATTTTGAATACTCAGCGGTTCTGGCTTGGTTTTGTTATAGATCATTCGGTACAGGCACTGTGGTACGATCCCAGGTACAGGGCCGGTATCCGGGAAGTAGAGTGTCGACAGCGTAAGGTAATGGCTGGGATAAATATTCTGATGGCATATTCCATGCCTGACAGTCAGTTTGGTCAGATCGGTAAGCCAGCTTTGGTAGGTTTTGAGTAAAAAATCATAGCGAGCGATTGTATCTTGCATGGGGAATTATCCGTATGTGCTGTATTCAAACTGGCGTCATATTGCGCTTTGGGGAGGAGGTCAATTCATATTATTATTCTGAACTTGGCCGTCCTGTACAAAACTTTTCGGAATCCCAGTTTGAGGAGAAGATAAGAAATGAAATGTTGCCGGTGATTAATGCGGCAGACTACCCCATCTCTGAAATTATTGTCAGGCGCGGTGAGCTGGCTTATGAATTAAAAAATGCAGCAGAGGAAAAGAGCATAGATTTGTTTATTTTTGGTCATCATCAAGATATATGGAGCAATCTTTTTTCATCCGCAAGGAATGCCATTAACGTATTAACCACGGATGTCCTTGTTATTCCATTAAAGAGCTAAATCAAAAGCTGGATGGCACCAGCGCTAGGGTATTGAGGTTCACCTGCTCAGCAGGCGGTGAACAGTAGTGCACAGCTTGATGATAATTAAGTTAGCGTACTGGATAGGCTGAGAAAAATCTTTTTAGGGCGTTGACCTCAGGCGTAGCTGCTCCCACCGTCGGATCCCTCAGAGGGGAGCGCTTAATAGCGATATGGGTATTAATTAACCGATTGGTTTGGCAGTGGCTGCCATTTTAAGTTGGTCGTAAGGTTGGATATTCAGATAAATTGTTTAAATATGCGAGGTATTCCACATCGTTACGCTTGCAAACGTCGGGTTTTTGCGACAGGTTACAGATGTGTGAATTAGTTACTTGATGTAACTATACAAATCAGTACAGAATAAATCTCACGCTCGACGGCGCATATAGCATATAGGCAGTAGCCCAGTATCAGGCAGGTGAACGGCCAGTATTACCTGGGCATCAACTAAGGGGTTGGATTGCATGAATGAATTTGTCAATGCCGTCAACGGCGTGATCTGGAGCCCAGCGCTCATCTATCTGTGTTTGGGGACAGGCCTCTACTTTTCTTTGCGTAGCCGCTTTCTGCAACTGCGTCACCTGAAGGGCATGGTGCGTTTGATATTCCAGGGCAAAGCCAACGCCGCCGGGGTTTCTTCATTCCAGGCGCTTTCCATGACTCTGGCGGGGCGAGTGGGGACCGGTAACATCGCCGGGGTTGCTACCGCTATTACCTTCGGTGGGCCGGGAGCGTTGTTCTGGATGTGGATGGTTGCCTTCCTCGGCGCGAGTTCAGCGTTTGTGGAGTCGACATTGGGCCAGGTCTATAAAGAGAAGCTCGATGGGGAATACCGCGGCGGCCCGGCCTTCTATATCGAGAAAGGGCTTGGCATGAAATGGTATGCCTGGGTTTTTGCCATCGTTACCATTTTTTCCTGCGGCGTGCTGTTGCCGGGCGTGCAGGCCAACTCCATCGGGGCCAGCCTGGATGTCGCGTTTGGGATAAGCCCCAATGTGACGGCCGCGTTGTTGGCAATGCTGTTGGGCTTCATTATTTTCGGCGGTGTTAAGCGGATTGCGAGTTTTGCCGGCACCGTCGTGCCGTTCATGGCGCTGGGTTATATCATTGTGGCTTGCGTGATTGTCGCGCTCAATATCGAGCAACTGCCGGGCGTTATTCTGTTGGTCTGGAAAAGCGCGTTTGGTCTTGATGCTGGGTTTGGCGCTATTCTGGGGCTGGCTATTATGTGGGGGGTTAAGCGCGGAGTGTATTCCAACGAGGCGGCACAGGGGACTGGCCCGCACGCGTCTTCCGCCGCAGCGGTCAGCCACCCGGTGAAACAAGGGCTGGTGCAGGCGTTCTCGGTCTATATCGACACATTGTTCGTCTGCTCCGCCACCGGTTTCATGCTGCTCATTACCGGTTTGTATAACGTTCAAGGGGCCGATGGCGGTGCTCTTTATACCGGGGTAGCCGGCGTTGCCGCCGGTCCTGGGTATGTGCAAACTGCGATGGAGAGCATGATGCCCGGTTTCGGCAGTTACTTTGTCGCTATTGCGCTTTTCTTCTTCGCCTTCACCACCATCATTGCCTACTACTATATTGCCGAGACCAATATCGCGTACCTCAACCGGAAGATACATCGCCCGTGGCTTACCTTTGTGCTGAAAATCGGGTTAATGGCATCCGCCGTTTACGGCACGGTTAAGACGGCTGACCTGGCATGGGGGTTGGGGGATATTGGCGTGGGACTGATGGCCTGGCTCAATATCGTTGCCATTTTGCTGCTGCGGAATAAGGCGTTCATCTGCCTGAAAGATTATGAAAAGCAGTTGGCTGAAGGTGTCGACCCAGTATTTCACCCTGAGAAGCTCGGAATCAAACAGGCGGACTATTGGGTAGATAATCGGGCCGAGGTGAACCTGATGCGTGAGTCAACGGGAAATATTGATGAAAACTCAGGGCTTTCCGGCAGATAGTGCATCATGGCGCGAACAGGTTCCTGATGTTTCCTGATACAGCGTATTCAAACCGGCTTAGGCCGGTTTCAGACTGATGACAAACCTCATTCCAGCCCAGAGCGAGTAGAGGCCGATAAATAAAAATCAGAAAATCAATTTATTGATTTTCGGCTGCTCACCACAAAGCAGGAAAAACCACGCTTTTTCCTGCTTTGTCAGCAACCTAAAACCGGCTTAGGCCGGTTTTTTTACCTGCAGTTCATGCCATTCGCCATACGACACGCAGGCACTGTCCCGAAAACGATATCGTGGCGAAACACTATCTTGGGATGCTGTCGTCGAAAATCTGGCTATTGAGTTGGAGCGCTCTAAAGCTGGATTATTAAAGAAGCCTTGACCCGCATGCTGGCCGAAAGAGAAGGGCGTCACCAGAGCATCCAGGTCGGTCTTGCTGATGTGGAGGCCGGTCGTGTAGTGAGTCATTCGGACATAGTGGATTTTGCCAATCATTTAAAGAAAAGCTGATAAATGGAAATTTACTGGGCGCTTAAAGCTCAGCATGACCTGGAACGCGCCTTTTTTGCCTACGAGATGCTGGACTAACGGGAAGTGATGCTTATCATGTTATCGAGACTACCGATCCAGAGAGCGTGCTATGCAACATATCATTGAAGGTTTCCTCAGCTTCCAGAAAGAGATTTTCCCTCAGCGTAAGGAACTCTTCCGCAGCCTTGCCTCCAGCCAGAACCCTAAAGCGCTTTTTATTTCGTGTTCTGACAGCCGCCTGGTACCCGAGCTTGTGACTCAGCAAGATCCGGGGCAACTTTTCGTTATCCGTAACGCAGGCAACATCGTTCCTTCCTTTGGCCCGGAACCGGGCGGGGTGTCGGCGACCATCGAATACGCGGTTGTGGCGCTAGGCGTTACGGATATCGTGATTTGCGGCCACTCGAACTGCGGCGCCATGAAGGCGATAGCGTCTTGCCAGTGCCTTGACCCGATGCCGGCTGTGGCCCATTGGCTGCACTATGCGGACGCGGCCAAAGCGGTGGTAGAGAAGAAAACCTGGGATAACGAAATCGACAAAGTTAACGCTATGGTCGAAGAGAACGTAATAGCCCAGCTAAATAATATTAAGACTCACCCGTCGGTTGCCGTGGGCTTGCGCAACAATGGCCTGCGTCTGCACGGCTGGGTGTACGACATCGAAAGTGGCGAGATTCGCACGTTGGATAAAAATACGAAGAATTTCGTGTCACTGGCAGATAACCCTGAAGTTCACTTCGAATAAAGTGATGCCTGGCCTTGGCCATGAAATTGAATCCACGCTTCGGCGTGGATTTTTTTTAGGGTAGATATCTCCGCACTGGATATCAGCAATGAATCCCGGCAGGTTTCGCAGTATACAGATGTGCGGTTCGACAATATTAAGACCCGGCTGCGGACCACCCATGCGAAGAGCATCGACGGAGGAATTCACGACGAATTGGGTAGTTCCATGGCGCACTTCAAGACGGGATTGATGGCATAACGTACAGAGAGAATTTACCATCGCTATACAGGTGCTTTTTCTCAATGGATGAGGTTTCTCATGGATGATGGTTTGGTTGTTGCATTATCGCCAGTCCAACTGGCAGCGGTGATTTCAGACAAATCAGTTACAGAAGGCGAGACACTCAGCAATCGTTTGTGGGGAAGCCTGGAGTTGGTTTTAGGTGCGCTTGAAATGGCAGGTGCGACAGCGCTTGCGCCGCGTCAGAACCAACGGGATTAACAAAGGTAGGCTGTGTTGCCGTTGGCGCCCATAGTATGGATACAGTCAAAACGGCTGCTGATAAAGTGATTACAGGACTGAGCACACGCAGTGCGACACATCGTTCAGCAGAAGCCCTGGCTAAGAAATTTGGCGCTGATGAAGATACTGCATTCAAAATAGGTCTGGCTGTGGATGTCGCTGTACCTCTGGGGTTTGCAACGGCAATGGGGGCCGCCAGAGTAGTTTCAATCCGCTATGGGAGAATTAGCCTTGCTTCACATGAGTCCTTAACTGGCATGAAACTCTGGGGGACATACCATTGCAAGACATGTAGGTAAATCTCCAGAAGAATTATTGCAACGTTTAGCCAGCAGTCCTGGTATGCAATCGGCCTCTACGTTCACCGACTTACGGACTGCAGAGAAAGCCATAAGCCAAACATTAAAAACTAATCGGCAGGCTATTAAATAATAGGCTGGTTATCCATCATCAGCAATTGTTCTTGAGTTAACTCACAGTACAGGGAATACAGTCGGTTTTGGTTTTCGTCAAGGGAGTACAGTCAGACTGACGACAAGTGGCGTGCGTGTAGTTTTATTGAAAAAATGTATAACGGTCAATCTTATTATATCCTGACAGCATATCCGATAATTAAATAAGAGTTCATATGAATACAAACTTTATCCATCTTGGTGTTTTGGTTCGTGTATTTTTTGGTCAGGGCTATGATTTATTTGGTGGGACAGTAGATGAAATATTCACCGCCTACAAAAATACAGAAAATCCACAAACTGTTCAAAAAACAATTAATGAAGCAAATGATTTGTTAAAATTATTTTCTGATGAGAAAGAGTTAGAGTCAGTTTTTGCTGAGCTTACTGATGGAGAATTTTCCCCCGCTGCCTGGGGGCTTACTCCACAGTCTTTCCTCAAAAAAGTTGTTGATGTTTTGAGTACCTAGAGGAGGTCTTGGCTAACTATTCACAATCTACCAATCATACACTTGCTGTATATTTATGCGTTGGCAGAATAGCAATGAGGCTATCTCGATGGAGAGAAAAGCGGCAACGCCTTACTGCCTGTCTAAATGAGCATAGAGGTGATCTCATTGAATTTTTTAGCACAATCAGTAGATCACAAAACGCTATACCTGTCTTTTTTCTGGGGCTCCCTCAGACCTAAAGGTGGTTTTTTTGTGCGTGCGATCTCATTCTGCCAAATGCCCCTCACTTTTCTTTCAAAATAACTCAGCCTGTTCAACCCGCATGTACGCTGCCATTGCGGGAGCCAATTGAGGGCTTTCTGATAACGCCCTCAGGCTTATCTTATTGACGTAATAGGTTAAAAAAGAGTTTTATCTCTTCTTCTTTTGATCGGGGAGTTCCAGGATGGAACAGAAACAAGAAGGGATAAAACGGGCGTTAACGCCTGGCGAAGTTAATCTGGCACGTTCGGTGTTTGGCAACTCGATTTTCTATAACAGAGTGCGGGTGCATTGTGACAGCTATCTGCCGTTTGGGTTGCAAAATCAGCTTACCGCGATGAGTCCCAATGGAGAGTTATAATTTCGTAAAGCCTTATATAACCGTAATTATGCGAATGAGGATCTTGAAGCGCAGCACCTTTTCATTCATGAGATGGCACATGTTTGGCAGCATCAAAGAGGCATGTGGGTGCGTACCCGAGGGCTTCTCAGTTGGGCGGTGAACTATCAATATCGGCTCGATAAACAATTGCTGAGCCACTACAGTATGGAACAGCAAGCATCGATCATTGCAGACTATTTCGTTCTCAAAAGATTTGGTATGAATGCCTTCTTCGGTTTGCCAAATAGGAATCACATAGGGATAGTGGACAGAAATACATTGTCAAAATTTCAACCAATAATCAGAAGCGCAGGGCTGCCATTATGAGTAAATACTTATTACTTCTTCTGCCTCTTTTTCTCTCAGGCTGCCCCATGGGGGATAGATTCAACTTATACCCAGCGCAAAGCAAGGTTGTAGCCGGTAAAGTTTGCGTTTTTTTTGATGAGAAAGAAATAGTAAGAAAAGAGTCTATTTTAAAGATAGCCATCTGGAAACATGGTGGTGATGACTACGTTTACGAAAAATCATATGCCTACAGCCCTGTGGCTTTGGAAGCCGGGAAGTGTGTCCCAGGCATCGGCGAGTTTAATTTTATCGCCGGCGAAGGGTATACCGTTCTGGTTAGAACACCGCTGAACTCATATCGTTCCAGCTTTATCGTATGGGCAAAGGGCGAAAATATTTTTTTGAAGCCGAATTAGATTTTAACGAAATGATGATACGAATTATTGTTTTATTGACTTCAGCTTTGTTGCTCTCTGGTTGTATGCATATGAAGGATCCAAGGCCCAAGAACTACACGGCCAACGTCACTACCTTTGATAATCAAGTTTGTGTGCTGGTTCAACCTGAAGGGGATGAGCGGTTATCTGGCGTTATTATCGAGGAGTTCGGCAATGCTACTCATATCTTTGGCAAGAATTTCTCTAATAACGAGATGCCAGCAGTGGTATCGGATAAATGCATTCCTGACTTTAACTACAAATTCGAAGGCGGAAAGTCTTACGGGGTTTCGGTGACTTTGCTTTCGCAGGATAAACGACGTAAGGGCATTGAGCCTGCTGCCAGGGTGTTTGGGGCTGGGTTTGGTGTGCGAAATGATAATGGGGTAATTAAAGTGATTCCTACTAATCTGTGATTGAGAATGTTATCCCCTTAAAGGGGTAGGACTTGATTTATCCCTTTAAGGGGATAATACTCATTTCATCCGCTTGGGGGGATAAAATGAAAATTACCTCGGCAAAGATGTTGGCGCATGCGCTACGCAACGAGCGTAAGAAGCGTAACCAAAGCCAAAGTAAAGCCGCTGACAGCGTTGGGTTAAAACAGGCCACGGTTTCCGCGTTTGAAAACAACCCGGACGGCACACGGCTGGAGACGTTATTCAAACTGCTTGCTGCGCTGGATTTAGAGCTACAAGTGACTCCGCGCGGCAAGCCGGTCGATCCCAAAACCTGGGATCAGGAGTAGTGAGCATGGAAAAGCTACGTGTGGCGCTAAATGGGGCTGTTGAAGGTCAGCTCTCCTAAAATTATTAATGGAGAGCTGGGAGAATAGAGTTTATTTCAACGAATGGAGAATTTTTATCATCGAGTTATTTTTGGTTTTTTTTTAATTTATCGTAATAGATTGGCTCTGAAATTGGTGAGTCCCATATACTGATGTCTTTTTTATTAAATGGGATGCAATCCATAGCAATATTTTTTAAATGGTTTGTTTTTTTATCGTGCTCCTTGGTGTTATCTATTGTCAGCTTTAAGCTTTCCTTTCTGGCATGGATGATTGTAGTCGGGCAGATTAGTTGTGTGTTGCCTAAGGTGAAAATGCTAACGCCAGTGATAAAGAACCTATTAGGTATCTCTTGAAAGTATCTCGTGTTCCACAATTGTCCATTAAACATAGCGTGCGGATGGACATTTTCTTTAATATAAAAATCATGAGCACGCCAGTCGCTGATGCCTGATAGGTTCATTGTCATATTTATAATCATATTTGGTATAGGGCGAAATATCATAGATAAAAAAACTAAAGTTGTAATAATTGATATCAAAATGATAGTTATAGCACGAAATAAATCGCCATTTTTCTTCTCATTGATGTAAATCGCACCGGGTAAAATGCTTAATGTGGAGAATGCTATGGCGACAGCAGTCAGTAAACTTATCTGGGCGAAATCGCTACTACCTTCCGTGAACTCCAACTGATTTAAGAAAAACGAAAGTGGGAGCATTTGCACAACTGCAGGAGTAAGAAGCAGTAATGGCAATAGTATTTTTGTGGATGTTTTCTCTAAATTTCCTTTGGCCTCATTGTTATTCTGAAGGTAATGTTTCATTGGGTCTAAAATATTCTTTTTAGTGATGTAAAAACTAAATAATACGGATGCTATCAGAAAGGCTATAGTGGTTAAGTGTCCGTTAAAATTAAAGTAATAATAAGAAAAAAAACATAAGGACAATAAAAAACATAATCCAAGGCTGTTCAGTAGACCAGTAATGGAAAAGCCATGGGTTATTTTATTGTGTTCTACTAATTCCTTTTCATAGTGGGAGAATATAAGTACCATCATAAATGACGATGAAAATATTAACACACTAAAACCTAAGAGTGATAGTATGGCGAACCCAAATATGAAAGCTATAGCCGAGCTGGCACTAGTTGCGTCATAGAATATATCTAATCTGTCTAAGTTAGATAGATATAGCCATATTACTGCAAGAGTTAATCCTGTCATAAATGCCGATGATGAAATTACGGATAGGATGAATTTCTTGCTTGGGATTTTAAAGTGGCTGTTTTTCACTATATGACTTCCTTATCTGCTTATGTCCAATAAATGTACAGCTGCTGTTATGCTACAAATCAAGTTTAATATCAAATGCTCTATGTTTTTTACATTTATTGATTATTAACTTGCTAATTATATAGATAATATCGAAATGGAATTATTTCTAATTTGATATGAAATTATGTTTAGAAGCGTGCATTAGAGCGAGTTTGCCAGCTTCTTTAGCCAGTGCCGGTTGACAGGTAAAAACCACTACGCACTGATGTCACAGCAAGCTGTATTGATTCATGTATAATCTACCCATCTTTTTGCGCCCCTATTCAGGTTGTTGATATGGCTAACACAAACTTCTCTCAAACTGCTGCTTTCATTTGGTCGGTAGCCGACTTGCTTCGCGGTGATTTTAAGCAATCCCAGTACGGGCGGGTGATTTTGCCTTTTACGCTGCTGCGCCGTCTGGAGTGCGTGTTAGCGCCGAGTAAAGATGCCGTTGTGGCACAAGCGGAAAAGTTGAAGACCAGCCCGTTGCCGGAAGAAGGCAGGGATAAGTTTCTGTTACGTGCGACCAATGGCCTTTCGTTCTTTAATACCTCGCCGATGGATCTTGGCAAGATGGGGCAGAACGATATCAAAGCTAACCTGGAGAACTACGTTCAGTGTTTTTCCAAGGACGCGCGGGAAATCTTTGAGCACTTCAAATTTAGTGAATTTGTCAGCCTGTTGGATGATGCCAACCTGTTGTACAAGGTGGTTAAAAAATTCGCCACTACCGAGCTGAGCCCAAAAGCCATTTCTAACCATGATATGGGCCTGGTGTTTGAAGAGCTGATTCGCCGTTTTGCGGAAAGTTCGAATGAAACTGCCGGGGAGCACTTTACCCCGCGCGATATCGTGCGTTTAACCACTTCGCTGGTGTTTATGGAAGATAATGACGCCTTGTCGAAAGACGGCATCATCCGCACCATTTACGACCCAACAGCCGGTACCGGCGGTTTCCTTTCCTCTGGCATGGAATACGTGCACGAGTTGAACCCGAACGCAGTAATGCGTGCCTTCGGCCAAGAGCTAAACCCAGAGTCTTACGCCATCTGTAAAGCCGATATGCTGATCAAAGGGCAGGATGTCAGCCGTATCAAATTGGGGAATACGCTTTCCAACGACCAATTACCGCAGGACCAGTTCGACTACATGCTGTCTAACCCACCCTTTGGCGTGGATTGGAAAAAGATTGAAGGTGAGATTAACGACGAGCATCAGCAGAAAGGCTTTAACGGGCGCTTTGGCCCAGGCTTGCCGCGTGTCTCTGATGGTTCGCTGCTATTCCTGATGCACCTGATCAGCAAAATGCGTGATAGCCGTAACGCCGATGGCTCTGTGAGCAATGGCGGGCGAATCGGTATTATCCTCAACGGTTCCCCGTTATTTACCGGCGGGGCGGGCAGCGGTGAGAGTGAGATTCGCCGTTATATTCTGGAAGCCGATTTGCTGGAAGGCATTGTCGCGCTGCCAACAGATATGTTCTACAACACCGGCATTGCGACCTATGTGTGGATCCTGTCGAATAAGAAGGCGGCCGAGCGTAAAGGCAAAGTCCAACTGATTGATGGCACCCACCTGTGCGGCAAGATGCGTAAGTCATTAGGTTCTAAACGTAACCTGATGGGCGAGGACGATATCACGCTTATCACCCGCACCTTTGGTGACTTTGAAGTGGTGGATGCGACTGCTCTTGAAGATTTAGGCCTGGAAAAAGCGCCGGAGCAGAAATCTAACCGTGGCCGCCAATCGGCAACGGCGAAAACCGAAGCGCCAAAAACCTTCGCCAGCAAAATCTTTAACAGCACGGATTTTGGCTACCGCCGCCTGACCATAGAACGCCCGCTGCGTTTGTCTGCACAGGTCACTGATGAGGCCATTGCCACACTGCGCTTTGCTCCGAAGCCGTTTAATGCCTCCATGGAACGTCTGTATGAAGAGTTCTTCGCACAGTGGCAAAACGATAATTACGGTGACTTTAGCGAGCTGGAAGTTGAAGCCCGCGCCATTATCAAAGCGGAATTTGCTGAGCTGAAAGAGAAGCAAATTAAAGACCTGCTGGACAGCAAACTGTGGCTGGCACAGCGTGCCTTAATGGATAAAGCACAGCAAATCCAAACGGCGTTGGGGGCTAAAGCGGGCGGTAAATCACAGGTTAGCGATGACTTTAATGAGTTCCAACTCGCACTAAAAGGCGCAATTAAAGCGGCAGGCGTGAAGCTGGATACCAAAGAGAACAAACAGTTTATCGACGCTATCACCACCAAAAATCCCGCTGCTGAACCGGTAGTGAAAAAGGTGCTGAAAGAAGCCGCCCAGCCGTTGTACGGCGCGTTTGAATACCAAGGCAAAGTGGTGGAGTTTGAACAAGACGGTGAGCTTCGCGACAACGAAAACGTGCCGTTAAACCCAGAAGTGACTACCAGTGATTTGATCGAGAGCTACTTTAAAGTGGAAGTGCTGCCGCATGTGGCAGATGCCTGGATTAACGCCGATAAACGCGATGCAAAAGATAATGAAGTGGGTATTGTCGGTTATGAAATTCCGTTTAACCGCCACTTCTATGAATATCTGCCACCGCGTCCGTTGGAAGAGATTGATGCGGATCTGGATGCCGTCAGCGCCGAGATTATGAAGTTGCTGCAGGAGGTACATTCCTGATGGCTAAATATCAAGCTTATCCAGAGTATAAGGATTCTGGTGTTGAGTGGTTGGGGGATATTCCAGTTGATTGGCATATCACAAAATTAAAATTTATAGCTTCTTTATTGACGGCTAAATCTTCATTAGGCGATGATAAATTTGTCGGGTTAGAGAATGTGTCAAGTGGTGATGGTAAGTATATTGCCAAAGAGGAAAGTATCTCAGAAGGTACGTCGCTTTCTTTTAAAAAAAGTGATGTTCTCTTTGGAAAACTGAGGCCCTATCTTGCCAAATCATGGTTAGCCACTTTTTCTGGTGTATGTTCATCTGAGTTTTTAGTCCTCCGAACTGAAAAAGTACATCCGCGATTTCTGAATTATTACTCTTTAACAGCTAATTTTATTGATCAGGTAAATTCATCTACCTATGGTTCAAAGATGCCTCGCGCGAGTTGGGAGTTTATTAGCCTATTACCTGTGCCAACATGCTCGTTTATGCTATCTGAGAAGATTGCCACTTTCCTCGCTCACGAAACCGCAAAAATCGATAACCTGATCGAGAAGCAACAGCAACTGATTGAACTGCTAAAAGAAAAGCGTCAGGCAGTGATTAGCCATGCTGTGACTAAAGGGCTAAACCCCGATGTGCCAATGAGAGATTCTGGTGTTGAGTGGTTGGGGGAAGTACCGGAGCATTGGGATGTATGCGCTATAAAAAATATAGTTTCAACACCAATCACCGATGGTCCTCATGAAACACCAAATTTCATTGATGAGGGTGTTCCATTTATTTCTGCGGAGGCTATATCATCCGGGATAATAGACTTTGAGAAAAAGAGGGCATGTATCTCTATTAAAGATCACATAAGGTTTAGCAAAAAATACACCCCTAAATTTAATGATATATACATGGTTAAATCAGGAGCAACGACAGGAGTTACTGCGATCGTTGAGACTGATAGTGAGTTTAATATATGGTCCCCATTGGCTGTGATTAGATGTGATGCCTTATCCCATCCATATTTTGTATTGAATTTTCTGAGGTCAAACCCATTTCAAACAGCTGTTGAGTTAAACTGGAGTTTTGGTACTCAGCAAAATATTGGTATGGGTGTTATAGGCAATCTGCGTATAACTCGCCCCCCAATTTCTGAAGCTATTGATATTGCTAAGCACCTTCAGTTTAAATGTTCTAAGATTGAAATGCTGATTAGCATGGCTATTAGTCAAATATCTCTTATGCAAGAACGCCGCACTGCCCTTATCTCCGCGGCCGTCACCGGCAAAATCGACGTACGCAATTGGGTCGCACCAGAAGCCGAAAAAGCAGAGGTATCACAGGAGGTCACCGCATGAGTATGGACACCACCAAAGAGGCAATCTTCCAAAATGAGATGATTGCTCAAATGGTTGCCAAGGGATGGATTATCGGCAAATCTGACGGTTACGATCGCGAACGTGCTTTGTATGCGCAAGATGCGATTGCTTTTGTGCAAAACACCCAGCCGCTGGAGTGGGAAAAATTTTCCAAGGTTTACCCGACCGATACCGAGCGCCATTTCCTCGATGCGTTGGTGACCCAACTAAAAAAAGCGGATAACAACGCCACCGATATGCTTTCGCGCACTTACGGCACGCTGGGCGTATTGCGCCACGGAATCAAAAGCCATAACGCACGATTTTCCCTGTGCCAGTTTAAGCCCGAACATAATCTCAACCCGGAAACGCTGGCGCGCTATCAGCAGAACATCTGCCGCATTGTGCCGGAACTGGTTTATAGCCCCTATGCCAACAAAGCGGCATTTGATGAAACAGGGGCAAAAGCCAAGAATTGGCGAATCGATCTGGTGCTGTTTGTTAATGGCTTGCCGATAGCCACGCTGGAGCTGAAATCTGAGTTTAAGCAGGCGGTGCAAAACGCGATTAAACAATATAAGAAAACGCGTTTGCCGAAAGATCCGGTTACCAACAAGCCGGAGCCGCTGCTCACCTTCAAGCGTGGTGCGCTGGTGCACTTTGCCGTCAGTCAGTACGAAGTGTTTATGGCTACCAAACTGGCGGGTGATGACACCTTCTTCCTGCCGTTTAACAAAGGTACCCAAGCCGGCGGTGCGGGGAACGATATCCCTGAAGACCCCAATCGCTATGCCACCGACTACCTGTGGAATGAAGTTCTGCTGCCAGACAACCTGCTGAAAATTCTCGCCAGTTTTGTGCATCTGCAAATCGAAGAAAAAGAAGAGTGGAACGGGCTGAAAGGCAAGAAAGAGAGTCTGATTTTCCCGCGTTATCACCAGTGGGACGTGGTGAATAAACTGATTAGCGCGGCCACGGTGGAAGGAACGGGGCATAAATACCTTATTCAGCACAGCGCCGGTTCCGGGAAATCGAACTCTATCGCCTGGACGGCACATCAGCTTTCCACGCTATACGACGAGAAAGGCGAGAAGCAGTTCCATTCGGTGATTGTGGTCACGGACCGCACGGTACTGGACGATCAGCTTCAAGACACCATTTACCAGTTTGAACACGCGGACGGCGTGGTCGGGCGCATCAATAATAAAGAAGGCGATGGTTCGAAGTCGGAGAAACTCGCCA
This sequence comes from Serratia sp. NA_13, assembly GCF_052691735.1. Taxonomy (NCBI): domain Bacteria; kingdom Pseudomonadati; phylum Pseudomonadota; class Gammaproteobacteria; order Enterobacterales; family Yersiniaceae; genus Serratia; species Serratia sp. NA_13. Next base: position 42,687 of record NZ_JBQZFV010000006.1, read on the forward strand.
ACGCGCTGGAAAACTCACAGCCGATTATTATCGTTACCATCCAGACCTTCCCGTTCGTGCTGAAAGCCATAGAAAACAGCGTCAGCCTCAAGCAGCGTAAATATGCGGTGATCGCCGATGAAGCGCACTCATCGCAAAGCGGCTCCACGGCGCGTCAGTTGAAAGAAGTGCTGATGACGGAAGAGGCGGATGATGATGTCGAGTTGTCGTCGGAAGATATTCTTGATGCTACCGTCGCCTCGCGCAAAGGTAGCAGCAATCTTAACTACTATGCATTTACCGCCACGCCAAAAGCCAAAACCCTCGAGTTGTTTGGCCGTCGTCCTAACCCTCTTGAACCGGCATCGAAAACCAATAAGCCAGAAGCTTTCCATGTTTACTCTATGCGCCAGGCAATTGAAGAAGGTTTTATTCTGGACGTGCTGAAGAATTACACCAACTACAAAGTGGCATACAAGCTGCTGCAAAAGTTGGACGATCCCGATCGAGAAGTCGACAGCAAAAAAGCCAAAATCAAACTGAACCAGTGGGTGACGCTGCACGACCATAACGTTGCCCAAAAAGTAAAAGTGATCGTTGAGCACTTCCGCAAGCATGTGATGCATTTGCTGGGTGGGCAGGCCAAAGCGATGGTGGTGACCAGTTCACGTAAAGCGGCGGTGCGCTATAAGCTGGCGTTTGATAAATACATTGCCGAGAATCACTACGCGAAGATCAATGCGATGGTGGCATTCTCTGGCGAGGTGGAGTTTGTTGAAAATGACCACAATAGCCTTGCGCTGCTGAATCAAAAGTTTACCGAAATGAATATGAACCCAGGGCTGAAAGGCCGGGACATGCGTAAAGCTTTTGATAGCGAAGATTATCAGGTGATGCTGGTGGCAAATAAATTCCAGACCGGCTTTGACCAACCAAAATTATGCGCCATGTATGTGGATAAAGCGCTTGGCGGTGTGGAGTGTGTACAAACGCTGTCGCGTCTCAACCGTACTTATCCAGGCAAAGCGCAGTCGGGCACTTTTGTGCTGGATTTCTATAACGAGCCAGATGAGATCCTTGCCGCTTTCCAACCTTACTACCAAACGGCAGAACTGGCGGATGTCAGCGATCCCCAACTAGTCTTTGAATTATTTGAGAAACTGCGTACCAGCGGCATATTCCTGTGGAACGAAGTCGAACAGTTCTGCGAGGCTTTCTTTACCAAAAACAAATCCAATGCGGCGATCAGTAATATCTGCAAGCCGGCCGTTGAACGTTGGAAGAAGCGCTATACCTCGGCTATCGATGCCTACGTGCTGGCAAAAGAGATCTTTGAACGCACGAAAAAAACCAACGATGTGGTGTTGATCACCAATGCTGAAAACAGCTTCAAAGACTGCAAACAAGAAAAAGACAAGCTGGATATCTTCAAAAAAGATCTCGGCAGTTTTGTCCGTTTCTACGAGTTTATGTCACAAATCGTTGAGTACGATGACAAGGATCTGGAAAAACTGAGTCTGTTTTCCCGACATCTACGTCCGCTGTTGCACGAACAGCGTATAGAAGAAGATGAGATTGATTTAAGCAATGTGGATATGAGCCATTACCGTCTCTCGAAAATCCACGAACAGCATCTCAAGCTTCAGGAAGATGCCGAAGACTATAAAATCGAGCCGGGTAATGACATCGGCACAGCCAAGCCGAAGGATAAGAAAGAAGAGTTCCTGTCGAACATTCTGGCGCGCCTTAACGACCTGTTTATGACTGATAATCTCAGTGATAAAGACATGATCAACTACGCGTTTACCGTACGCGACAAGCTATCGGAAAACCAAGCGGTGATGACGCAGATAGCCAACAACACCCGCGAACAGGCCATGCTGGGGGATTTCCCAAAAGCCATTGATGATGCGGTCATGGACAGTAATGAAGCTCAGCACGAAATGATGGTGCAGTATCTGTCCAACCCAGAGCTCGCCAAGGGATTTGCCCGCGTGGTGTTTGATATGCTGAAAGGCGCTTAAGATTGATTAGGCAGTGGCTAGCAGCCTTGATGTTAACGTCTTGGCTGCCGTAGTTTTGTAGTAATAGTACCGGTTTTCTTTCAAATAAAAATGTCACCGTACAGGAACTATCGTGATGGATATCGTTGCCGATGTTGAAGCAGGTAAGCTGACTCTCAGTGAATTGATTAACTCTCTGGCCGTATACAAAGATTATTCTCATTCAGAGTGGAATAGCCGTTATCGTGAATTTACGGCATTGCTGCAACAAACCCAGACATTTTCAGAGCCGGAGACGGATGATCTGGTTAAACGGCTTTGGTATGAGCGTGATAACGGAATTGCCAGTATCCGCCAGGGTGTTCCGTCGTTGGCCGAGTTCCAGCAAAGTCTCCCATTACTCAGAGAACTGACCGAGCGTATTCATCGTCAACCCGACGAACAAACTTACCAATATGTAGAAGCTGCCTTGCAGCAAGCCAAGGAGACTGGGCAGCTCAAGCGGATGTATTGGAGTTTGAGAAATCGCGTCTTTGCTGCCTTTACTCCGGCAACCTGTACCAGCACGGTAGACGAGAATGCGTTTACCAAAACCGCGATGTTTTTGAATGAGCAATTCTCGCTTGGCCTGACGCTTGCTGGCGATTGGCTGCAGAAAAACCATGAATTGAAGGGCGCGATTAACAGGCAACTGCCAGATGCGGACCCTTACTATGTGAACATGGCGATCTGGCATCTCTATGAGCTGCTGCGTGAGCGTGACAGCGAGCAAAAACAAGAGAAAATGGTTAGCAGCGCAGTCACGGTGAGCAATGAAGTGGTGAGCGTGACGATACCGCAGCATTCACCCGTCAATATGATCTACTTTGGCCCTCCGGGAACCGGGAAGACCTTCATCTTGCAGCAAAAAATGAAGGAGTACACCACGCAGGCCGCTCCCGCCGATTATGATGCCTGGCTAGATTCTCGCCTTGAATCACTTAACTGGATGCAGGTGACAGCGCTAATCTTATTGGATCTGAAGAAACGCGCCAAAGTTCGCCAATTGACTGAGCACCAGTGGTTCCAACGGAAAGCCTTATTGAATGGTCGCAGCAGTAATTTATCGCAAACGGCTTGGGCCACGCTGCAATCTTTTACCGTGCCGGAATCCACCACGGTTGAATATAAAAACCGCCGTGAGCCTACGATTTTCAATAAAACGGCCGAGAGTGAGTGGTTCTTGGTTAAGTCGCAGCTAGAGCAAGTGGAAGATCTTGTTTCACTCTATGATGAGTTAAAACAAGGGCCGCAAACAGCGGAGGCCATTCAGCGGTTTGCCGTGGCCACCTTCCATCAGTCTTATGGCTATGAAGAGTTCATTGAAGGGATGCGCGCGCGCGCCGACGAGGGCGGAAATATCTCTTATCCTATTGAGCCCGGTATTTTCATGCGGTTATGCCAACGTGCTAAAGCCGATCCGGCGCATCGCTATGCCATTTTTATTGATGAGATCAATCGTGGCAATATCTCCAAGATTTTCGGTGAGCTGATTTCGCTGATTGAGATCGACAAGCGCGCCGGTATGAGCAATGCGATGAGCCTGCAGTTGTCTTACAGCGGCCAGACATTCAGTGTGCCTGGCAACGTCGATATCGTTGGGGCAATGAATACCGCAGACCGTTCGTTGGCGTTGATGGACACGGCATTGCGCCGTCGCTTTGACTTTGTCGAGATGATGCCGGACCTTTCATTGCTCAGTGGGGCCACAGTAAAAGGTATTGAGCTTGAATCGTTATTAGAGAAACTGAATAGCCGAATCGAGGCGCTTTACGATCGTGAGCATACGTTAGGGCATGCGTTCTTTATGCCGGTAAAAAAAGCCTGCGATGCGAAGGATGAAGAGAAGGCATTTAAACAGCTGAAGGCGGCATTCCAGAAAAAGATCATTCCTTTATTGCAGGAATATTTCTTCGACGATTGGAACAAAATACGGTTGGTGTTGGCGGATAATCAGAAGCAAGACGATAACCTACAGTTTGTCATTGAGAAAACCGACGATCTAGACATGCTGTTTGGTGCTGAACACGCTTTACGGCGTCACGATCAGCAATCAACAACCTACCAATTACAAGCTTTTGATGAAGAAGTCTGGAATATGCCCCAGGCTTACCGTGCAATTTATCAACCCGAAGAAGCTGCCCCTGTTACACAGGCTGCGCAAAATGGGTGAGGTGATCTCTGTTTTTGAGTATGACCTGTTAGGTGTTGAAAAAGAAACGCCGGCGGGTGCTGTTCCTCTTCCTCGTGAGGTATTCCATTATTTAGAATCGCTTAGCCTGACCAGCGAGAAGGGGAGCCAACTGCTCAAACTCACCTCACGCTCTGGGTGCCGGTTGCTTCAAGTACAGAATTACGCAGGGATATTTTATACCCCCTATGGCCTGCAGCTTGAAGTTTTGCCCAAGATAGGCAAAAACCTTTCGCGTGGGCACGCACGTGAAACTTTGCTGATTATGCTGAGCCATCTGTCTGGTTTTCGGCATATCCAAACTCAGCAGGCTTCAGTTCATGCGCAACGAATGCCTTTGCTAGAGATTTTTATTAACCAGTTTTTGCATAGCGTTAGCCAACTGCTTAAGCAGGGCCTGCGCTCAGACTATGTGAATGAACAGGGTAATTTACCCTTCATGAAAGGCAAGCTGATGCTGTCCGCTCAGTTGCGGCATAACATTGTGGATCGTCATAAATTCTGTGTCGATTACGATGACTATTTGCCCGACTGTGCTGCCAATAGGCTCTTACACTCAGCACTTCATAAGCTAGGCAGCCTTAGTCTGTCATCAGAGAATCAGCGCTGGCTACAGGAAATGCGCTTTGCTTTTGATGGGGTTCCGTTTAGCCGAGATATTGATGGGGATATATCGAGCCTGCGCCTGGATCGCAGTATGGGTCATTATCATGAACCGCTTGCATGGGCGCAATTGATATTGCACGGAATGAGCCCGAGTGCTTTGCAAGGGGATGCTAAAGCCTTATCGCTGTTGTTCCCTATGGAGGCAGTGTTTGAGTCTTTTGTCGCGCAGACTCTTGCTGATGAGTTGCCACACGGCTTCAAATTGAAGCCGCAGGCTGCGAGCTATTCGTTGGTTAAACATGGTGAGAGGGACTGCTTTAAGCTGCGCCCAGATTTGTTGATTCAGTCACGCCATCCGGTAAAAACCACGATGGTGTTGGATACCAAATGGAAGTTGGTGAATAGAAATTCTCAGGAGAAACCCCTTTACGGAATAGCGCAATCCGATTTCTATCAAATGTTTGCATACGGCCAAAAGTATCTTGATGGCGACGGTGACATGTATTTGATCTACCCGGCACACGATGACTTCAATCATCCGATACCGCAGCATTTTGCTTTCTCAGATACATTGCGGTTATGGGTGGTACCTTATCGGATCACAGCAAAGCGTGGTCAGAGGATGATGTGGGGGAAAGATGATCCTTTTCTAGACCCGTCTCTTTAAACACCACCCCCGAACACTTCTACTCAAATAGTTTTTGAATAATGGCTATTTAAAGCTCGCCTCTTTCAGCTCTAATTTCACCATCAAAGTCTGGTTCAGCGCTTTCCCATCAACCCCACTGTGTATCCTGCGGTGGCATGTAGGGCAGATAGCACCCACCCACTGAGGGTGATCGGGGCCTTCATCGGCTAAGCGTTTTGTGTGGTGAGGCTCCAGGTAGGGTTCGCCATTCTTTTTCTGGAACGGGGCTGGTTGCTCGCATGATTCACAGATGCCGCTAGCGCGTTGCAGCACGTATTTTTTTACGTCCTCGCTGCGCTTGAACCAGGAATTCTTGCTGTCACTCTCTTTGCGCTGGCCTGTCATCATGGATGATTTTATCGCCTTGGCACGCAGCTGTTCGAGCGTTTCTTTCTTTTGTACTACTTCTGATGCAGTGGTGTCATTGTCAACGTCTTGAGCAGAAGATACCCGGAATAAGTTAAAAACGATCCCTTGCCTCATGTTTTTAGCGGTATCTAGACAATGGGTGTAATTCCATGAATCGCACTCAAACAATCCAACAAATTTTACGCCAGTACGTTTTTTATTATATTCAAATAAAAGTATATCCCTACCATTATCTTTATGGTCTCGGACGTGTTTATTACCGTTGGTAAACGCCATATCACCGTTTTGACCTTCTCCCGTGTAGGAGAAGTGGTCGTCGGTAGACCATCCATCTTTGTACCCATGAGTTTCGCCAATCTCACCAGTAAAAATGAAGATCACGGGGAATTCTTTTGGTGTGGATATTCCACCCTGCTCTTGTCCACCGTAGAGGTCGTGGATCGCCTTGCGTTTGTAAACTTCCCCTTTAACTAAATGCTCAAGAGGATGTGGCGTTTCTACGATCTCGAAACCGAGGTTTTTAAGCGCTTGGATAGCGCTCTTAGCACCACTGTTAGAATTTATTTTTTCGAATGGTATTCCGAACTGCTCAATATAAGCTGCCGCGACGATACCTTTGATATCGTACTTTGCGTTATTATAAAGAAGCTCACATTTTTTAATTCGTTTGACTTTGTATTTTTCTAGGAAGGCATCACGGCCTAGTAATTTATATTCTTCGATGGCTTTTAAAACAGCATCTTTCGAAGATAACGTCTCTATCTTAGTAGGCAAAACCATCCCCTCATTGCAGAATAGATTCTGATCAATGCGTTTGCGTACTGCCAGCGGCCATGCGTCGTCACCCAGCAGTTAACTCATCGATTTATCGAATGCGTTAACTATGCCAGGTCACGGGGGAAATGCCTACCTTCGTGAATGTGTTTATCGTGATGTGTCAGTCAGATCTATGAGATTTACCGGAGTGATAAGAACGGCACAAAACTAATACCGTTCTTATTATTTACTTTTACCTTATCAGCTCTGGCATTCCATCTCGCGCAGCGCGCGGCCATAGAGGTTGCACAGCGCAGGCACCAAGTGAGCCGTTGCGTTGAGGTAATGATTCAGCTGTTTCCACTGGATGTCATCGGGTTGCGGGTGCTTTTGCATAAGTTCACCAAACAGCGACAGGCCGTGGCAGAGCCCTTCGGCCTGTTCGGCGGAGAGGGCGGCAAGGTCTAGGAGTTGTGTCGAGTCTAAGGTACTGAGATCGAGCTGGTTGAACAGTTGGCGATAGAGGGTGAGGGTACTTGGCGCTGCTTCAGAAGTTTTCGTTGAGGAGGTGTTTTCCATATCGGTCATTTCCATTGGGGGAGAAATACCGCTACCAGAAGAGACGCTAAACTCGGGGGTGGTAGCTCGAGCGGCGTTAGCGTAACCGGCCCCAACGGATCCCGGCCTTCCCGGAGGAAGCACCACCCGAGCCACCATTGTTTGGGTGCGCATCGGCATGCCCGAATTTATACCATATTCGAGCAGGGTTGGGGGATTCGGAACGCTAACTCCGGCTGCGATTGTGCCGCAGCCAGGAGACTATAGCGCTGTTGGAAAAGTGAAAAAATAACCTGTATGAAATTACAGTAAACTATCTGCCAAATATGGAATACGGCTCGCAGTTAATGATGCCACATTTTTATATTTATTTGCTTGGTGAATATATTTGTTTTTATCAAAAGTAATAATTATTAAAACGCAGGGCGTAGAAATTATTAGGAAAATGGTTGTCATTAATTAATATGATTAATTCATTGATAATGTATGTATTTATTCTAATGGATAAATATATCATCTGGACTGTGTGAAAAATGATCGTTAATATTCCGTTTCCATATAGTCATAGGGAATTTGACTTATGCTAACTACAGAGCAAAAAAACCAACAGGTGGAAGAAGGTACGTTACGTCTAATGACGCTTGGCGAGATCACCATGGCTCGCCGGGTTTTCGGTAAATCAGTCACCTACAGCCGTGTATGGGTTCATTGTAATAGTTACTTGCCGTTCGGCCTGCAAGGTAAGCACGTTGGCATGTCGCCCAACGGCGAGATCTATTTTCGTAAAGAGGAGTACGAAGTAGACTTCTCTCGGATAAAGAAGTATGAAAAACAGCATTTATTTATCCATGAACTGGCTCATGTCTGGCAGCACCAGCATGGTCAATGGGTACGCCTTAGGGGCGCTTTTAGCTGGGCAGCTAATTACAACTATAGATTGGATGTGAATAAGACACTCACAAACTACTCTTTGGAACAGCAAGCTTCGATCATTGCAGATTACTGGCTATTAATATGTTATGGCTATGATACTTGGGGAGATGGTCTTGGGTGGCTTGTGAAGTATGTTGGTCCTCAAGATAGCGCCATTCGTTTCAAGTATGAGCAGGTCTTGGCCAAATTTCTACGTCAGAGGTAATAATGAAACGAATTTTTATACTTGCGTTACCTTTCCTGCTCGCCGGCTGTCCGTCGATAGCCGATCGTATTCCTGTAGACTACCCCGCAACCATTAGCCTGCGCGCCGGCGCAGTGTGCGTGACCGTGATGCCGGAAGGGGATGAGAAGTTAGCGAGCATCTCGATTTACCGACTGGATGATGCGGAGCATCGTGATTTCAAATTCTTCGACCCGCTGCGCGATATCACGCCTAATCAGTGCGTCCCTTATGAAGACTACGTATTTGTGCCAGGGCAGGAATATCATTTCTCAGTGAAACTGTTATCCCCTAAAAAGCGACTGGCGGGGGTTTTTCCCTCTGCGCGTAAGTTCGAAACCACATTCGCGCTCAGTCAGGTGAACGGGGCTTTGCAGGTTGAAGCACTTCCCAATCTGCGTTAAGCCAACCGCAGGAACCTGAGGATCTCAGGCCCCTTGTCGCCAACCCAACCTACCCCAAATCCCCCCCATTACTCGCAATCACCTTCTTATACCACCAGAAGGATTTCTTGCGCGTGCGGGCGAGGGTGCCGTTGCCTTGGTCGTCGCGGTCGACGTAAACAAAGCCGTAGCGTTTGCTCATTTCGCCGGTTGAGGCCGCCACCAGGTCAATGCAGCCCCAGGTGGTGTAGCCCATCACCGGCACGCCGTCGGCGATGGCGTCGGCCATGGCGCGGATGTGTTCCCGCAGGTAGCTGATGCGGTAATCGTCCTCAATCTCGCCTGCGGCATTGAACTCGTCGTGTGCGCCGAGGCCGTTTTCCACCAGGAACAGCGGTTTTTGGTAGCGGTCGTACATCATGTTCATGGTGATGCGCAAACCCAACGGATCGATGCCCCAGCCCCAGTCGCTACGCGGCACGTGAGGGTTTGGCAGCGATTTCACCACGTTGGCGGCGCTGCTGTTGTTGTCGTTCATATCGGCAGAAGCGCAGCGCGAGGCGTAATAGCTGAAGGAGACGAAATCGACCGTGTTCTTCAGGATCTCGGCATCGCCTTCCTCCATCGCGATGCGCACGCCTTTTTCGCGGAACACCCTGGCGGAGTAAGAGGGGTAAGCGCCACGGGCCTGTACGTCGATAAAGAACAGGTTCTCGCGGTCTTTCTCCAGCGCGGCCCACACGTCTTCCGGCTTGCTGGACCACGGATAGAAATTGCCGCCCGCCAGCATGCAGCCCACCTGGTTGGCGGGGTTCACCTCATGCGCGATGCGGGTCGCCAGCGCGCTGGCCACCAGTTCGTGGTGCGCGGCCTGGTATTTCACCTGCTCGGGGTTTTCGTCGGCCTCGAACACCAGCCCGGCGCCGGAAAACGGGCTGTGCAGCACAATGTTGATTTCATTGAAGGTGAGCCAGTATTTCACCAGCCCGTCGAAGGCTTCGAAGCAGGTGCGGGCATAACGGGTGAAAAACTCCACCATCTTGCGGTTGCGCCAGGAGCCGTATTCGGTCACCAGGTGCATTGGCACGTCGAAATGGCACAGGGTGACCAGCGGCTCGATGCCGTATTTGCGGCACTCCTCGAACAGGCTGCGGTAGAAGGCAATGCCCTGCGGGTTGGGCGTCAGTTCGTCGCCATTCGGGTAAAGCCGGCTCCAGGCGATGGAGGTGCGGAATACGCTAAAGCCCATCTCTGCCATCAGCGCAATGTCGTCGCGGTAGCGGTGGTAAAAATCAATGGCGTCGTGGCTTGGGTAAAACTCGTCTTCACGCAGGGTAAAGCGCTTCTCCAAGCCGAGTTTTACCGGCATGCGGTTGGGGCCGTGCGGGAGCATGTCGACCGTGGTCAGCCCTTTCCCGCCCTCCAGATAACCCCCTTCAGACTGGTTGGCGGCCAAGGCGCCGCCCCATAAAAACCCTTGCGGGAATGTTGAATCAGACATGCAATCCTCAATAATTACCCGTCATACTTGAAGCTGCCTCTGTGTTGGCTGCGCTCAGTTACGTGGCCCGTCCATGGGCCACGCCCCTTCGGGGCCGCTGCAAGCAGCGTTCAAATCTGCTCCTGGCAGATTTGTCACCCGAATCACTTACTTGTGTAAGCTCATCGGGATTCGCTCTCTTGCCGTCTGAATGCAACTCCAATTATCTAGGGTAAAAAATAGTGTGTTAATGGGTCGCGTTAGCGGTATTCGCCGCAGGCGAAGTGGCCGCCGGGCTGGCTGCTTCGCTTTCCGGGATGTCTTCGAAGCCCAACAGCAGCGTGAGCACGAACGACAGCACCACGGCAAGTACCATCACGCCGCCGACCCAGACAATGCTCATCGGGTTGGCTGGGTCGAAGAACTGCACGCTGGTGAACAGGCCGGGGGAAGCCATCGAATGGCTGGCTAATCCGCCAATGCCGGCGACGGCCCCGCAGATAAAGCCGCTGATCAAACTGGCGATTAACGGGCGTTTAAGCCGCACCGCCACACCATACAGCGCCGGTTCGGAAATCCCCGCCACAATGGCGGAGGCGGCAGCGGCCAGTGCGGTCTGGCGCAGTTCGCGGTTTTTGGTTTTGAACGCCACCGCCAGCGAAGAGCCGCCGAGCGACAGGTTGGCACCAATCTCCGCAGGCATCACCATGCCCTCTTTGCCGGTCTCGGCGATGGTCTGAATAATGGTCGGCGTGAACACGCGGTGCATGCCGGTCATCACCAGCAGCGGCCAGATGGCCCCCATAATGGCGACGGAAAGCCAGCCCAAATAGCCGTGCACGGTGTACACCAGCGCCGAAATACCGCTGCCGATCCAGATGCCCAGCGGGCCGATAAACACAATCGCGATCGGCGCGGCGAGCAGCACAATCAGCATCGGTTTGAGGAAGTTCTTGGTCACCGCCGGGGTGATGCGGTCAACCCATCGTTCGATATACGACAGGATCCAGGTCATCACCAGTGCCGGGATCACCGTATAGGTGTATTTCACCGCCGTCACCGGGATGTAGGCGAACTCCACGGCCTGGCCCTGCGCCGCCTTGGCCATCAGATCGATAAAGTTGGGGTGCAGCAGCACGCCGGCAATGGCGATCGCCAGCGACATGTTGGTTTTGAACTTCAGCGCCGCAGAGGCGGCGACCATCACCGGCAGGAAGAAGAACGCGCCGTCGCCGATCACGTTCAGGATGATCAGGGTCGAGGAGCCTTTTTCGAACACGCCGGCCATATCCAGCATCATCGCCAGCAGCTTCACCATCGAGCCGCCGATAATCGCGGGGATCAACGGCGACATGGTGCCCACCAGCGCATCGAGAATGCCGGCACCGATGCCTTTCAGGGTGATTTTGCGTTTTGCGGGCGCGGCGGCGGGGGCGTTACCCGGCAGGCCGAGCGCCAGCACCGCCTGATAAGCCTTCGACACTTCATTGCCGATAATCACCTGGCATTGCTCGCCGCTGTGCACCACGCCCAGCACGCCATTGATCGCTTTTAGTGCAGGGGTGTCGATCAGCGCCTTGTCTTTAACAACGAATCTCAGGCGGGTCATGCAGTGCGTCACGGCGTCGATGTTGCCGAGGCCGCCCACCGCATTCACGATGGCCTGCGAGATCTCTGTGTAGTTCTTCGACATGAAATATCGTCTCTTAAGATATGGATTCGGATTGCCCAAAGGCGAATTTTTACTGCTTGGGCGATCCGCCGTTCCATCTGAATGAAACGCCCATAAGAAACCGGTTTCACAAAATCATTATTTGATCTTTATTTCTTGGCAAGAATTATGATTTTTTGGTTTTTAATTTCGTGATGTTGATCGCTTTTGCTTCAGGGGCAACGGCAGAAGCGGGCGTGAAACCATTTCAAACCGGGGGCGTCTTGGGTAGACTGCGCTGACTCAATCGACTTTGACGGCGCAGAGATGGCAACAATACTTGAGGTAGCTAACAGGGCGGGCGTTTCTAAGGCGACGGTGTCCCGCGTGTTGTCCGGCAGCGGCTATGTCAGCCCGGAGAAGCGTGAGCTGGTGGACAAAGCCATCGCCGAGACGGGTTATCGGCCCAATCTGCTGGCGCGCAATCTGGCGACCAAAACCACCCAGACCATCGGGCTGGTGGTGACCAACACGCTGTACAGCGGTAACTACTTCAGCGATCTGATGTTTCAGTCGGCACGCACCATGGAAGAGCATGGCCGCCAGCTGATTTTGGCGGACGGCAAGCACACCGCCGCAGAAGAAAAGGCCGCCATTGAATACCTGCTGGATATGCGCTGCGACGGCGTGATCATCTACCCGCGCTTTCTGTCGATTGCGGAAATGGACGAGATCATCTCCCGGCACAAGCAGCCGATCCTGGTGATCAATCGTCGGCTCAGACTTAACGACAGCTACTGCATCTTCAGCGATCAGCACGCCGCCAGCGCGACGGCGGTGCAGCAACTGATCGAATGGGGGCATCGCGATATCGCTTTTATCACCGGCTCACTGGATTCCCCTACCGGGCTGGAGCGGCTCTCCGGCTATAAATCCGCGCTGGCGGAACATGATATTGGTGTTAATGATGCGCTGATTGTCGAAGGGAAGTGGAACGCGCAAAGCGGTATGGCTGCGGTCGATCAACTACTGGCCGGCGGCCACGCCTTTAGCGCGATGGTTGCCAGCAACGACGAAATGGCCATCGGCGCCATCAAGCGGCTGACGGAATGTCAAATCCCGGTGCCGTCCGCCGTCTCAGTGATCGGGTTCGATGATATTCCGTTGGCGCCTTATACCATCCCTTCGCTGTCCAGCATGAAAATGCCGGTGACCGATATGATCAAGGAAACCATTCATCGGCTGGTATCGATGCTGGACGGCGGCGAGCTGAGCAAACGCCCCAGCTTTCCGGCCAGGCTGATGCTGCGTGACTCAGTCGCGGCGGGGCCGTATTTTCAGGTGGGGTGAGTGGTAGGGTGATCTTATTGTTTGTCACGGTACGTCATATAAATTTTTTGTACCTCAGGATCATCCATACTGCCGTATGAGATATTTTCTTTATCTAAACCGTCCAATCCTTTGATTCCACCGATGATTTTTGGCCAGTCATCGCGGCTTGATATGTCTACAACAAAAGGTGTTAGATAATGATCAAGATGTCTCTGAGAGGGGTCTCCGATCTCGTTAGTCAAAGCCCGGAGGTAGTCATCTTTACGGGTCTCCGACCAGTTAATACTGAACCCGGCACGGAAGCTGAGCTCCATAAACACCAGCAAAATCGTGCGACCATTACCGTCGAGAAAAGGATGTGCGAAAGCCAGTAATCCCATTACTTCCCCTGGTCGTTCCCTGAAGCGCTCCTTGTCCGCTGCAAGGTGCAGCGCATAATCAACCGCCATACGGATGGAATCGGGGCGTTCAAAGACGGTATGGCGTAAATTATCCGGTGAGCCCTTGAAGACGGCCAGATGAGGAACAAGCTCATTTCGGTCCTTTCCCGCCCAAGGGTAGAAGTCAGAGAAAAGTGTTTCGTGAACTTGTAGAACAGATTGGTAGTTGATGGGGTTCGTTTGGGCGAGATAACTTAGGGCGTCTTCGATGCTTAATTCGAACGAAAGATGTTCCGCTCTTTTTATTTCATCAGGCTCTTTGAGCGCCAGGCTATTCTGAAGATAGCCTGAAGTATCAAAGTCACCGAACGGATCAAAAATCATGCTCTGAATTTCTTACGGGCATTCCTTTGTTCAAGAAAGTAACGCCCCTGAAGGTTGAGTATTTCAGACTTGGTAAGAACACCCTTCCGTTTAAGATTAACCAGTAATTGCTCAACGTCATCCAATTCGACAGCGTCGTCAGCCAGACCGGTAATGGCAACCGCCATACGGCTCATGCCGTCGCGGTAATCTGTAATATCATGATCGTTTGCAAGTTTATGAACATAACTTGCAACGCTAACAACAGTTCTTTGGGTCATTGGGGCATCCTCAGTTCTTGGCTATATTTTAGCATGCCAATACAGCCATGTCGCTAAAGTGCAGCGCGTTCCGGTTCTATATAACTGAGTTTACTACCGCTGCACCCTAAGCTTGAGGCGGGTGGGAGCCATTGCAGGTTAGCCGCCCCTTGAGCGCAGGGGGTCACGGCGTGTCGGCGTTCTGTATGGCTCCCGCCTGTAGCGCTATCAGGCGCAGTTCTTTAGGTTGCCCCCATTAATGCGGCTTTTCACTCTCAACCCAACGTAGCAAACCGTCCCCGGATCTCCTCCTCCGGCAAATCTAGCCCAATAAACACCAGCGTACTACGGCGCTCTTCCTCGGGTGGCCACTCGCAATCCCAGTCGGCGTTATACAGCCGTTGCACTCCCTGGAACAGCAGGCGGCGCGGTTCGTCACGGATCGACAAAATTCCCTTATAACGCAGCAGGCTGTCGGCGTACTCCAGCAGCAGGCCTTCCATCACTTCGGATATCTGCATCAGTTCCAGCGGCTGGTCGTGGTACACCACAATCGACTGAATGTTGTTTTGCGCCTGCGGAATGCGGCGGAACAGCGGCGTCGGCGGCGTCAGGTTCAGCTTGTCGTTCAACACAAAGCCTTCGATGTCGAACAATACGCCAAGATCGATATCGCCGTGCGTCACTTTATACACCGGTGCGCGGGCGTTCATCTGCTGCAGGCGTTGCATCAGGGCTTCACAGTCCGGTGCCACGTCAGTTTTGGTTAGCAGAAGACGGTCGGCGTAACCCACCTGTGCCTGTGCGATGCTGAACTGATTGAGTTGTTGGTCGGCGTGTGCGGCGTCCACCAGGGTGATGATGCCGTCCAGCAGGAAGCGTTCGCAGAGGATCTCGTGCGAGAAAAAGGTCTGGGTGATCGGGCCGGGGTCGGCCATGCCGGTGCATTCAATGATCAGCCGGTCGAACTCCAGTTGGCCCTGATCGACGCCGTCCAGCAAGTCCAGCAGCGCGTCGGCCAGTTCGTTGGACTTGCTGCAGCAGATGCAGCCGTTGCTGAGCGTGGTGATGCGGCTGGCGCGGTCGCCGATCAGCGCGTTGTCGATCGGCACTTCGCCGAACTCGTTTTCAATCACGGCAATCTTGTAGCCATGTTCGGCGTTGAGAATATGGCGGAGCAGGGTGGTTTTACCGGCCCCCAAAAAGCCGGTCAGAATGGTGACTGCGATGGGTTTCATTGCGGATCCTTGTTAACAACAGCGCATGCCGCCTTTGCCGTCCCCACCGTAGCGGGCCTGCTGGCGTTCGCGGAAAAACTCTTTATAGGTCATCACCGGTTTGTCCGGATGGTTGTCTTTCATATGCTGGACGTAGGTATCGTAGTCAGGCACGCCCACCAACATGCGCGCCGCCTGCCCGAGATATTTACCCGCCTGGCCGAGATTTCCGAACATAGTTTCTTACTCCCAAATACCCTGCTTACCCTTCGTCTTTCGAACCGCAGCGGTGTTGGCTGCACTCCCGAACCCCAGTCACTTACTTGAGTAAGCTCCTGGGGATTCGCTCATTTGCCGCCTTGCTGCGGCCCGAAATCCTTTGGGTACCGGTTAACTTTCATGTCGGTACTGCATAACTGATTTCATTATGCAGGGTATCCGTTAAATCGCCATCAGTGCTGCGGCGAAACTTTGACCTCCCCCTCAGTTACGCCGTTGGCAGGCGCTTCTTCAGGCACCGGCACGTAAGGGGTTTCCTGGTCGCTGCGGTTCGGATTTTTGTGCGCTGCCATGGCGGTTTTCACCCCATAGAAAATGATGCTGTACACCACCAGCAGGAACAGAATGCTCAGCCCGGCGTTGGTGTAGTTGTTCACCACGATATGGTTCATGTTGGCGATCTGCTGGGCGGTCAACTCGGCACCGCCTTCAGCGATTTTGCGCTTGTACTCGCCGGCCTGGAAGAAGAAGCCTTCCAACTGCGGATTGTTGCTGAACAGCTTCAGGCCCAGGGCGTAGGTGGTACAAATCAGCAGCCAGACGGCTGGCAGCACGGTGACCCAAATGTACTTGGTGCGTTTCATCTTAATCAGCACCACGGTCCCCAGTACCAGCGCCACTGCGGCCAGCATCTGGTTGGAGATGCCGAACAGCGGCCACAGGCTCTTCACGCCGCCAAGCGGATCGACTACCCCCTGATACAGCAGGTAACCCCACAGTCCGACACAACCAGCGGTGCCGACAATACCGGCGACCAGTGAGTCGGTTTTTTTCAGGAATGGCACAAAGTTGCCCAACAGGTCCTGCAGCATAAAGCGGCCGGAACGGGTGCCTGCGTCCAGCGCGGTCAGGATGAACATCGCTTCAAACAGAATACCGAAGTGGTACCAGAAGCCCATATTGGCGCCAGGAATGATCTGGTGGAACACGTGGGCGATACCCACCGCCAGGGTTGGTGCGCCACCGGCGCGGTTCAGTACTGAAGGTTCACCGATGTCTTTGGCGGTTTGCAGGATCTGTTCCGGACTGATGACAAAGCCCCAGGAACTGACGGTCGCCGCCGCATGCGCAGTTACATCACGCAGAGAGGCCATGATCATCGGGGCGTCTTCGGTACCCAAACGATGCAGGTCCGGCATGGTGATGCCCAGTGCTGCCGGCGGGGTGTTCATGGCGAAGTACAGGCCTGGCTCGATAATCGAAGCTGCCACCAGCGCCATGATGGCGACGAAGGACTCCATCAGCATCGCGCCATAACCGATAAAGCGCGCGTCTTTTTCATTGGCTAACAGCTTCGGCGTAGTGCCGGAGGCGATCAACGCATGGAAGCCGGAGACCGCGCCACAGGCGATGGTAATGAACAGGAACGGGAACACCGAGCCTTTCCACACCGGGCCGGTGCCGTCGATAAACTGGGTCATCGCCGGCATTTTCAGCTCAGGGTTGAGGATCACGATACCAATCGCCAGCCCGACTATCACGCCGATTTTCAGGAAGGTCGCCAGATAGTCACGCGGCGCTAGGATCAGCCACACCGGTAGCAGAGCGGAGATAAACGCATAGCCAATCAGCGTATAGGTGATGGTGGTGTCTTTAAAGGTCAGCGCGGGGCCCCAGAACGGGTCTTGGGCAATCACGCCACCGAACCAGATCGAGAGCACCAGCAGCAGAATGCCAATCACCGAGATCTCACCGACCCGGCCGGGGCGCAGGAAGCGCATGTAAATGCCCATAAACAGGGCAATTGGCACGGTGGAGCAAACGGTGAACACGCCCCACGGGCTTTCCGCCAGCGCTTTCACCACGATCAGGGCCAGCACCGCCAGAATAATGATCATAATCAGGAAGCAGCCAAACAGCGCGATGGTACCCGGTATCGGCCCCATTTCCTTTTTGATGATCTCACCGAGCGAAGCCCCGTTGCGGCGTGAGGAGATGAACAGCACTAAAAAGTCCTGCACTGCCCCCGCCAGTACCACGCCGCCCAACAGCCACAGCGTGCCGGGCAAATAGCCGACCTGCGCCGCCAGCACCGGGCCGACCAGCGGGCCTGCGCCGGCAATGGCGGCGAAGTGGTGGCCGAACAGCACGTACTTGTTGGTCGGCACATAGTTCAGGCCGTCGTTGTTGGCCACCGCCGGGGTGGCGCGGAAGGCGTCCAGCTTCATCACCTTGGTGGCGATATACAGGCTGTAATAACGGTAAGCCACCAGATACACCGCCACCGACGCGACGATGATCCACAATGCGCTGATGTGTTCGCCGCGACGCAGCGCCACCACACCCAGGCAGGAAGCGCCGAGTATCCCCAGCAGCATCCAGGGTATGTGTTTTAAAATCCCCTCTCGGTTCATTGAGATGTCCTTCAGTTAAAATCTGCAAAAAAATGAGTAAGTTAATCCGCTTATAAGATGTTTAGGCGCGTGGCCCGGGTGCGGATAACGGTCGGGTATAGGTATAGGAACAGCTCATCATTGCGGGTCGGGGCAGGGGAAGACATCTGAATTTCAGTCAGCGGTGCTATAGGGAAGCTAAGCGGTCAAAATCCCGGGGTGAACGGTTGGGCGCTGTGCGGCAACGCCAACCGGGCGGCGATGTTCAGTAGATGTTGCGGGCGTTGATCCCGGCCGGGAAGATGCCGGTAGCAAAGATTTGGCCATTAACCTGTAGCCGATCGTTGGGTAGCATCTCGACCGGATATTCATTTGTCAGATAATTGAGGAAGTTATTACGGTCATCGAGCGACTGAAAGCCGATCAGGTCGTAGAAAAATAGCGACTCGATTAACCCCTGGTGCTCGGGGATCTGCCTGAGCAGCCACGCCGAAGGGAAGGGTAAGTGGAAGAAGAACGCGCAGGGGTTCAACAGCCCCTGTTCTTTCAACGCCTGGCCGCAGGGCAGCAACTGATAATCATCAATGCAGATGATGTCGTTCGGGCACACGTACTCGCAGGCGATATCGGCGAAGTGCTGGTTGAGCTGCCGGTAAGCCCGATAGTTCTCCGGGGTGAAGTGCGCCTTCTCCGGGTGATTATGGAACACCGGCCACAGGCCATCGTGGTAGTAGCCCTGATAGTGGAAGTGAAACTCTTCGGTGGACAGCGGAAAGGTCACTTGCTGATAGCCGCTGCGGTGCTGATGGCTGATCGGACGCAGCGGTGCGGCACCAAAGTTCTGCACGTCGCCGTTCCAGCCCAGCCACAGGCCTTGCTCATTATCGCTGGTGTCAACGGGCGATAGGGCCTGCGAGGCGCAGGTCAAATCTTTGCTGTCACACTGCTTATTCGAGATCAAAACCAAACGAGACATGTTTTGTTCCTTGTTCAATTATGGGGCGAATATATTCGCCCGATGAATGCAGAACCCGGCGGGTTAAAGCATCCAACTGACTTCCGCTGCGGTAACCAGCCCTTCAAAGCGGCGCAGTTCGGCGGTTTTGCAGGTGTACCACAGGGTGCAAAATGCCGGGCCAAGCAGCTCGCGCAGCGGCTGACAGCGACGAAACAGCGTAAGTGCCTCCCGCTGGTTGAGTGGCAGTGGTGCGGCGCTGTCGTTTTCGTAGCCGTTGGTGCTCGGGGGCAACGGCAGGGGCTGTTCCAGCCCGTGCAACAGGCCGCCGAGTATGACGGCCACCGCCAGATAAGGATTGGCGTCGGCACCGGCCAGCCGGTATTCGATACGCTGGTTGGCGCTGTCGGCACAGGGCAGGCGTAGCGCGACGGTGCGGTTGTTGTGCCCCCAGGAGGCACGCAGCGGCACATGCATACCGGGGTGAAAACGGCGGAAGGCGTTGACATTCGGTGCCAGGATGGCCATCGAGGCCGGCATCAATGCCAACATTCCGGCCATCGCCTGTTGCATGTTGTCGCTCAGTTCGCCTGGAGCGCCGGTCAGTAGGTTGTTGCCCTGCTCATCCTGGAGGCTGATATGAAAGTGCAAACCGCTGCCGGCGGATTGCGCGCAGGGTTTGGCCATAAAGCAGGCGTGCTGGTGGTGTTTTTCCGCTATCTGGCGCGTTAGCCGTTTCAGGGCCAGCACCTGGTCGCAAGCTTCCAGCACCCGGGCACTGTGGTGCAGGTTCAGTTCGTACTGACCGGAAGCCGCCTCGGCCACCACGCCGGTTAGCGGCAGCGCCTGCAGTCTGGCCTGATGTTCGATGTCATTGAGCAGTGCATGGTGGCGCTCTGGGGCATCGACAGAAAAACTTTGCGTCGGGCACTGCCCGGCATCGGCGGGTTGTTGTCGCGGGTCATGCAGATAAAACTCCAGTTCTGCCGCGATCACTGGGTAGTAGCCCTTGGCCTGCAGGCGTTTGAGTATCTGTTGCAGTACCACGCGCGGTTCCAGTTCGCACGCCTCACCCTCGGCATTTTTCATCGTCAGCAGCAACTGGGCGTGGTGCTGTGGATCACGGGCGCAGGGGCGTAATGTGCCCGCTACCGGCAGGCACAACCGGTCCGGTTCCCCGGCCTGCTGACCCAGTCCGCTTTCTTCAATTACCTGGCCCGCAAGATCCATGGCATAGATCGACAGCGGGAAATAACAGCCCTTTTCCAGCGTGAATAACTCGGCGACCGGCAGCCGTTTGCCACGGAATTGACCGTTTAAATCGTTGAGATAAATATCGACGTGTTCAGTATCCGGATAACGCTGTAAATACTGTTCAACTTCCTTGCCAAATGGGCGTGGCTGCGTAGCGGTAATATCCGCCAGCATCGGGTTGAAACCAATAATATTAGAGTACATGAAACATCCGTCTCGTGAGGCCATATTGGCGATGTAATGATGTTATCCGTGCCCCTAAAAGCTGTCTGTAAAAACGCCGTAACTTTATTTCTGCCCGGAATAAAAAAACTGTAAATAATGCGTCGCCGTCTGATGGCTGAATAATAAATAGCCACATATACTGCGAATCATTGGGTTATTCAGGAGAGAAGTTGATGATCAGAACCTTAATCGTATTTATCGCCGCTATCACGGCGTTCAACGTCGCTGCGTCGTCGGAAGCTGCCTGGGCCAGTGGCGATAAAGCGCTGCAAGCGGCCTGTCTGAAAACTAGCGGACTGAAAGGCGCCAAAGCCGTCGGTAGCATTATTCATTATGGCGACGACATCGGTTACTCGGCGCTGCTGATTAGTGGCCGCTACCCGCAGGCGTTTATGCACAACAAACCGGGCAAGGAGCTGTGTCTTTACCAGCGTGCCACCAAAAAAGTGGTGATCCAGGACGCCGATGGGCTGGTGGGTAAGGTTCAGACAACGGACTATTAATGGCTAAATTTTCGACAATGGCGTTGTGTTTATAGACTGCAGTCTATATGCCGGACGGCAAGCACGTCGGGTTTAAGGTTTAGACCGATAAAAGGGGGGCCGTAGCGCCCCCCCAGACTGATGACAAACCTCATTCCAGCCCAGAGTGAGTAGAGGCCGATAAATAAAAATCAGGAAAATCAATTTATTGATTTTCGGCTGCTCACCACAAAGCAGGAAAAACCACGCTTTTTCCTGCTTTGTCAGCAACATAAGGGGCGCTATAGCGCCCCCTGTCGGTGTTATTTCAAAGCGATGCGGATCACGTCATCCGGCGCCGTGGCTTCTTTCTCACGGCTGGAAGCCTGCTTGACGCTGACGTACAGCGTCTGGCCATCCGGTGACAGCGCCAGGCTGTTCGGGTGGGTCGGCGTCTTGATGGTTTGCAGCAGCTTGTAGCTCTTGGCGTCAATCACGCTCACTTCACCCGCCTGGCGATGGGTCACGTAGACTTCATTGCGCGCCGGGTTGAACAGCACCGCCAGCGATTCCGGCACGTCAATCTTGCTCAGAATTTTGCCGTCGCGGGTATCGACAACCAACACCTGCGCTTGCTTGGAGTCGGTGATAAAGGCGCGGTGAGTGGCCGGATCCAGGCTGATGTTCAAGAAGAAGTGTTCTTTGGACTCATCGAGCTTCTTGCGGCTGACCACCTTGTTGGTTTTGGTGTCGATAGTCACCAGTTCGCCGTCGGCGTTGGTTACGTACAGACGGCCGGCAGCGGCGTCCAGCGCCAGGCCGGTGCCATATTTACCGGTCTCGGTGATGGTGGTGCGCAGGGTCAGATCCTTGCCGTTCACCACCCAAACCACGCTGGATTCACCCAAGCCGGTGATATACAGGGTATCGGTGGTGGCATCGGCGACCAGCTCTCGTGGTGCCAGGGGTTTTACCGTCTCGGAGCGCTTGCGCGCGTCCAGCACCAGGCGGCCTTTCACTTCACCAGTTTTACCATCAATGGCGGTCACCGAGTTGCTGGTGGTGTTGCCAAAGAACAACGTGTCGGTCTTGCTGTTAATGGCTGCGCCGAAAGGTTTGATGTCGTTGTGAATGATCTGGGTGATATCCAGCGTCTGTGGATCCAAACGATAGACTACGCCCCCTTTATCCAGTTTGCGGCTTTGCGAAGTGGCCAGATACAGCGCGTTCTCGCCCTGGCTGTAGACCATCTCATAAGCGCCTTTAGCGACCGGTTTACGCAGCAGTTCTGGCTCGCCCTGGGCCAGCAGCGGGGCAGAAAACAGCATAGAAGTGAGTAGTAACAGTGGGAAAGCGGTGCGTGTGCCGAAACGGCGGTTGCGAGTTGTTGCAGAGTTCATAACCTCTCCATGGAGTTAAAAAGCTTGTCGCCGCAGAGCCGTTGCCCTGAGGCCAAGAAAGCTCAACATTGAATTAAGGGTAAAGTCCTGCCGGTCGCGTCGTGGCGCATCGGGTTTTGTGTTTGAGAATAGTAATCATTATTTATTGAGAATGGGAGTTATTTCAATGCAGGATGGGGTGAAAATCACAGTGTGGAGGATTGGCGGGCAGCCATTTCTCGTTCGATAGCGGCGGCCAGCCCAGTCCGCAGGCGCCGACTGGGCGATGGTTGTTGAATATCACTGTGATAAAAAGTGTCAGAACGGGAATGTGCTTAAGGCTTTCTTCATTATAGATTTCTAACTTTTTGTATTATTTATAAAATAAATAAGAATGCACATAAGAATCAAGATCGCACCCTGAAGCATTATAGTAAAATAATCAGAAGCCGCACTACTGGCAGCAGAACCGAGTGCTCCACCTGCCGCAGCTCCTTCTACCCCACAAGCCAGTGCACCGACACCAGCAGTTACGGAGCCGAGTACTATTGCACATGCACCCATACCTATGGCGGTGCCAAACCTTCCGCCTATAATCCCGGCTGAAGTACTCGCAGCAAAATTGCTGTACCCCTTAACCGCAATCTTGGTGCATTCCTGCTTCCGGCCGCTGGTGCAGGCATTATAAACGTCATTGGTGGTATTCAACCCACTGAGGCCGATGCCAACCCAGCCGCCGGCTTTCATAAATTTCGCGGCGCGGCTGGCGCTGTCGATATAGTTCGAATAGCCCTTAATCGCGCCGACTCCGGCGGTACTCCATTCATGTACCAGTGATTTGCTGGAAAGCCCCAGAGCATGCTTTATCTGGCTATATTCTTTCATATTGAGCTGGGCGCGGGTAAGGCGATTGAGTAATGGTTTTAATGTACCAAACAGTCGTGCTCGTTCCACCTGAAACTGGGTGCCGATTAGCGCACCGCTCATGCGGAATTGATTCTGGTAGGTTTTTTCAATGTCGACCAGGATGTTTTTGATCTGGCCAAAGTAACGTTCATCGGCATCAGAAGCCAGCCCGATAACGGTATCACCGGGCGAACAACGGTACGCAGGTTGCACCCAACTCGCCCATCTGTTGTTCACACAGCGCCATTACCTGCAACGCCATCTGCCCCGGTTGGGAGCTGACGCCGCTGGTGCAACAGCAAATTGATCAGCGGATTGCCGCCGGCACCGATCCACAGCAGGCGCGTGATGACCTTTTGGCGGAGAAACAGCCCTCGCTGGAGTTTGTGACGCCGGAGCAGTTGGGCGAACTGGCGCTGTTTTTGTGCAGCGACGCCGCCGTGCAGGTGCGGGGTGCCGCCTGGAATATGGATGGCGGCTGTTGGCGCAGTAACTTTGTGGCCGGTTTCGGTACTACATGACGATCCCGGCCCCTTGTGCCCGGTCCGCCGCGTTTTTCTCTGCCAGATAGCGCGCCGGCGGTTTACCCACCGCTTTTCTGAACATGGTGACAAAACCGCTGGCGCTTTCATAGCCCAGATCCAGCGCCACCCGTTGCACGCTGTCACCCTGGGTCAGCCGTTGCAACGCCAGCACCACGTGCAATTGTCGCCGCCAATGGCCAAAGCTCATGCCCATTTGTTGTTGCAGAGTGCGGTTGAGCGAGCGTTCGCTCATGCCGATACGCTGCGCCCACTGGCCGAGTGTTGCCTTGTCCGCTGGGTCGGCCAGCAGCCGCTCCGTTAACTGGCGAATGCGCGCGTCGTTGGAGACCGGCAGGTGCAGGTTCTCAACCGGTGCCTTGACCAACTGATCCAACAATACGCCGGCCAATCGTCCTTCCGGGCCTTGTTGGTCGTACAACTGTTCGAACCCGCAGGCCTGGAACAGCAGTTCACGCAGCAGCGGGGACACCGCCAGCGTGCAGCAGTGGGTCGGCAACCCGGCGATAGCATCCTGATCGACAAACAGGCAGTAGCACTCGCTGGCACTGGCCCCTTGGGCGTTATGCAGCACATTGCTGGGCATCCATAGCGCACACTGTGGCGGCACCAGCCACAGACCGTTTTCCACCTCGCAACGGACCATACCACGCACCGTATAAATCAGCTGTGCCTTGCGGTGCCGGTGATGAGTGATCTCCCAATCTTTATCAATGGTGGAACCCTGCACGGCAAAAATGGCGCGCGGCACCTGATCGATATCAAAACGCGGCTCGGTGATAAAGGTCATGAGAATAATTCTCAGTTTGGCGGAATTGAAAAATATTATGTCCTGATTGTGCAATGTGGTCTAGCACCGCTACCGCTACAGTGAGCGCTGGTTTTAGCACTCTCAGGAGATAAGGTGGCGCCTATGTATCAACAACAGGTTATTACGGCACTGCTGGCCTGGATCGAGCAGAACCTCGACCAGCCGCTGACGCTCGACGATATTGCGGCCAAATCAGGTTACTCAAAATGGCACTTGCAGCGGTTATTCAAAGAGTTAACCGGTGAGGTCTTGGGGACATACGCCCGGCGCAGGAGGCTGACGGCCGCCGCGCGTGAACTACGGCTCACCAACCACGGCGTGGCCTTTATCGCTGACAAGTATCAGTTTGATTCCCAGCAGACTTTCACCCGCTGTTTCAAAAAGCAGTTCGGTATGCCACCGGCCGGTTATCGCCGCAGTGCGGACTGGCCAGGGCAGGGGATGCAGCCTCCGCTGCGGCTGATGGATACGCCATTGCCACAGGCGGAGATCGTTACGCTGCCGGCAATGCAATTGATTGGTCACACCCAGCACCGCAGTTGTACGCTGGGGCAGCTGCTGCATTTGAAAAACGAGCTGCGTCAGCACGCCTGGCGACAGATGATGCCGAAGGAAGCCGAAACTTTGGCGGTGGTCTATGGCCTCACCAGCTTGGAGGCTGACAGCAGGCTACGCGGCAGGCAACGGATGGCTTATACTCTGGCGCTCGCGGACGAATGGGCAGAAGGCGAAAGGGTAGTGATCGAGCAGGGCGACTACGCCAGCTTTGCCTATCAGGGGCAGGTTGAAGAGTTACAAAACTTTATCGCCCGGCTGTATGACACCGCGATACCCATGATGAAAGCAATCCGGCGGCCGGGTAAGGATATCGAACGTTTTTATCCCGCGTCGGGTGGCGTTTGCAGCGCAGGCGGTACGGTAATCCGCTGCGAATATCTGATCCCTATCCGCCTGATGTCACCGCCAATCGCCGCGCTTTAGCGGCGGTTTTCACAGTTATTCCTCTTGGTGCCGCACCAGGTTACAAAAAAGTTCGATATTGCGCCGGTAATGTTTCACACTTAGGTCGATGTGCACATATAATGCGCATCCGGTCATACCCTTCGCCTTTCAAGCTGCTGCGTTGCTGGCTGCGTGCGGTCACCTTGGTCACTTACCTGAGTAAGCTCCCAAGGATTCGCGCACTAGCCGCCTAGCCGCAACCTGAAATTCTTTGGGTAGAGAGGGCCGAAATAACCTATAACTGCCAGTGGCCACAACCAACACGAAGATGAAAATGAGCATTCGCGCGTTACTAACCCTGTTTACGGCACTGGTGGTATTCAGCCAAGCTGCCTTCGCCGTTGTCTATCCTTTACCCGCTAAAGACAGCCGTCTGGTGGGGGAGAACATCCAAATCACCGTACCGGAAGACAGCAAGCTGCCGCTGGAGAGCTTTGCCGCTCAATACCAGATGGGCCTGAGCAATATGCTGGAAGCCAACCCGGGTGTGGATCCGTTCCTGCCGAAACCCGGCAGCACCCTGACCATCCCTCAGCAGTTGATTCTGCCTGACGCTCCGCGTGAAGGCATCATCATCAACAGTGCCGAGATGCGTCTGTACTACTACCCGAAAGGCACCAACACGGTGATCGTGCTGCCAATCGGTATCGGCCAATTGGGTAAAGATACCCCGCTGAACTGGACCACCACGGTACAGCGCAAGAAAGACGGCCCAACCTGGACGCCAACCGCCAAGATGCGCGCAGAATACGCCGCTGACGGCGAGATCCTGCCAGCAGTATTCCCGGCCGGTCCTGACAACCCGATGGGGCTGTATGCGCTGTACGTTGGTCGTCTGTATGCGATCCACGGTACCAACGCTAACTTCGGTATCGGTCTGCGCGTGAGCCACGGCTGCGTGCGTCTGCGTGCTGACGACATCAAGTTCCTGTTCGACAACGCGCCTGTCGGGACTCGTGTGCAATTCATCAACGAGCCGATCAAAGCCAGCGTCGAGCCGGACGGTTCCCGTTATCTGGAAGTGCACAATCCGCTTTCTGCTAACGAAGAGCAGCTGAAGTCGAAAGATCCGGTGCCGTTGACCATCTCTGCGCCAGTAGGCAAAGTGATGATGGACCCAGCCGTTAACCAGAGCGAAGTGGACGCGGCGATGAAAGCCCGTTCCGGTATGCCGGTTAAAGTGAACTGATTACATCAGTGCTGCAAACAAGACGCCTTCGGGCGTCTTAGGTTGCTGACAAAGCAGGAAAAAGCGTGGTTTTTCCTGTTTTGTGGTGAGCAGCCGAAAATCAATAAATTGATTTTCCTGATTTTTATTTATTGGCCTCTACTTGCTCTGGGCAGGAATGAGGTTGGTCATCAGTCTGAGACGCCTTCTGGCGTCTTTTTTTATGGTTTTTATTTGAAATTAGAATATTTATTTCTCAAGTAAGTAAATTGTTGCCCGGTGGAAAGGATAGTTGGAATTTAAATATGTCGGAGTTATATTTCAAAGATGTATTACTATTAGTGGGTATTTGTGGGGCGATGTTTTGCGGCAATAATTAACCTGTTTTTAAATAATATAAGTGCGCTGAAATAATCCTATTAATATATTTATTTTCAGAATGTTTATCTAAATTTTATTAAGTTTTTAATTTTAATTCATAGCCTTATGTTGTGTTGAGTTCTGTATTGCACGTTCATCTTACCATGATTGCTAATATAACCCGGCCGTTGCTTGTGATAATGTGAAATTAAATAATACTCAAAGGCTATCAGGGAATGAAAAAGAAAAACAAAACGCCAACGCCACACGATGCGGCATTTCGTCAGTTTTTGACGCAGCCGGAGATTGCCCGCGATTTTATGGAGCTCCATCTTCCGCCAGAACTGCGTGCCATCTGCGACCTCAGTACGTTGAAACTGGAATCCGGTTCTTTCGTTGAAGATGACCTTCGCCAGTATTTCAGCGATGTGCTCTACAGCCTGAAAACCATTACTGGGGATGATGGTTATATCCACGTCCTTATTGAGCATCAGTCTACACCCGATAAACACATGGCTTTCAGGCTAATCAGGTATGCAATAGCGGCCATGCAGAGGCATTTGGATGCCGGTCACAAAAAACTGCCGTTGGTGATACCTGTCCTGTTTTATACCGGCAAACGCACTCCTTATCCTTATTCCACCAACTGGCTGCGGGAGTTTTACGATCCGGAACTGGCGGGAAAACTCTATACAGCCGAATTTCCGCTGGTCGATGTGACGGTTATCCCTGATAACGAGATCATGGACCATCGCAGCATGGCTGCACTGACCTTGCTGCAGAAACATATTCGGCAGCGAGGCCTGGCAGAGCTGATTGACAAACTGGCCACCATCCTGCTGAGTGGCTATCTGTCTTCGCCACAGGTGATTTCGCTGGTACACTATATTCTTCTGGCCGGAGAAGCGGCCGATGCTGAAGCCTTTGTACGCGAATTGGCACTGCGGGTACCGCAACATGAGGATGAACTAATGACTATTGCACAACAGCTTGAGCAGAAGGGCATCGAGAAAGGTATCGAGAAAGGTATCGAGAAAGGGCGTCAAGAAGGCATGCTTGAAGGAAAGCTTACCGTTGCCCGCGCCATGCTGGCGAATGGCATCGACCAGGACGCGGTAATGAACATGACCGGTTTGACGGCCGACGACCTGGCACAAATCCGCCATTAATTGTGTGAACCCCTCATCCAACGTCCTGATGCAAAAGCACGGTCTGAAGATCTTGCTATAAAGTGTCAGGATAATCACAACTTACCTGCCTATATATTAACCGCTATAAATTCCATTCCGTCATTATTCCATTAAAAATCATATCCAATTAACCAGTTATATAACTCCCCTGACCCGTTTTCATTTGAGAAAATCATCTCAAATAATGTGCGTTGTGAAAATAAGATCACACAAGCGTAACAAAAGGTAAACATAGGCTCTCTATATTGGCTGCTTTGCTTTTGGGAGGGAGTGCCATGCGTAACTGGAACGAGCCGAAGAAGAACAAAGCGCACATCGAACTGATCCCGATGATCGACGTGATGATGTTTTTGCTGGTGTTTTTTGTGTTGATTAGCCTGAACGTGATCCCGGCCCTCGGGCTGAAAACTCAGTTGCCGTCCGCCGGTAGCGCCCAGCAGTTGAAACCGCAGAAGAAAGCAATCATTACGCTGGGTGCCGAAGATCAACTGCAGCTCGACGGCCAACCGGTCGCGCTTGGCGCTCTGGTCAATACGCTAAAACAGCAGCAGCAGGAGAACCAGACCACCACCATCATCGTCAACAGCGACAAGGGCGTCGCGGTAGAGCGGCTGGTGGCGGTGATGGATAACCTGCGTCAGGGCGGTTTCTACTCTGTCTCTATCGCCACACGGAAGCTGTGACATGTATCTGCTCTATCGTTCACGTCACCTTTTCAGTGGGTTACCGGCGCTGATCGTCGTTGGCTGTGTGCTGTTTGCCAGCCAGCAGGCGGCGCTGAAAATTCAGCCGCGCTATGACGAAACGGCCATGGAGCTGGCATTGGTCGAGCCTGAACCTGCGCCGGAACCTCAACCGGAAACATCACCGGAGCCGCAACCCGAACCTCCGCCACCGGAACCAGAACCTATTCCCGAGCCTGTGGTGCCGGCCCCGGAGCCGATTATCGAAGCCAAACCGGTGCCCAAACCACAGCCGAAACCCAAGCCCAAGCCGGAAAAAGAAAAAGCCAGGCCGGTGGAGAAGGCTAAACCTGTCGCGGCCCCAACAGCACCAAAAGCGCTGGTCAGCAAACCGGTGGCACAACCCGCTCCGGTCGCCCCGGCGGCGCCGAAAGTGAATACGCAGGCGATCGAAAACGGTTATCTGCAGGCGTTGCGTCATGAGCTGGAGCAGCGCAAGCGTTACCCGAGTGGTCGGCAGGCGTCACTTGAGCGGCCGCAGGGCAACGTCGAGGTCTGGCTGGAAGTCGATCGTAGCGGTCGGGTGCTCTCGTCCGGCATCGCCAATAAAGCGGCCAGCATGCTGCTCAACCGTGCGGCGCTTAGCAGTCTGCAAAGTATCAGCCAGGTGAAGCCGTTCCCAAGCGGGGCTTTCAACGGGCAAACAACAAAACGATTTTCAGCCACGTTCAATTATCAGGCGCCTTGACGCCTGGCATAACAGTTTGATTTTTATGGGAAGGGAACAATGAAATCTTTCAATCGATCTGGGCTTTATCTGGCGGTGATGTCGGCGATGCTGCCGGGCGCGGCGATGGCGGCGGACACCACCGACGTCGGTACCATCAGCGTGAAAGGGCAGTCGCTGGGCGGCGGTATGATGGTGCAGGACGACAGCGCCAAGGCGCGCTCCACCGTCACCAAAGAGGCGATGGACAAAATGCCCGCCGCGGCCAATGCCATCGACAAACTGAAATACACGCCGGGCCTGAACGTCAACAGCAACGACGCCAGCGGCCTGAGCGGCGTCGATTACACCATGCGCGGCATGAACTCTGATCAGATCGGCCTGTCGATGGACGGTATCCCGATCAACGACTCTGGCAACTATGCGGTTTACCCGAACCTGCTGGGCGACTCGGAGAACCTGGAGGAAGTGTTCGTCACCCAGGGTTCATCCGAGGCGGATGGTCCGCACATTGGTTCCAGCGGCGGCAATATCGGCATGGTGACGCGCCGGCCGGCAAAAGATTTCGGCGGCTTCGTCAAACAGACGCTGGGCAGCAACAACCTGAGCAAAACCTTTGCCCGTCTGGAAACCGGCGAGTACAACGGTTTCAGCAACTGGATCTCCTACTCGCACACCGAGGCGAAAAAATGGCGCGGTGAAGGGCGCGAATATTCCAACAAGTTCGAGATGAACTCGCTGTACGAAGACGGCAACGGCAACAGCAGTAACCTGGTCATGAAGTACAACCGCCAACAGAACGTCAACTACAACACCCTGAGCAAGGCGCAGTTCGAAAGCGACGGGCGCCATACCGACTACGCGACCACGCCGGAATACAACAGCAAGGGGCAGTTGAACAAGTACTACAAGCTCAATCGCAACCCGTTCGATACCTTCACGCTGTCATTCACCCAAAAGTTGCAGCTGCGCGACAATCTGTCGCTGACCCTGCAGCCGTATTACTACTGGGGCAACGGCGGCAGCTTCACCGGCCAGACGGCGTCGGTGCTGTCCAAGACGTCGGACAAGGCAGGGCAGTACGATCTGAGCAATTTGCAGTCCAACACCTATTACCGCCCGTCATGGACCCAGACCTGGCGTCCCGGCATCACCACCAAGCTGAAGTGGGACATCAACGACCAGCACAGCCTGGATATCGGCTACTGGTATGAACGTGCGCGCCAGTTGCAGACCCAGCCGTTTATCAGTATCAAGGACGACGGTAACCCGGCGCAGATTTCAGGCAAACCGGGCGGTTCCGATCAGGTGCAGGACGCCAACGGCAATACCGTGCAGGGCCGTAACCAATACACCATCACCCCGGCGCAGAAAGTGTGGCTGCAGGACACCTGGTACGCCACGCCGGACTGGACCTTCGTCGGCGGGCTGGCCTATCAGTACGTGGAACGTAAAGGGGACAACCGGGGCAGCCTGTACAACGCGCCGGAGAAGCGCGATGCCACTTACCACGAGTTCCTGCCGAACTTCAGCGCCAGCTACAAGCTGAACCAGGAAAATCAGGTGTTTTATAACCTGACGCGCAACATGCGTACCCCACCGAACTATGTGCTGTACAACGTCGGCGACTCGATCAGCACCAAGCCGGAGCTGAGCTGGAACCACGAGCTGGGCTGGCGTTTCCAGCAGGAAGACATGCTGATGAGCGCAACACTGTTCTATATGCGCTACAGCGACCGTCAGGTCTCCACCACCAACGCGTCCGGCGACTACGAGATGATGAACATCGGCAACGTGGAGAACAAAGGGCTTGAGCTGGAGTGGAGCGGCCAACTGCCGCACAACTTTAACTACTACACCTCTTACACCTATACCCAGTCGAAGCAGAAGAACGACATCGTCAGCAACGGCGGGCTGCCGCTGCCGACGTCCGGCAAAGAAGTGCCGAACGTGCCGAAAAACCTGCTGAACATGACGCTGGGCTACGACGACGGCCTGTATTACGGCAGCGTCAGCGGCAAATACGTCAGTTCGTTCTACGGCGATCTGACCAACGACGAGAAGATCGGCGGCCGCACGGTGTTCGATCTGGCGGCGGGGGTGCATTTGCCGGTGGACAAGAAAATCATCAAAAGCGCGGCGTTGCGTTTCGGCGTCAGCAACCTGTTTGACAAGGAATACCTGACCTCGGTACGTACCACCACCTTCAACGCCGCGCCTTATGGCGGCGTGAAAGCCAGTACGCCGTATTACAACGTCGGGGAAGAGCGCACCTTTAGCGTGTCGCTGGAAGCCACCTTTTAACTAATTTGAGGGGTATGTTATGAATGCCAATTTATTGCACGACATTATTTTCTACGTGATGTACGCCGCGCTGGCGATTGCGCTGGTGATCATTGTTGAGCGCGCGCTGTATTTCGCCTACACCCAGCGCCAGGCCCGTCGGTTGGAGCAGGCGCTGACGCCGGACGTGCATCGCGCCGCCGATCTGCCGGATGAAGTGACACAGCGCAACAGCCTGCCGCTGGCGGTGATCGCACCGGTACTGGAGCAGAAGCACCGCGCCGGTGACCGCGAAGCGATAGGGGATCTGGTCGACGCGCAGTACCTGTTGAGCAAACCGCTGATGGCGCGTGGTCTGTGGCTGCTGGAAACCATCGTCACCGCCGCCCCGCTGTTGGGGCTGTTGGGCACGGTGATGGGGATTATCGAAACCTTTAAGGCGCTGGCCGCTTCCGGGGTGTCCGAACCTAGCCTGGTATCCGCCGGCATGGGTACCGCGCTGTACGCCACCGGGCTGGGGATCGCCATTGCGCTGTTGTGCCTGGTGGGCAACAACTACCTGCAAAGCCGCATGGAGCGCATCAACGAACTGCTGAAAGTGTTGTTGATCCGTGCCGGGGCACCGGCCAGCCGCCCGGAAAACGGCAGTCGCGAGCAATGGGTTGACAGTGAGGCTCCGCGCTATGCCTAATGGCCATCAACCACGGCGGCCATTAGGTCGCCTTTACACGGCGTTATGGGGTGGCTGTCTGTTGATGTTGAGCCAGAGTGCGGCGGCGCGTTTTGCTATTCCCGGCTACGAGCTGGTGTATACCGCGCCGGTGGAAACCGCTTTGCAGGCGGATGACCTGCGTAACACCGCGCAGGTGTGGCAGCAGATGTTCGATGTGGCGAAAACCCGCATCGATCTGGGTCAGTTCTACGTGGCGAACCAACAGGGTTCGCTGCTGGATGGCGTGCTGCAACACTTGAAGGCGGCGGGCGAACGTGGGGTGAAAATCCGCTTTCTGATGGAAGAGAAGGGCATCCGTATCTCTACCCCCGAGACGCTGGAACAGCTTAAGGCGATCCCTAATCTGGAACTGCGCATTATTCCTTATCAACGGCTGAGCGGCGGTATTTTGCATGCCAAATACCTGCTGGTGGACGGTGAGCAGGCATTTGTCGGCAGCCAGAATTTTGACTGGCGTGCGCTGGCGCATATCCATGAAACCGGGCTGCGCATTAGCGATGCCGGGGTGGTCGGGCAGATCCAGGCGATCTTCGAGCAGGATTGGCAAGCTCAGGCTTTGCTGACGGCGGATAAGCCAGTGTCGCCACTGCCTTACCGGCCGAGTCCCGAAACGCTGCAGGGTAACTATCTGGTCGCCAGTCCACGCGCCTATAATCCGGCTGGGGTGATTGACTCGCAGGTGGAGTTGCCGCGCTTGCTGGCAACCGCCAAACAGCGCGTACGGGTACAGGTGATGGACTACGCGCCACTGTCCTTTGGCCCGGAACACAGCCGACCTTACTACGCGGTGATCGACAATGCCCTGCGCAGCGCCGCCGCCCGTGGTGTGAAGATCGAGCTGATGGTCGCCAACTGGAACACCAAAAAACCGGATATCGCCTGGCTGAAAAGTTTGGCCCTGGTGCCTAATGTGCAGATAAAGATCGTCACCATTCCCCCTGCCAGCAGCGGATTCATTCCTTTTGCACGGGTGATCCACAGCAAGATAATGACCATCGACGGCGAAACGGCGTGGATCGGCACCAGCAACTGGACCGGCGGTTATCTGGATAACTCGCGCAATCTGGAACTGGTCCTGCACAGCCCGGTGATGAGCCAGCGAGTGGATAAGCTCTACAGCCAGCTATGGGACAGCGTTTACGCCGAACCGCTCAAGCTCGATTATGACTACCCGGCTCCCAAACCGGGCGGTGAGTCCTGACTGACTCAGGGCGCGCTATGCCGCGCCCCCACTCTTAACCTCGCCAGTCGGCTTGTTCCAGCGGGGCAATGACGAAGATCGAACTGGCCGGTGTGACGCCGGAGGCGGTGATCATCACCACGTCGAGGACGCTGAGATTGCCTTTGAATTTATGTTCTGTCATGGCTCAATCCTGCCCGGATGGGAAACTGAAGCTGGCATATTGGGCATCGCTGGAGGATGGCCAGCGCTGGGTGATGGTTTTGCGTTTGGTGTAAAAGCGCACCGCATCCGGGCCGTAGGCGTGCAGGTCACCGAACAGCGAACGTTTCCAGCCGCCAAAGGAGTGGTAGGCCACCGGTACCGGCAGGGCGACGTTAATCCCCACCATGCCGACCTGAATATGGCTGGAGAAGTAGCGCGCCGCCTCGCCGTCGCGGGTGAACAGGCAGGTGCCGTTGCCGTATTCATGGGCATCAATCAGCGCCATCGCTTCTTTCAGCGAGCCGACCCGTACCACGCCCAGCACCGGGCCGAAGATCTCTTCCTGATAAATTCGCATGCCGGGCCGCACATGGTCAAACAGCGTCGGGCCGAGGAAATACCCCTGACTGAGCAGCCCGCTGTCGTCCCGCACTTGTAGCTCGCGGCCGTCGACTACCAGGCTGGCACCTTCCTCAACGCCCTGGCTGATATAGCTTTTCACCTTCTGATAATGATCGTGAGTGACCAGCGGCCCCATGTCGTTGCGGCTGTCGCTGCCTGCGCCCACTCGCATGTTGAGCATTTGCTGTTGCAGCCCGGCGAGCAGTGCGTCGGCGGTGTCATTGCCCACGGCCACTACCAGCGGGATTGCCATACAGCGCTGCCCGCAGGAACCGAAGGCCGCCCCCATCAGCGCGCTGACGCTCCCGGCGATGTCGGCGTCCGGCAATACTACCGCGTGGTTTTTTGCCCCGCCCAAGGCCTGCACCCGTTTGTTTTGGCCGCAGCCGGTGTGATAAATATGCTCCGCTACCGGCGTCGATCCGACAAAACTCACCGCTTTAACGCGTGGGTCGTGCAGCAGGGTTTCTACCGCCTCGCGGTCGCCATTGACCAGATTCAGCACGCCCGGTGGTAGCCCGGCCTCTGACGCCAGTTGGGCGATATACAGCGTGGAGGAAGGCACGCGCTCCGAGGGTTTCAGCACAAAGGTATTGCCGCACACCACCGCCATTGGCCACATCCACAGCGGTACCATCGCCGGGAAGTTAAACGGCGTGATGCCCGCCACCACCCCCAGCGGCTGGAATTCGCTCCAGCTGTCGATACCCGGCCCGGCGTCCTTGCTGTGTTCGCCTTTCAGCAGCTCCGGCGCATAGCTGGCGTACTCAATATTTTCGATGCCACGCTGCAGTTCACCCATGGCGTCGCTGAGCACCTTGCCGTGCTCGGCGGTAATCAACTGACAGATGTGGTCGGCGTGCTGCTCCAGCAATGCTTTCAGGCGGATCATGATCCTGGCTCGCTTCAGCGGCGGGGTATCGCGCCAGGCCGGGTAGGCCTGCTCGGCAGCATCGATGGCGCTTTCCACCGTGGCCCGGTCGGCCAGCAACACTTCCAGTTGTGACTGCCCGGTCGCCGGATCGAATACCGGCTGGCTGCGGCTGCCGCCGATGGCGGACTGACCGTTGATCCAATGTGCAATAGGCATGGCATTCGCTCCTGATTATTCGGTTGCGTTGATGGCGTCACCCAGGGCGTTGAGCAACGAATCGATCTGCGCCTCGCTGCTGATAAACGGTGGGGCCAGCTGCAGGGTGTCGCCGCCGTAGCGGACATAGAATCCTTTTTCCCAGCAGCGCATCGCCACCTCATACGGCCTGCGGGCCACTTCCCCCGGCCGTGCCGCCAGCGTGATGCCGGCGGCCAGACCAAAGTTGCGAATGTCGGTGACGTGGCGGCAACCCTGTAAACCATGCACCGCCTGTTCGAAGTAGGGGGCCAGTGCCTGCACTCGCTCAATCATCTGTTCGCGTTCAATGATATCCAGCGTCGCCAGTCCCACGGCGCAGCTGACCGGATGGGCGGAATAGGTGTAGCCGTGTGGGAACTCAAGCAAGTACTCGGGTTCATCGGTGGCCATAAAGGCCTGATAAATCTCTGGCCGTACCACCACCGCACCCATAGGCTGCGCGCCGTTGGTCACCTGTTTGGCGATATTCATGATGTCCGGCGTGACGCCGAAGGCTTCGGCACCGGTCAGGGCACCGCAGCGGCCGAAGGCAGTGATCACTTCGTCAAAAATCAGCAGGATATTGTGTTGAGTGCAGATCTCGCGGATGCGTTGCAGATAGCCGACCGGTGGCACAATCACCCCGGCGGAGCCGGAGAACGGCTCGATAATCACCGCAGCGATGGTCGAGGCATCGCGCAGCGTGATGATCCGGTTCAGCTCTTCCGCCAGTTCGGCCCCCTGTTCGGGCATGCCGCGTGAAAAGGCATTACCTGCCAGCAGGGTATGCGGCAGATGATCCGCTTCGGCGCTGGCACCAAAGGCTTTCCGGTTTCCGGCGATACCCCCTACCGCAATGCCACCGAAGTTAACGCCGTGGTAGCCCTTTTCGCGGCCGATAAAACAGGTTTTGCCTGCCTGACCTTTGGCCCGCCAGTAGGCGCGTGCCATTTTTAACGAGGTGTCCGCCGCTTCAGAGCCGGAGCCGGTGAAAAACACATAGTCCAGCCCGGCAGGCGTCATGGCTTTAATCTTGTTGGCCAGTTCGAAAGATAATGCATGGCCAAACTGAAACGCCGGGGAATAATCCAGCCGGGAAAGTTGTCGGTAGGCCGCCTCGGCAATTTCCGTGCGGCCATGACCCAAGCCGCAGCACCAGAGTCCGGATAAACCGTCAAAAATTTTGCGGCCGTCCTGGCTGGTATAATAAACGCCTTCCGCGTGGCTTATCATTCGTGGGTTGGCTTTAAAATTGCGGTTGCCGGTAAAGGGCATCCAATGAGCGTCTAACCATTCACGTTCGGGTTTATTTTCAGGGTGATTTAAATCAGCCATTTTTCCCTCCGGGCGGGAGAATCGATGAGGTTAATTAAATAACCTGGCGTGTTAATGAATTGTTGCTTTAAATTGACTATGTGCCGCTTCTTCACTAATGTGAATAATCAAATATCGAAACTTACTTAAGGTTTTATGCAAGTAAAAAAGCGTGCGATTTTAGGGCAGTTGTCGGATATGGATCTGCGCTTGCTGCGGGTGTTTAAGGTGGTGGTCGACTGTGGTGGCATGAGCGCCGCCGAACTGGAGCTGAATATCAGCCTGTCGACCATCAGCAAACATATCAAGGATCTGGAGCAGCGGCTGGGGTTGACGCTATGCCGCCGCGGGCGCGAGGGGTTTGCGGTCACTGACGAAGGGCTGCTGATTTACCAGGAAACAATCAATCTGTTGGCGGCAACCGAGGCTTTTCGCCGAGGGGTGGATGACGTACACCAGCGCCTGGGCGGGCAACTGCACGTGGCGATATTCGACCATACCGTGAGCAATCCGCAGGCGCATATTGGCCGGGCGATTGCGTTATTTAGCGAGCAGGCACCGGAAGTGTCTTTGCAAATGTATGTGGAGCCAATAAATACCATTGAACGCGGCGTTATTGACGGTCAATTTCAGATTGGCATTATTCCCATGCACCGCAGTGCGGAAAGTTTATCTTATAGTTCATTATTTAGTGAGAGGATGTTCTTATATTGCGGCGCGCAACATGAGTTATTTTCCGCTAATCACGACGCGCTGAATTGGGATCTGTTGCACAATTATGCCTTTGCCGGCTTGGGCTATCACTCGCCGAATATGGAACTGAGTCTGCAGCAGCATTTGCAGCGCAAGGCGACGGGCTTTGCCCAGGAATCTATCGCCACCTTAATCCTCTCCGGCAAGTATGTGGGCTTTCTGCCCGACCACTATGCGGCGTTTTTTGTCGCGCAGAATATGATGCGGGCGATCAAACCGGCGTTGTTCCGTTACCATTGCGAGTATTCCAGCGTACTGCGGCGTTCACCCAGCCCTCAGCGGGTCGTCAAGCTGTTCCACGAATGCCTGCTGATGACCCATGGAACAGCCTAATGTTTATTGCTCTTTCTTCTTGCCAAAAATCTTGATTAGCACGCCGACCAGGATGCCGATGGCGATACCGGTGAAAATCCAGCTGATAATACCCATTTCCTATCTCCCGCTATTACTTTGATCGAATTATATAATCATTCAACGCGGAAAGCGCCTTCGATCATTAGCTGCCGCTGCGGCGCGCTGTAGTCGAGCAGTGAGTTTTTGCTGTTGGATTTTGCCAGCGTGACCGCCAGTTCGTCGGCGGTGATCGGCAGATCGTCCTGCCAGAAGCTGGCGATGGCGTTACGGGTAATAAAGTCGATCAAATAGCGCTCAGGGCTGTCTTGTTGGTCGGGGAACAGGCGGGCGGCAAGTTCGGCCATCAGGGCTCGTTGCTGTGGTTGGTCGCTTTGCGCCAGCAGTTCGAGGAACGGCAACAGCAGGCGGCCGCAGACCTGGCCGTGGTGATAATCACGCAAGGCGCCTATCTCGCCGGCAATGCCGTGGATCACCCCCAAACCTGCGGCGCTCAGCGTCAGTCCGCCAAGGTAGGAGGCCTGTAAAATGTCCTCGCGTGCCTGGGCACTGCGGTTGAGTGTTGGCCAGGCGAGCAGGAAATGGCGAATGCCGGTCAGCGACATTTCGCGCGTCATGGCGTTGGCGGTTTTGGACAAGTAGGCTTCGAACAAATGAGTGAAGGCGTCGATGGCACAATAGGCCAGCACCTTGTCCGGCGCGCCTTCCAGCAATTGCGGATCCAGAATGGCGGTATGCGGCACAAAGTTGTTATGGCGCAGCGAGGCTTTCACCTTGCCCAATTGAGTGTCGGTGATCACCGCGTTCTGGGTGACTTCGCTGCCGGTACCGGCGGTGGTCGGAATGGCGATCAGCGGCAGCGTGGCTCCGCTGATTTTGGTGTCGCCGATCTTTTCCATATAGCGCAGGGTCGGCAGCGGGTGCTCCACCAGGGCAGCGAACGCCTTGGCGGCATCCAGCACGCTGCCACCGCCGATGGCGACGACACGCTGCGCTTTTCCGCGCCAGCGTGCCACCCAGGCGTCAATCTCTTGCGGTGAGGCCTCGTGGCTGACGATCTCGGTGCCAATCAGCAGTGGCGTTAGTGCATCAGTCAGAGAAGAGTACACCGCGCCATTGAGGAACGAACGGCAGCTAAACAGCAGCGTCGGTTGCGGTTCAGCGGTCAGTAGCGGGATCAGTTGGCTGATACTGCCGTGGCCGAACCAGGTATGGCGGTTGGCTATCGTCAGGCTGGTCGTCATGGTCTCTCCTTGGCGCGCGAAAACTCCAGCATAATCCAGCCTCTGCGGCTGAACCACTGCTTTTCACTGCCTGAAAGGCCTTCCATTAATATATTAATCCAGCGTCTCTGAACCAGACGGCAATAACCGGGCGAAGGTGTAATTTGTTTAACATGTAAACAATTGTGCTTTTGCATTTGGCGCTATTGAGTGTTTTCTATAACAAGCAGGCCAAGGCATAGCCGAAATAAAGTTATTGTTAATTTATTAATAATTGCGAGGCGAAGATGAATATTCAGGTCGAAAGATTATCGGCAGTGATCGACGCGGTGGCGACGGCATGCTTCCATCCCAGCCTGCTGCTGGCCACACCGCTGCGTCGCAGCGCCTGGGTGTTAATTATTTGTTGCGAATGTCCCTAAGGGGACATAGTGGCCACCGGGCCGCTTGCTGATAATCCGATGACAGAGCTGGGTCATCGGGAGTGCGGCAGTGAATAATGATATCGAATCCTTAACCTATTACGCGGCAACCAAAAAGTACGATCTGCGCTTCCCGACGATGGAAGAGGATCTGGACGTTGACGTGGTGATCATCGGCGGTGGCTTCTCCGGCATCAATACTGCGCTGGAGCTGGCGGCGGCCTATATCGCCGGCTAAACGCTGGTGGTGGATAGCGGCGCATGACTACCCGAGGCTCATCCGTAAGAGACGAACAGGTTCGTCCCGATTTATACGGGCGCAGCAGGCAGCGCTCCTAAAGCTTTTTAGTTGGATGGGCGGTCACATTGGCGGGCAGTTGGTCGCCAAGCCGGATCAGTTCGTCCAGCAAGGTCATCAGTTGGCCCATTTTCTGCTGTGAAAAGGCGGCTTCAATCTCACCGTAGCCCTGTTCCACCTGATGGCGGGCCACTTCATATAGTTCCTGGCCCTGCTGGGTCAGCGACACATACAGCTTGCGCTGATCGTTAACCGGCTTCAGGCGGAAGATCAGCTTGTCGCGCTCCATGCGCGACAAGATGCCGGTCAGGCTGGGGCGCAGAATGCAGGTTTCTGCCGCCAACTCGTGGAACTCAATTGAACGGCTGTTGGCCAACACGCGAATGATGCGCCACTGCTGCTCGGTCAGATTATGGCTTTTCAGGATCGGGCGAAAAAAGCCCATGGCGGTTTCACGCGCTTGCAGCAGGGCAATGGTTAAGGACTCATGCATAGATTTGGCCTTGGCTATAAAGGTGTTCGTTATTCTGGCATTTACTGTTGTGGCTCAGCAGGTGGCCGTACGGACACTGCAATACCCCCATCGGTAAATCCTGATTTTATTAATAACTTAATAGTAGCCAAGTTTACCCGGATGGATAAAGCGAAAACGCATCTGCAGCGGTAAAAATCACCTAAAAATGATTAATTCGTTGAATAATCACACCAATGTTTATGGGGTGTGAATATTTTGTTATCACGATCACAAATCAATCCACCCGCGTTGCGTAAAAGCTGAACAGCGTATAAAAGTATTTATTAATATATTAATGAATACAGAATTGCCCTGTTGTGTCATTGAAAGGAGTTTGCATGAAAGGCACCGTATTTTCCGTCGCGTTGAATCACCGCAGCCAGATAGACGCCTGGGATCAGGCGTTTCATCAGCCGCCGTATAAAACCCCGCCCAAGACCCCGGTGTGGTTTATCAAACCGCGCAATACCCACCTCGCCAACGGCGGGGCGATCCCGTTCCCGGCCGGTGAGAAGGTGCAGAGCGGCGCTACGCTGGCGGTAGTGATCGGCAACACCGCCCGCAAGGTGCCGGCCGAGCGGGTGGCGGACTATCTGGCCGGTTATGCGCTGGCCAACGACGTCAGCCTGCCGGAAAGCAGCTTTTACCGCCCGGCGATCAAGGCGAAGTGCCGCGACGGTTTTTGTCCGCTGGGGGATATCGGCCAGCTGTCGGCAACCGGCAAGCTTGAGATCGTCACCGAAATTAACGGCGTGGAGCGGGATCGCTGGTCGACGGCCGATCTGGTGCGCTCGGTGCCTGAACTGATCGCCGCCATCAGCGATTTTATTACCCTGCAACCGGGCGACGCGGTACTGATCGGCACGCCGCACCAACGGGTGGAGATCAAACCTGGGGATGAAGTGACGGTACGCGCCGCCGGTCTGCCGACCCTGACCAACCGCGTGACGCAGGCAGGAGCATTATCATGAGACACGCCCGTATTCGCCATTATGGCCAGATCGTTAACGCCCGCGTGGATGACCAGCTGCGCGTTACCCTGCCGGACGGCACTGTGTTGCAGGAGCGGGACGTCGAGTGGCTGCCGCCGGCGCAGGGCACGGTGTTTGCCCTGGGCCTCAATTACGCCGACCACGCCAGCGAGCTGGAATTCAAGGCGCCGGAAGAGCCGCTGGTGTTCCTGAAAGCGCCGAACACCCTGACCGGCCACCGCCAGGTGTCGGTGCGCCCGGCCGGCGTGGAATACATGCACTACGAAGCCGAGTTGGTGGTCGTGATCGGTAAAACCGCCCGCAACGTCAGCCGCGAAGACGCCATGGACTATGTGGCCGGTTACACGCTGTGCAACGACTACGCCATCCGCGATTATCTGGAAAATTACTACCGCCCAAACCTGCGGGTGAAAAGCCGCGACACCCTGACGCCCATTGGGCCGTACATCGTCGATCGCGATGATATTGCCGATCCGCACCGCCTGGCGCTCAGCACCTACGTCAACGGCGAGCTGCGCCAGCGTGGCAGCACCGCCGACATGATTTTCGATATCCCTTTTCTGATCGCTTACCTGAGTGAATTTATGACGCTGCAACCGGGCGACATGATCGCCACCGGCACGCCGAAAGGGCTGGCCGACGTGCAGCCGGGCGACGAGGTGGTGGTGGAAATCGAGGGCATCGGCTGTCTGGTTAACCACATCATTAGTGAAAAAGATTACGAGGAAAGCCTGAGATGAAAACCATCAACCATTGGATCAACGGCAAGAACGTCGCCAGCAAAGACTATTTCACCACCACCAACCCGGCCAACGGTGAGGTGTTGGCGGAAGTGGCATCCGGCGGGCAACTGGAAATCGACCAGGCGGTGGCTGCCGCCAAGGCGGCTTTCCCGAAATGGGCCAATACGCCAATGAAAGAGCGTGCGCGCCTGATGCGTCGCCTGGGCGAACTGATCGACGAGAACGTGCCGCAGATCGCCGAGATGGAAACCGCCGATACTGGCTTGCCAATCCACCAAACCAAAAACGTGCTGATCCCGCGTGCCTCGCACAACTTTGAGTTCTTCGCCGAGATCTGTCAGCAGATGAACGGCCGCACCTACCCGGTGGACGACAAGATGCTCAACTACACGCTGATTCAGCCGGTCGGAGTGTGTGCGCTGGTGTCGCCATGGAACGTGCCTTTCATGACCGCCACTTGGAAAACCGCGCCTTGTCTGGCGCTGGGCAATACTGCGGTGCTGAAAATGTCCGAGCTGTCGCCGCTGACCGCCGATCGTCTGGGCGAACTGGCGCTGGAAGCCGGTATTCCGGCTGGGGTGCTCAACGTGGTGCAAGGTTATGGCTCTACCGCCGGGGATGCGCTGGTGCGCCATAAAGACGTGCGCGCCGTTTCCTTTACCGGCGGTACCGCTACCGGCCGCCGGATTATTGAAAGCGCCGGGCTGAAGAAGTTTTCCATGGAGCTGGGCGGCAAATCGCCGGTGCTGATTTTTGAGGATGCCGACATCGAACGCGCGCTGGATGCCGCGTTGTTCACCATTTTCTCGATCAACGGTGAACGCTGCACCGCCGGGTCGCGCATCTTTATTCAGGAGAGCATCTACCCGGAATTCGTCAAACGCTTCGCCGAGCGCGCCAACCGCCTGCGGGTGGGGGATCCACAGGATCCCAACACGCAGGTCGGGGCGTTGATCAGCCCGCAGCACTGGGAAAAAGTTTCCGGCTATATCCGCCTTGGCATCGAAGAAGGGGCAACCCTGCTGGCCGGCGGCCCGGATAAACCGGCCGGTCTGAGCCACGGCAACTTCCTGCGCCCGACGGTGCTGGCGGATGTCGATAACCGGATGCGCATTGCGCAGGAGGAGATTTTCGGGCCGGTGGCCTGCCTGCTGCCGTTCAAATCAGAAGAAGACGGCCTGCGCATGGCCAACGACGTGGAATACGGCCTGGCGTCGTATATCTGGACGCAGGATGTGAGCAAGGTACTGCGTCTGGCCCGCAATATTGAAGCGGGCATGGTTTTCGTCAACACCCAAAACGTACGCGATCTGCGCCAGCCCTTTGGCGGCGTGAAATCCTCCGGCACCGGCCGCGAAGGCGGGGAATACAGCTTTGAAGTGTTCGCCGAGATGAAGAACGTGTGTATTTCCATGGGTGATCACCCGATCCCACGCTGGGGCGTTTGAGACAGATATAGGCAGGCTATTTTACTTGCCACTTTGTGGTTGGGCAGTGCTCAGACAAAGGTTTTAACCTTTGAACGCACATGGTGCGGCCCGGAGGGTGAACGTAGTGAATCATCCTCACGTACTACGTGTACGCTGCGGTTCTTGCGCGCTGTCCGCCCGCAAATTGGCTGCGACAATAACGTCTGTTGATACCGTTCCCGTATTTTAGAACTGAAAAATATCGCCAAAATCATTGGAGTTGCATCAAGGCGACCAGAGCGGGAATCCCCAGGAGCTTACTTAAGTCAGTGACTGGGGTGAGCGCTCGCAGTCTACACAGAGGCAGCTTCAAGGATGAAGGGGATAGGAGGTTGTATGGGTAAGTTAGCTTTAGCCGCCAAGATTACGCATGTTCCATCGATGTATCTGTCGGAAATGCCTGGAAAAAACCACGGGTGCCGCCAGGCGGCGATCGACGGTCACAAAGAGATCAGTGCGCGCTGCCGTGAAATGGGCGTCGACACCATTATTGTGTTCGACACTCACTGGCTGGTGAACAGCGCCTATCACATCAACTGCAGCCCGCATTTCGAAGGGCTGTATACCAGCAATGAACTGCCGCACTTTATCCGCGACATGACCTACGAATACGAAGGTAACCCGGCACTGGGTCAGTTGATTGCCGCTGAAGCCTGCAAACTCGGGGTACGCGCCAAAGCGCATGAGATCCCAAGCCTGAAGCTGGAGTACGGCACGTTGGTGCCGATGCGCTACATGAACAGCGACAAGCATTTCAAAGTGATCTCGATTTCGGCGTTTTGCACCGTGCATGACTTTGCCGACAGCCGCCTTCTGGGTGAGGCGATCAAAACCGCGATTGAGAAATACG
Source organism: Serratia sp. NA_13 (assembly GCF_052691735.1). Classification (NCBI taxonomy): domain Bacteria; kingdom Pseudomonadati; phylum Pseudomonadota; class Gammaproteobacteria; order Enterobacterales; family Yersiniaceae; genus Serratia; species Serratia sp. NA_13. The sequence goes on from NZ_JBQZFV010000006.1 coordinate 87,215, forward strand.
ACGGGACGGTGGCGGTATTGGCCAGCGGTTCACTTTCACATCGTTTCATCGACGACCAGCGTGCCGAAGAGGGCATGAACAGTTACACCCGCCAGTTTGACCAGCAGATGGATGAACGGGTGGTCAAGCTGTGGGAAGAAGGGCGCTTTCGCGAGTTTTGCGAAATGCTGCCGGAGTACGCCGACTACTGCTACGGCGAGGGCAACATGCATGACACCGTGATGCTGCTTGGCCTGCTGGGCTGGGACAACTATGACGGCAAGGTGGAGTTTGTTACCCCGCTGTTTGCCAGTTCCGGCACCGGGCAAGTCAACGCCATTTTCCCGCTGCCGGCCGAAGCCTGAGGAGTCTCCATGCCCCATTTTTACGCTGAATGTACCGACAACATTCGCCGCGAGGCGGATTTGCCCGCGTTGTTCGCCAAGGTCAATCAGGCACTGGCGGACACCGGTCTTTTCCCACTGGCCGGGGTGCGCAGCCGTGCCATCTGGCTCGATACCTGGCAGATGGCCGACGGCCAGCGGGACTACGCTTTCGTGCATATGACATTGAAGATCGGCCACGGCCGCAGTCAGGAAAGCCGTGAGCAGGTGGGGGCGATGCTGTTCACCCTGATCACCGAGCACTTCGCCGAACTGATGGCCAACCGCTTTCTGGCGCTGTCGTTCGCCATGGAAGAGCTGCATCCGGTGCTGAACTACAAGCAAAACAATGTCCACGCGCTATTTCGGAAAGAGTAAGGGGCCGTCCATGTTGAATAAAGAGTTGGTGAGCCGTGCGGTGCAGCGTTTGCATCAGGCGGAACAGAACCGCGAGCAGATCCGTGCGTTGTCACTGGATCACCCCGAGATCACCATCGAAGACGCTTATGCCATTCAGCGGCAGTGGGTGGCGCTGAAAATCGCCGAGGGCCGCATGCTTAAGGGCCATAAAATCGGCCTGACGTCACGTGCTATGCAGGTCAGTTCGCAAATCACCGAACCGGATTTTGGCGCGCTGCTGGATGACATGTTTTTCAACGACGGCAGCGATATTCCGATCGATCGCTTTATCGTGCCACGCGTCGAGGTTGAACTGGCATTTGTATTGGCCAAACCGCTGCGCGGACCTAATTGCACGTTGTTCGACGTTTATAACGCGACTGATTACATCATCCCGGCGCTGGAGATCATCGATGCGCGCAGCCATAACGTCGATCCGGAAACTCAGCGCCCGCGCAAGGTGTTCGACACTATCTCCGATAACGCCGCCAATGCCGGTGTGGTGATGGGGGGGCGGCCGATTAAACCGGATGCGTTGGATCTGCGTTGGATCAGTGCGTTGTTGTACCGCAACGGGGTGATAGAAGAATCCGGCGTGGCGGCGGCGGTGTTGAACCATCCGGCCAATGGTGTGGCCTGGTTGGCCAACAAGCTGTTCCCGTATGACGTGGAGCTGGAAGCCGGACAGGTGATCCTCGGCGGCTCCTTTACCCGACCGGTGGCTGCACGACGCGGTGATACCTTCCATGCCGATTACGGCCCGATGGGCTGCATTAGCTGCCGGTTTGTTTAGGAGAAAATCAATGTTAATCAACGCGTTCAAGCAGGCTCTGCAGGAAAAACGCCCGCAGATCGGCCTGTGGTTGGGGCTGTGCAGTAGTTACAGTGCCGAACTGTTGGCCGGCTCCGGCTTTGACTGGTTGCTGATCGACGGCGAGCACGCGCCCAACAACGTACAAACGGTGCTGGGCCAGTTGCAGGCGATCGCGCCTTATCCGAGCCAACCGGTGGTACGCCCGGCGTGGAACGACGCGGTACTGATCAAGCAACTGTTGGACGTCGGTGCCCAGACGCTGCTGATCCCCATGATTCAAAACGCTGAACAGGCGCGTGAAGCGGTGCGTGCCACCCGTTATCCGCCACATGGGATACGCGGAGTCGGCAGTGCGCTAGCGCGTGCGTCACGCTGGAACCGGGTGCCGGATTATCTGCAACAGGCCGACGCACAGATGTGCGTATTGGTGCAGATTGAAACTCGTGAGGCGGTGAAAAACCTGGACGAGATCCTGCAGGTGGAAGGGGTCGACGGGGTGTTTATCGGCCCGGCAGATCTCAGTGCCGATATGGGTTATGCCGGTAATCCCCAACAGCCGGAGGTGCAACGCACCATCGACGATGCCATTGCGCGCATCAGCGCTGCCGGCAAGGCGCCGGGCATTCTGACCGCCAATCCTGAGCTGGCGCAGCATTATCTGGCGTCAGGCGCGCTGTTTGTCGCGGTAGGGGTGGATACCACCCTGTTGGCGCGGGCGGCGGAGTCCCTGGCCGGTCGTTTTAAGCAGGAGCGGCCACCCGTGCAATCCCCAAGCGTTTATTAGGTTGCCGGACGCAACCTCACTGGAGACACCATGAGCAACGTCGATTCGCTGCCGCCGGTCAACCCGGCGCAGCAACATAAAGCGTTAACCGCCACCGAACAATCGGTGATTAAAAAGTTATTTCGGCGACTGATTATTTTCCTGTTTGTGCTGTTTGTTTTCTCTTTCCTCGACCGCATCAATATCGGTTTCGCCGGGCTAACGATGGGCAAGGATCTCGGTCTCAGTTCGACCATGTTCGGTCTGGCAGCGACCCTGTTCTACGTCACCTATGTAATTTTCGGTATCCCGAGCAATATCATGCTGGGGATCGTCGGGGCGCGGCGCTGGATCGCCACCATCATGGTGCTGTGGGGCATCGCCTCAACCTGCACTCTGTTTGCCACCGGGCCAACCAGTCTGTATGTGCTGCGGATGATCGTCGGCATTACCGAGGCCGGCTTCCTGCCGGGTATTCTGGTGTATCTCACCTATTGGTTCCCAGCGTTTTACCGCGCCAGGGCCAACGCGCTGTTTATGATCGCCATGCCGGTGACGATGGCGATCGGCTCGCTGGTGTCCGGCTATATTCTGGCACTGGACGGGCTGATGAACCTTAAGGGCTGGCAATGGCTGTTCCTGGTAGAGGGTATTCCGTCGGTACTGTTGGGGGTGGCGGTATGGTTCTACCTGGACGATACCCCGGCCAAGGCCAAATGGCTGACCGACGAAGAAAAAACCAGTCTGAAAGCCATGATGGACGCCGACAAGCTGCAACTGGTGCAGCCCAATGGGCCAGGCAGTCATCGGGCGATGCAGCAGCGCAACCTGTGGCGGGAAATTTTCACGCCGATCGTGCTGATGTACACGCTGGCCTATTTCTGCCTGACCAATACCCTGAGCGCCATTAACATCTGGACACCGCAGATCCTGCAGAGCTTCAACCAGGGCAGCAGTAACATTGTGATCGGTATTCTGGCGGCGATCCCGCAAATCTGCACCATCGCCGGGATGATCTGGTGGAGCAAACGCTCGGATCGGTTGCAGGAGCGAAAATACCACACCACCCTGCCGTATCTGTTTGCTGCCGCCGGTTGGCTGCTGGCCTCAGCGACCGATCACAGCATGATCCAACTGCTGGGGATCGTCATGGCGTCAGTGGGGTCGTTCACCGCTATGGCCATCTTCTGGACTACGCCGGATCAGTCGATCAGCCTGGAGGCGCGGGCGATCGGGATCGCAGTGATCAACGCCACCGGCAATATAGGATCGGCGGTCAGCCCGCTATTGATTGGCTGGTTCAAGGATCTGACCGGCAGCTTTAACTCCGGGCTGTATTTCGTTGCGGCGCTGTTGATAGTGGGGGCGCTGATCGTCTGGCGTATTCCGATGCAAGGCTCGCGTCCACGGGCCACGCCATAAGCTTTACTTGCCATTTTGGCCTAGGGCAGTGCTCGGAACCCTTACGTACTGCGTGTACGCTCGGGTTCCTGTGCGCTGTCCATGGCCAAGCTGTCTGCGACAATGACGCCTAATAAAGGCTTATCACTGATCTCATCGCTGATGGAGGATGATGTGCAGAAAAGTACCGGTTTTATCGCCAATATCGATATCTGCAAAGAGTACGATGCGCGTTATGCCACCGATGAAGTGCATTACGAAACCTTTGCCGGGCTTGCGGCCTTTTTTGGTCGCGATATGCAGGTGCACTGGCACGATCGTTACTTCCAGGTGCATTTTCTGGAGACCGGCAAGATTGAGCTGCAACTGGACAGCCAGCACTATTCGGTGCAGGCACCATTGTTTATCCTCACGCCGCCCTCGGTGCCGCATGCGTTTTTCACCGAGCCGGACAGTGACGGCCACGTGCTGACAGTGCGTCAGGAGTTGATCTGGCCGCTGCTGGAACGGCTGTACCCTGGCAGCAACCTGGCGCTGGACATGCCGGGTATTTGCCTATCGATGGCCGATGCACCGCAAGAGCTGACGGCGCTCAGCCATTACTGGGCGCTGGTCCGCCGCGAATTCAGCCAGCGCCTGGCCGGTCGCGAACAAACGCTGGCGCTGCTGGCGCAGGCGGTGTTCACCCTGCTGTTACGCAATGCATCGCTGGAAGACTCTGCCGCCAGTGGAGTACGTGGTGAGCTGAAATTATTCCAGCGTTTCAACAAGATGGTGGACGAACGTTTCCGCGATCACCTGCCGGTGCCGGACTATGCCCAGGCGCTGGGCGTCACCGAGTCACGGCTCAATGACCTGTGTCGGCGTTTCGCCAATCAGCCTCCCAAACGACTGATATTCGATCGCTTGTTGCGTGAAGCCAAACGCATGCTGCTGTTTAGCGCCTGCACGGTGCATGAAACCGCTTATAGCCTGGGTTTTAAGGATCCGGCTTATTTCGCCCGTTTTTTCAATCGGCTGGAAGGTTGTTCCCCCTCGAGCTACCGCGCCGCACAACATCCCCTTTCGTAAGCTGGATCACAGTTTGCAGCGATAGTGGCTAAGCTTGCCTGAAAAGTACCGGCGATTGCCGCAAAAGTCTCTTCTCGAAATCGGCGTTGGGGGCTTCAATTAAGCAACCAAAAGAAAACATTATTTTAACAAGTGGCCGGGTCCGCCGCCCATAAAATGCCGATTACGAGGAAGACTTAAATGAAACCTGAAGACTTTCGTGCTGACAACAAACGCCCGTTCACCGGTGACGAATACCTGAAGAGTTTGCAGGACGGCCGCGAAATTTATATCTATGGCGAGCGGGTGAAGGACGTTACCACCCATCCGGCATTCCGTAACGCGGCGGCCTCGGTCGGCCAGTTGTACGACTCGCTGCACGATCCGGTCAGCCAGGACCGTCTGTGCTGGGGCACCGATACCGGCAACGGCGGCTACACCCACAAATTCTTCCGTTACGCCCGCAGCCCGGATGAGTTGCGTCAACAGCGTGATGCCATCGCCGATTGGTCGCGTCAGAGCTATGGCTGGATGGGGCGCACCCCGGACTACAAGGCGGCTTTCGGATCTGCGTTGGGCGCTAACCCGGCGTTTTACGGCCAGTTCGCCGACAACGCGCGCCACTGGTACAAACGCATTCAGGAAACCGGTCTGTATTTTAACCACGCCATCGTCAACCCGCCGATCGACCGCCACAAGCCGGTCAACGAAGTGAAAGACGTATTTATTCAGGTGGAAAAGGAAACCGACGCCGGCATTATCGTCAGCGGTGCCAAGGTGGTCGCCACCAACTCGGCGCTGACCCACTACAACTTTATCGGCTTCGGCTCGGCTCAGGTAATGGGTGACAACCCGGACTTTGCGCTGATGTTTGTCGCACCTATGGATGCCGAAGGGGTGAAGTTGATTTCTCGCGCCTCCTATGAACTGGTCGCCGGTGCCACCGGATCGCCATTCGATTATCCGCTTTCGAGCCGTTTTGATGAGAACGATGCGATCCTGATTATGGATCATGTGCTGATCCCATGGGAAAACGTGCTGATCTATCGCGATTTCGATCGTTGCCGCCGCTGGAGCACCGAGGGTGGTTTCGCCCGCTTGTTCCCGCTGCAGGCCTGTGTTCGTCTGGCGGTGAAGATGGACTTTATTACCGCGCTGCTGCAAAAGAGCCTGGCCTGCACCGGTGTGCTGGAGTTCCGTGGCGTTCAGGCCGATCTTGGCGAAGTGGTGGCCTGGCGCAATCTGTTCTGGTCGCTGACCGATGCGATGTGCGCCGAGGCTACCAAGTGGGAAAACGGTGCCTATTTACCGGATTCCGCCGCGCTGCAGACTTATCGCGTGATGGCGCCGATGGCCTACGCCAAGGTGAAGAACATCATCGAAAAGAACGTCACCAGCGGCCTGATTTACCTGCCGTCCAGCGTGCGCGACATGAATAACCCGGAAATCGACAAATATCTGTCCCGCTATGTACGTGGCTCCAACGGGATGGATCATGTCGAACGCATCAAGATCCTCAAACTGATGTGGGATGCGATCGGCAGTGAGTTCGGCGGCCGTCATGAACTGTATGAGATCAACTACGCCGGCAGCCAGGACGAGATCCGCCTGCAATGCCTGCGTCAGGCGCAGGGATCCGGCACCATGGGCAAGATGATGGAAATGGTCGACAAATGCCTGTCCGACTATGACCAGCACGGCTGGAAAGTGCCGCATCTGCATAATAATGACGATATTAATCAGTTGGATAAACTGCTTAAGTGATCCGAAAGGAGGTTTGTATGTCTCAGGAAAATGAACACCGTCTGCTGTTTCGCGACGCCATGGCCAGCCTGTCCGCCGCGGTGAATATCGTCACCACCGACGGCCCGGCAGGACGCTGCGGTATTACCGCCACCGCAGTGTGCTCGGTGACCGATACGCCGCCAACGCTGCTGGTGTGCATTAACCGCAACAGCGCGATGAACCCGGTTTTCCAGGCCAACCAACGGCTGTGCGTCAACGTGTTGAATCATGAGCAGGAGCTGATCGCACGCCACTTTGCCGGTATGACCGAGGTCAGCATGGAAGAGCGTTTCCGTCTGGATGACTGGCAGAGTGGCGCACTGGGGCAGCCGGTGTTGCGTAACACGCTGGCCAGCCTGGAAGGGGAGATCGAGCAGATCCAAAGCATCGGCACCCATCAGGTGTATCTGGTGCAGATCCGCAAGATCGTAGTCAGTGCCGCCGGTAACGGCCTGATCTACTTCAAGCGTAACTTCCATCCGGTGATGCACGAAAGGCTGGCTCTGGCCTGAAGATTGTGGGGGCGCAGTTCACTGCTGCGCCCGATAACATCAACTTTTATTCGCCGCCAAATCACTCACCAGTCGGTTCACCGGATCGCTCATGTTGGTGAACTTGCTCAGCTCCGAGCGGGTCACCACCACAAATACCCCAACGTTTTTCTGCGGGATCATCGCCATATAGGTAATAAAGCCACCACCACCACCGGTTTTCTGAATAATCCCCGGCAGTTCGCCGTTCGGTGCCATATACACCCAGCCCAGACCCAGCGCACTGGCTTCACCCGGTACGTCCATGCCTTTTAGCGACACTAGATCGTTGCGCTGGAAGTACATGGTCTGTTCGCTGGCGGCGGTCGATTTACGTGCCCCCGAGACGTTGGAGCTAAGGAATTGTTGCATCCAGCGCTGCATGTCGCGTGGGGTGGAGTAAACGCCACCGCTACCGGCCGCGGCGGTGGTATCACGGCAGGCACTCGGGCCGGCGGAAGCCACCATCAGGCGTGAGCACTGTTCGGCACTTGGGGTCAGAGTGGTGTCAACCATGCCGAGCGGCGCGGTGATTTTTTCCTTCAGCAGCGCGGTGTAAGGCTTGCCTGCTGCACGCGACAGCGCATCCGCCAGCAGATCATACGCCAGGTTGGAATAGGAGGCGCGCACGCCCGGTGGCACCGTAACATTGGCATGTTCCAGCCACTGCCAGCGCTGTGCTTTGGTCGGCCAGGTAAAGACCGGCGTTTTCGGCGGCTTCTTGCCCGGCTGTTCACGCGGCAGGGCGCTGGTGTGGGTTGCCAGGTTCAGCAAAGTGATCGGTTGGCGAGCGTTATAAGCCGGTACGTAAGCCCCCTGTGGGGCATATTTGCGCAGCGGATCGTTGAGTTTGACCCGGCCTTCCGCCGCCATCTTGACCATCACTTCACTGGTCATCAGTTTGGTGATGGAGGCGATGCGGATCAGCGAGTCCGGGCGCGGACGCAGGTTATTACCCGGTTTGGTATCACCGAAACTGCGGTTAACCACCTGGTTACCGTCGATCACCACTAGCGCCATACCGGTGGCACCGCTGTTATAGAAAATATGTTCGGCATACTGGTCGACGATTTGCGAAGCCAGCTGCGGGGCGGCGGCCTGCGCGGCCAGCGGGGCGGCACAAAGGCCGAGCGCCAGCAATGAAGCGGAGAAAGAGTTCTTCAACGGTGGTTATCCATTTTAAAAGGCAACAGGGAGAGGCCGTGGCCGCAGTATGACCCGGTCTTTTCTGTTGTCAGTGTAATGTGCCTCGGCCCTGGCTGCATGTGGAAAAAAGAGCGGTTTGATAAATAATTTTCTGCCGCCCTGGTGTCGCCGGATCGCCCTATTGCGCGCGGGTGAAAATGGCTATCACTTCGTCCAGATGGGCTTTCATCGCTTTACGCGCACCGCGCACGTCACGCGCCTCGATCGCCGCCAGAATGGCCTGATGTTCCTGTTCGGAGCGGTGTGACATATCGTCCGGCGTATAGTTGCGTTGCAACACGCGGAACATGCTGCCATATCGGTGTCCGAGCAGGTGGCCGATGATAAATGCGTAGGCCGGGTTGCCGCTGGCCTGGGCGATGCGGATATGGAACAGGCGGTCGCCGGGGTGGGTGGCCGAGCCTTCACGGTTATCACGGCAGTTTTGTTCGTAGGCGGTACGGATACCCGCCAATTCCTGTTCGGTAGCATGGCGTGCCGCCAGCGCGGCGGTTTCCGGTTCGATCAATAAACGGGTTTGCAGCAACGAAAATGGCGGCAGTTCGGCATTAAAATCCAGCTCGATATTCAACTCATCGTCGATTTCCGCCCACTGACCGCGCCCGGCCTGTGCCATCACCGGCTCCTGCGAAACCATGGTCGGCGTTTGTGCCCGGACAATCACCCCATTGCCGACTTTGACATCCACCAGACCAATCACTTCGAGCGCGATCAGCGCCTCACGCACGGAGGCGCGGCTGACCTGTAACTGCTGGGCCAGATCGCGTTCGGACGGCAGGCGGCTGCCTGGAGGAAATTCGTTATTATCGATGAGCCGCTTCAATTGGTCGGCTATCTGTCTGTAAATACGTGGGTTTTCCAGTCTGGTGATCGGCATTTTTTACCTTGGGTTGTTCGATGTTAAGTGATGTTGCGCACAAATATTGCTCAAGCCGCTTGAGTAATGGTTAATCAGGTGTAAAAAATTGGTTAATAAAAATGCTGTTTTAAGTGTGTCTCATCACATTATCACCAAACCATAACGCGTAAAGCGTCTTTTGTCATGTTAAAGGCCTGACCTTTAACCGCCTTTAATGGCCTGACCATTAGGCCTTTAGGCCAAGGGAGATAAAATGAATTTAACCGGAAAACGCGTACTGATCACCGCTGCGGGTCAGGGGATTGGCTTTAGCACCGCGAGACTGTTTGCCGATGCGGGGGCCGAGGTGATCGCCACCGATATCAACACCGACCAGCTGCAGGGGCTGGCCGGTATTCAGCCGATGACGCTGAACGTCACCGATCCCGTAGCGATCGCTGCGGCTGCGGAAACTCTCGGACCTGTCGACGTGTTGTTCAATTGTGCCGGTGTGGTGCATAGCGGCTCGATCCTCGAGTGCAGCGAACAGCAGTGGGCGTTCGCCCTCGATCTGAATGTGACGGCGATGTTCCGCATGATCCGTGCCTTTCTGCCCGGCATGCTGGCACGCAAAAACGGTTCGATTATCAATATGTCGTCGGTCGCCTCCAGCGTGAAGGGGGTACCGAACCGCTTTGCCTACAGCGCCACCAAGGCGGCAGTGATTGGCCTGACGCGGTCGGTAGCGGCGGACTACGTCACCCAGGGCATCCGTTGCAACGCCATTTGTCCCGGTACGGTGGAATCGCCGTCGTTGCGCCAGCGCATAGCCGAGCAGGCACGCGAGCAGGACCTTAGCGAAGAAGAGGTGTATCAGGCGTTTGTTGCCCGTCAGCCGATTGGCCGCATCGGCACCACCGACGAGATTGCCCAGTTGGCGCTGTATCTGGCGTCCGACGCCAGTTCCTATACCACAGGTACGGTACAGATTATCGATGGCGGTTGGAGTAACTGAGGAATAGGCCAGCAGGCTGTTGCGTTTGCCATTTTGAGATTGGGCAGTGCTCGGACTCCTCACGTACTCCGTGTACGCTCCGGGGCCTGCGCGCTGTCCGCACTCAAACTGCCTACACTCACGACGTCTGGTGACCCATTCCTCCACTTTCCTGGAGAGGACTGAATGAAACTTTTACGTTATGGCGTACCGGGGCAGGAACGCCCAGGGATATTGGACACTGAGGGTCAGATCCATGACCTCTCGCAGCACATCGCCGATCTCAGTGGTGACGCACTGTTGCCTGCCACGTTGGACCAACTGCGCGCGCTGGACATCAATCAATTGCCGAAGGTGGCTGGACAGCCGCGTTTGGGGGCCTGTGTGGGCCACATCGGCAAGTTTATCTGCATTGGTCTCAATTACGCCGACCATGCGGCGGAAACCGGCGCAGCGATCCCCTCTGAGCCAGTGGTGTTCAGCAAGTGGACCAGTGCGGTGGTCGGGCCGAACGATCGGGTGCAGATCCCGCGAGACTCGCTCAAGACCGATTGGGAAGTGGAACTGGGGGTGATCATTGGTCAGGGCGGGCGCTATATCAGCGAGCAGGACGCGATGCAGCACGTTGCCGGTTACTGCGTAATTAACGACGTCTCGGAGCGTGAATTCCAAATCGAACGCGGCGGCACCTGGGACAAAGGCAAGGGGTGTGACACCTTTGGCCCCACCGGCCCCTGGCTGGTGACTGCCGATGAAATTGCCGATCCCCATAGCCTGAATCTGTGGCTGGAAGTGGACGGCAAACGCTATCAGGACGGCAATACCAGCACCATGATTTTCCGCATTCCACAAATTATCAGCTATCTGAGCCGCTTTATGAGCCTGCAACCGGGTGATGTGATTTCTACCGGCACGCCGCCGGGCGTCGGCATGGGGCAAAAGCCCACACCTCTCTACCTGAAGGCCGGGCAGACGATGCGTCTGGGCATTGAGGGATTGGGTGAACAGCGTCAAACAACCGTACAAGCCTGATGGGGAGCATGCCATGACCACAATTACCGCACTGCGGGTTGAAGATATCCGCTTCCCCACCTCGCTGGCGCTGGAGGGATCCGACGCGATGAATCCGGATCCGGACTATTCGGCGGCTTACGTGATCCTGGAGACCGATCGCGACGATCTGACCGGCCACGGGCTGACCTTTACCATTGGCCGCGGCAATGAGATTTGCTGCGCGGCGATCCGTGCGCTGGAGCATCAGATCGTCGGGGTCCGGCTTGAAGAGATCACCACCGATATGGGGGCCTTCTGGCGGCGTTTTACCGGTGACAGCCAGTTACGCTGGATCGGCCCGGACAAGGGAGCGATCCACCTGGCGACCGGAGCGGTGATCAACGCGGTTTGGGATCTGTGGGCCAAGGCCGAGGGTAAACCGGTATGGCGGCTGGTGGCAGAGATGACGCCAGAGGAGCTGGTGCGCTGCATTGATTTTCGCTACATCACTGACTGCATTACGCCACAGGAAGCGCTTACCCTGCTCAAACAGCGGGCGCAAGGCAAGGAGCAGCGCCTGGAAAGGCTGCTTCAGGACGGCTACCCCTGCTATACCACCTCTGCCGGTTGGCTGGGTTACCCGGACGATAAGCTGCGCCGGTTGTGCCAGGAAGCGGTCGACGCCGGTTTCTCCTACCTGAAGCTGAAGGTCGGGCGCGATCTGGAAGATGATATCCGCCGGGTGCGCATCGCCCGCGAGGTGATCGGCCCCGATCGTCAACTGATGATCGACGCCAATCAGGTATGGGAAGTCAACGACGCCATTCCCTGGGTGAAGCACCTGGCGTTCGCCAAACCCTGGTTTATCGAAGAGCCGACCAGCCCGGATGATGTGGAAGGACACCGCCGTATCCGCGAGGGGGTGCATCCGGTCAAGGTGGCCACCGGCGAGATGTGCCAAAACCGCATCCTGTTCAAGCAGTTCATTATGCGCGAAGCGATTGACGTGGTGCAGATTGACGCCTGCCGTCTCGGTGGGGTCAACGAAGTGCTGGCGGTGATGCTGATGGCGGCCAAATACCATCTGCCGGTGTGTCCGCATGCCGGTGGCGTGGGGCTGTGCGAATACGTTCAGCATCTGTCGATGATCGACTACCTGTGCATTGCCGGTACCCACGATGGCCGGGTGATCGAATACGTCGATCATCTGCATGAACATTTTGTCCATCCCTGTGAGGTCAAGGGGGCGGCCTATATGCCACCGCTCAATCCCGGCTATTCGATTGAGATGCATGTGGCGTCGCTCGAACAGTACCGGTTCCGCGGTTGAACGGGAAACACGCCATGCTGCGTATCGATGCTCACCAACATTACTGGCATTACCATCCGCAACGCTATCCGTGGATCAGCGAGCAGATGACGGTGTTGCAACAGGATTTTGGCCCAAAGCAGCTCGCCCCCCTGCTGCAACAGCAGGGTTTTGACGGTGCGCTGGTGGTGCAGGCCCGGCAGTGCGAGCAGGAAACCCAGACGCTGCTGACACTGGCGCAGCAAAGCTGTGGTGTGTGCGGGGTGGTGGGTTGGCTGGACATCACCGCGCCGCAGCTACCGCAGCGGCTTGAGGAATGGCGCCAACAACCGCTGCTGCGCGGGTGGCGTCATCTGGTGCAAGACGAGCCGCAGCCGGACGCCTGGCTGGCGCGATCGGAGGTGCGACGCGGTATGCAGGCGTTGCAGCGACAGGGGTACGTTTACGACATTCTGGTCACTCATCGGCATTTGTCGGCGGCGGCGCAGTTTGCCGCTGAACACGACGATTACTGGCTGGTGCTGGATCATCTCGGCAAACCGGATATCGCCCAGGGGGCAGAACATTGGGCGCAGCAAATCAAACCCCTGGCAGCGTTGCCGCACGTGGTCTGCAAGCTTTCCGGGTTAATCACCGAAGTGCCTGGCGGCGATTGGCAGGCCTCTCAGCTATTGCCATTTTTTGAGGCGGCGCTGGAGGTGTTCGGTCCACAACGGCTGATGTTCGGTTCTGACTGGCCGGTGTGCCTGCTGGCGGGTGATTACGGCCAGGTTTATCAACTGAATGAGCAGGCCATCGCCACGCTGAGTCCTTCGCAGCAGGCGGAGATTTGGGGGGGCACGGCCTGCCGAATTTATGGGTTAACGGAGTCGGGTTATGGATCTGTATCTGAAAGATAAGGTGGTGATTGTTACCGGTGGCGGCTCCGGCATCGGTGCGGCTGTTTCCCAACTGCTGGCTGAAGAAGGGGCAATCCCGGTGATGGTCACTAACGCCATGCCGGAGGCCGAGTTTCTGGCGCAGCTGCGTCGCTTGCAGCCACGGAGCACGGTGATTATCACCGATTTGTGTGAAGAACAGCAGTGCCGGCGGGCGGTGGCGCAAACGCAGGAAACCTTTGGCCGTATCGATGCCTTGGTGAATAACGCCGGGGTTAACGATGGGGTAGGGCTGGAGGCCGGGCGTGAGGCCTTTGTCGGATCGCTGGAGAAAAACCTGATTCATTACTACCTGATGGCGCACCTGTGCCAGTCGGCGTTGCAAGCCGGCAAGGGGGCGATCGTCAATATCGCCTCCAAGACTGCTCTGAGCGGGCAGGGTGGCACCAGTGGCTATACCGCCGCCAAGGGCGCGGTGCTGGCATTGACACGCGAGTGGGCGGTGTCGCTGCGCCATGAAGGGGTACGGGTCAATGCGGTGGTACCGGCGGAGGTGATCACGCCGCAGTACCAACGCTGGATCAATACCTTTGAGCAGCCGGAGCAGCAGCTCGAGAAAATTACCGCGCGCATTCCTTTCGAACAGCGGATGACCACACCGCAGGAAATTGCCAACACTGTGGTGTTTTTGATTTCCTCGCGTTCGTCGCACACCACCGGACAGTGGCTGTCGGTGGACGGGGGTTATCTGCATCTTGACCGGGCGATCACATGAGTGGCGTGACGGGGACGGGGCAGCGCTTCTGTCAGGCGCTCGATCTGGTCGACTCACCGGCATTGATCGAGGAATACCTGGCCTATCACCAACGCATCTGGCCAGAAATTGCCACTCACCTGCGTGAGCACGGCATCCTGGATATGGAGATTTACCGACTGGGTACCCGGCTGTTCATGATTGTTGAAGTCAGTAGCGGATTCAATGCCGAGCGGTTTGACGCCGCCGGTTTGAGCAATCCCCACGTGCAGCGCTGGGAAGCCCTGATGTGGCACTACCAGGTGGCCACCCCCTGGACGCCGCAAGGCGAAAAATGGGTGGTAATGGAGCGGATATTCTCTTTGAAACAACAATAACTTACCCTACCGAGGATATATCAATGCTTGCTGAAAAAACTGCTGCCCCACCTCAGGTGGGTGCCAAGGCGACGGCCAATCTGCGCTGGGCTTTTATCCTGGTTACCAGCCTGTTCTTTATGTGGGGGCTGTCATATGGCCTGCTGGACGTATTAAATAAGCACTTTCAGGAAACGCTGCACGTGACCAAGGCGCAGTCGGGATTATTACAGGCAGCGTATTTCGGTGCCTACTTCCTGGTGGCGCTGCCTGCCGGCTATTTTATGGATAAAAAAGGCTACAAAGCCGGCATTCTGATCGGACTATGCCTGTATGCGCTGGGGGCATTGCTGTTTGTGCCGGCGGCTTCCGCCAACAGTTTTGGCATGTTCCTGTTCGCACTGTTTGTCATTGCCTGCGGGCTGGGTTGCCTGGAAACCGCCGCCAACCCTTACGCCACGGTATTGGGGGACGCACAGGGAGCGGAAAGACGCTTGAACCTTTCCCAGTCGTTTAACGGGTTAGGACAGTTTATCGGCCCGATGATCGGCGGCACGCTGTTTTTCTCTGCTACCCAGGGTGCTGGCAGCGGTGACCAAAGCGCGGTGAAGATGACCTATGTGGCGATCGCCGTGCTGGTGTTGCTGATTGCCTTTTTGTTCAGTCGCACCCGGTTACCGGACATTCGCGAGGAAGAACGGCCGGAGCACGGTGAAATTGCTCAGGGGTTGTGGCAGCACAAGCACTTTGTTGGCGGGGTGATCACCCAGTTCTTCTACGTGGCGGCACAGGTCGGTGTCGGCGCCTTCTTTATTAACTACGCCACCGAACACTGGAGCGACGTTTCCAACCAAAGCGCGTCCTATCTGCTCTCTATCGCCATGATTTGCTTTATGGTCGGGCGCTTTTTCAGTACCTGGCTGATGGGCAGGGTCAAACCGGCCACGCTGTTGATGGTTTACTCGCTGGTCAACATTGTGCTGTGCGGGGTCGTCATGCTCAGTATGGATGGCATCTCGGTGGTGGCGCTGATCGCCGTATTCTTCTTTATGTCGATCATGTTCCCGACCATTTTCGCCCTCGGGGTGAAAAACATGGGTAAACACACCAAGCGCGCCAGCTCCTTTATGATCATGGCGATTGTTGGCGGCGCCATCATGCCTTACTTTATGGGGGCGCTGGCGGACAGGTACAGCACGGCGTTGTCGTATTGTCTGCCACTGCTGTGCTTCGCCGTGGTGTTTGCTTACGGCTTGCAGCAGCGCCGCCGCTAAGCTCACAGCCCGCCGGCTTAGCCAGCGGTGGGCTGTATGATTTGGGCCAGTTTAATGTTATTGCGGCCGCTGTTTTTTGCTTGGTATAACGCGGCGTCGGCCGCCCGGATTGCCGAGGCGACATCCAGCTCGTGCAACACGGAAATTCCGGCACTGAGCGTGACCGTGGTGGTTTCAAACTGATTAAAGCGATGTGGGATTTTTAATCCCTGCACCCGCTGACGCACCCGCTCAGCCACCTGAGTGGCATAATCCTCGCTCACGTTGGTCAACAGCACCAGAAACTCTTCCCCACCGTAACGCACCACGATATCGCGTGAACGTACCGAATCGCGGATGGTGATGGCGACCTGCACCAGCGCCTGGTCACCCATGGTGTGGCCATAATTATCGTTATAAGCCTTGAAGTGATCGATATCGAGCAGTAGAACGAAATGGCTTTCTGACGCGGCTGCCGGCAACATATTGATTTTATTCTCCATGCCACGGCGGTTATAAAGCCCGGTTAAGGGATCGATCATGCTTAAATTGCTGAATCTGTCCCGTTCGTTATACAGATTAGCCACCAGCGTTTGAGTAAAGTGTTCACTGCGTTTAAGCATCAGGTGGTGGATAGAGAACGCGATAATCGGCAATACCGTGGTGAATACTATCCGCATGGTATTGTGCATACCGTCCAGTAATAGAATGACTAATGCGGACGGAACGGCGTGCAGGCAAAAGGCGATAAAGTTATCGGTTAAGGCAATGGCGCTGATAAAGAACATACTGAACAGGCTAATTAATAGAAAACTTTGGTTGTTCGGCGCACAGTGCTGACTTTTAAGGTAAATATGCGTTGCCCACAGCAGACCAAGAACGCAGGAAAATAGATTCAGTTTTCTGACATATAACCGCGGAGACTGGAGGGTAAATAATAGTGCCGCCAGACAAAATAGCGGTATACCTAATAAAGGCAGGGTAAAAGTGGGTTTGTTTTGAAACGGGACTAATAATGTAAATACGGAAGAGGCAGCGTTCATCAATAAAAATAAAAATAATGATAAGCGGTGTTTGCTGTTCAGCAGTTCCTGATAAGAACGCGCGTTCATCGGAGTTCACTCTTTACAATATCGATCTTTCGAAAAGGTAAGGTTGCGAAAAATTCTGTCGGTGGGAATTAAACACTCACATTGTATGGTTGTAGATTGTGATTATTAACATGCGAATTAGACTAAGAATTTTCTTATGGCAAATTATCATTTTTCAACCGCTATGTCATCCGCGTTTGAGCGCCGTGGCGGAAATGATGCGCAGTGAAAAAAAATGTTATATGATATTAGTTATCATTATCACTTGAAGGGTAGGGTTATCATGATTGCAGCCATGATTACCGCGTGTGGGTTGTGGGGCGTCAGTTGGTGCCTGGGTAACCGTTTGGCCAGCGCCTGGGGCGTTTTACTGCCCTGCGCCTTGATGCCGTTACTGGCATTGATCAACCTGGATATGATGCAATTGCGCACGCTGATTGTGATTGCCATGCTGGCCACCCTGGTGATGCTGTTCAATAGTCGCTGGCGTCACTACCTGTTGCTGCCTTCCTGCATGGCGCTGGCCGGCGGACTGGCTGCTATCGGTCTGAACTTCAATCTGGGCTGAAAACGCAAAAACCACGCTTTCGCGTGTTCATCATCGTTCAATTGGGGATTGCTTTGGGGATATTACCGGAGAGAGTTATCGATTGGTGCGAAGAGAGGGACTTGAACCCTCACGTCCGTAAGAACACTAACACCTGAAGCTAGCGCGTCTACCAATTCCGCCACCTTCGCACAGCCGATATCTTTATTTTGCTTTCGATTTATATCACCAGCTTGGTGCGAAGAGAGGGACTTGAACCCTCACGTCCGTAAGAACACTAACACCTGAAGCTAGCGCGTCTACCAATTCCGCCACCTTCGCATTGATGCTGTGCAATATAAATCATGTGGTTATTTGGTGCGAAGAGAGGGACTTGAACCCTCACGTCCGTAAGGACACTAACACCTGAAGCTAGCGCGTCTACCAATTCCGCCACCTTCGCATTCCAAGAAACATTACCGGAGTAACGTACCACGGAGGCGAATTCTAGAGATTTTGGTGGGGACGTCAATAGTTATTTCCCCTGTTTGCGGGTGTTTGCTGGAAAAACGTCCGTTTTGGGCGGTTGATACTGTTCAAACAGCCAAATCAGCCAGTCAATCAATACTCTGACCCGGGGCGCAAGGAAACGACCGGGGGGATACATGATGTAAATTGGCATTGGCGGCGGCGGGGTTTCCGCCAACACTTCGACTAATTCCCCCTTCTGCAACCAGGGGGCCAGTGAGTAGTGTGCCGCCTGTATCAGACCCATGCCAGCGCGACAGCCGCTGGTGTAGGCATCGGCACCGCTGACGCTCAGCCTGGCGGGCAATTCGCGCAATTCCACTTTGCCGTTGCGGCAAAACTCCAGCGGGTAATTACGATTACTGGCGAGGGAAAAATAGCCTACCGTCTGATGCTGCTGCAACTGGTCAATCGACTGGGGGACGCCGAACGTGGCCAGATAGCCGGGAGAGGCGCAGGTTAACTGGGGCAACATGGCGATGCGCCGTGCCACCAGGCTGTCATCTTCGGTTTCCCAGGCACGCAGTACACAATCGACTCCCTCGCGCAGCAGATCAACATGAGTATCGTTGGCGCCCAACGCCAGGGTCAGATCCGGATAGCGTTGGTAAAAGTCATCCAGAGCGGGGATCACGATTTCACGCGCCAGCGAATGGGGCATATCAATGCGTACCTTGCCAGAAGGCTGCAGTTTATGGTGGCTGAACAGCGTGTCTGCTTCTTCCAGCGCTCCCAGCAACTGCACGCAGCGCTGATAATAAAGCGTGCCTTCGCTGGTCACCTGTACCTGACGGGTAGTGCGGATCAACAAACGGACGCCGAGGCGCTGCTCGAGCCGTTTGAGCGCATTACTGACCGTGGCACGCGGTAACTGCAAACGCTCGGCTGCGCGGCTGAAACTGCCCAGTTCGACGATGCGGGTGAAAATGCGCATGGCCTGGATCTGATCCATTTTGCCGCTCCGTATTGTTAGCGATTTTTGAATAGTGATGTGCAATCTGCATTATTTATCTTTTCAGGGTAAACAACCAGACTCAGTTGTACCAGCACTCCGCTGATGAAAACCGCATGAGGGCAACACAATGCAACAACGTCAATTAGGTCCCAATGGCCCGACCGTTTCTGCCCTGGGGCTGGGCTGTATGGGGATGAGTGATTTCTATTCGACGGCTCAGGATGAGAAAGAGGCTATCGCCACACTGCACCGGGCATTGGAGCTGGGGGTCACCCTGCTCGATACCGCTGACATGTACGGCCCGCACACCAACGAACAGCTGATTGGTAAAGCGATCAAGGGCAAACGGCAGCAGGTCTTCCTGGCCACCAAATTTGGCATCCTGCGCGATCCGGCCGATCCCGACGCCCGGGGCGTCAGCAGTCGGCCGGAGTATATCCGTCGTTCGGTAGAAGGCAGCCTGCAGCGGCTTGGGGTTGAGGTGATAGATCTTTATTACCAGCATCGTGTGGATCCAGAAGTGCCGATCGAAGAGGTGGTGGGCACAATGGCAGACCTGATCAGCGAAGGTAAAATCCGTTACATCGGGTTGAGTGAGGCTTCGGTCGCTACGCTGGAGCGTGCGCATAAGGTGCATCCGATAACCGCATTGCAGACCGAGTATTCAATGTGGACGCGTGATGCTGAACAAGGGGTATTGGCGGCCTGTGAACGTTTAGGAATTGGTTTTGTACCTTACAGCCCGTTAGGGCGAGGTTTTCTGACCGGAGCTATTCAACGGCCGGAAGATCTGGACGCCGACGACTTCCGCCGCAGCAACCCGCGTTTCCAGGGGGAAAACTTTGCCCGCAATCTGGAACTGGTGGCGAAAGTGACTGAATTGGCCAAACAGAAAGGCGTAGCACCTTCACAGCTGGCATTGGCGTGGGTATTGGCGCAAGGCGAACATATTGTGCCGATCCCGGGGACCAAGCGCCGACGTTATCTGGAAGAGAACATTGCGGCGGTCGAACTGACGCTGAGCCAGACGGAACTGGCGGCGATTGAGGCGGTGTTCCCGTTGCAGGCGGCGGCAGGCGCACGCTATGGCGCAGAGTCGATGACCTATATCAACGGATGAAAAAAAGGGCGCGGCGTGTGAACGCTGCGCCCTGATCCCCGATTTTTGCGGGTCGGAGTGACTTATTTTTTCTTTTTCGGATCGCGTGGCGGACGGCCGACCGTCGCCTGATACACCTTGAAGCGGCCGTTTTGTGCCAGCACTTCATGGCTGCCGAAGGTGGCGTCCAGAATATCCGGGTACGGCAGGAAGGCGTTGGCCACGATGCGCAGACGACCGCCGATAGGCAGATGTTTTAATGCGCCGCGGATCAGGGTTTCCGCCGCCGTCAGGCTGGTTTGCAGCCCGTCATGGAACGGTGGGTTGGAGATGATCAGGTCGAAACGGCCGGTAATGTCGGAATAGACGTTACTGACGATCACTTCGCCTTCAATGCCGTTGGCGGCCAGCGTCGCGCGGCTCGATTCAATGGCTGCGGCGTTGACGTCGCTAAGGGTCAGCTTCATTTTTGGCGACAGTTTGGACAGCACCGAGGCCATCACACCGGCACCGCAGCCCACGTCCAGCACTTTGCCTTTCATGTGTTTATCCAGCGTTGACAGCAGCAGTGAACTACCGACATCCAGCGCGTCGCGGCTGAACACGCCCGGCAGGGTTTTCACTTCCAGATCGTGCAACTGATAGCTTTCCCACCAGTCTTCCAGGTTGAATTCGGTCTGGGTGTCCAGGCGACCGTGATACAGGCCACAGCGGCGGGCGCTGTCGATTTTCACAAGCCGGGCGTAGTCTTCCACCATCTGATCGGCGCTGCGCACACCGCTGCGGTTCTCACCGATCACGAACACGTCGGCACCTACCGGCAGCAGTGCCAGAATGTTGCACAGCTGGAATTGCGCTTCCTGTTTGCTCTTCGGCCAGTAGTAGATCAGCGTATCGCACTCGGCGACGAACGCAGCGTCTACGGTCAGGCCGTACTGCACGTTGTCACCCATCGCCCGGTTCAGTAACTGCCAGTGATGGTATTGCTGGGTATGGACACGCACATCCGCGGCCTCAAATTGGGCCGGCAGGGCGTCCTGCAGGTCACCGGCGAACAGAACGCGGCGTTCGATAAACTCATCACTGTGGCGCAGCATGACTTCACTGGCGGGGGTTAATGCAGACATCAGGTTTTGGCTCCTAGAAATTAGACCGGGGATTATAGAGCTTTGTGGCGATATGTTCGACGGGTTTATGCCCAATAGCTTTCTGGCTCCAGCAAGGCGGCGATCGAGAGAGCTCCCGGGAGCTGAGATAACTCAGTGACTGGGATGAGCGAGGGAAGTCAACGCCGCTGCAGCCTGAAAGATGAAGGGGATGTTGGCGCAGGCCGCGCGGGTTTGTTAGCATAGCGCGGCGCATGGCAGGCATGGCGCACCACAACGGGTAGATCCTGACAGGAATCGGAATGGCATCAAAACGCGACTGGCTGTTACAACAACTGGGTATTACGCAGTGGACATTGCGCCGCCCGGGCGTGTTGCAGGGCGAAGTGGCAATCAGTCTGCCGCCCGAGGTGCGTTTACTGGTTGTGGCGCAGGCCTTGCCCGAGCATAACGATCCGCTGTTTTGCGACGTGCTGCGCAGCCTGGGGCTGACCCCGGCGCAAATCTATGGTCTGACGCCGGATCAGGTGGCGATGTTGCCTGAGGATACCAAATGCAACAGTTGGCGGCTGGGCGTTGCACCGCAGCTTGCGGTGGCCGGCGCGCAGCTATACAGCCCGGCACTGGCCGAGCTTTCTCTCGATGCGAGTGCCAAACGCGCACTCTGGCAGCAGATTTGTCATCATGAACAAGATTTCTACCCTGACCGCGGCCGACCTGGCCACAGCCTTCACGATTGAGCAAGCCAGCCACGCCTTTCCCTGGACACAAGCTACCTTTGCCAGTAATCAGGGCGATCGCTACCTTAATCTGAAACTGGAAGCCGACGGGCAGATGGCGGGATTTGCCATCACCCAAATCGTGCTGGATGAAGCCACGTTGTTCAATATCGCCATTCATCCCGATTGGCAACGCCAGGGTTTTGGCCGTCAATTGCTGGAAGCGCTGATTGAACAACTGGAACCCCGTGGCGTGTTTACGCTGTGGCTGGAAGTGCGTGCCTCTAACCGTGCGGCCATCGCGCTGTACGAAGATCTCGGCTTTAATGAAGTGACCATCCGCCGTAACTATTACCCTGCTGCCCATGGGCGCGAAGACGCGATCGTGATGGCGCTGCCGTTGGCATAGCGAACATCTCGGTCCTAACTTTTCCGCTGGTAAAAGCATTGATTGTCACCGGTTGGTAAATCAGCGAAAATGCCCGGCTATTATCTTTTATTTACCGCTTTGCCTGGCGCCGTGCGCGGCGCGTTCTGATGCTTTCGCAGGGCGGACTAACTGTAGAATCTGAAAACATGCCTCCTAGTGAATTTGCCCGCGAAGTCTCGAAAAGAAGAACTTTCGCCATCATCTCGCACCCCGATGCCGGTAAAACGACCATTACCGAAAAGGTGTTGTTATTCGGACAGGCTATCCAGACCGCCGGTACGGTAAAGGGCCGCGGCTCAAGTCAGCATGCGAAATCCGACTGGATGGAAATGGAAAAGCAGCGTGGGATCTCAATCACCACCTCGGTGATGCAGTTTCCGTATCGTGAATGCTTGGTTAACCTGCTGGATACCCCGGGGCACGAAGACTTCTCTGAAGATACCTATCGCACCCTGACCGCAGTCGACTGCTGTCTGATGGTGATCGACGCCGCCAAAGGGGTTGAGGATCGTACCCGCAAGCTGATGGAAGTTACCCGTCTGCGCGATACGCCGATCCTGACCTTTATGAACAAATTGGACCGCGATATCCGCGATCCGATGGAAGTGATGGATGAAGTGGAGCGCGAGCTGAAAATCGCCTGTTCACCGATCACCTGGCCTATCGGCTGCGGCAAGCTGTTTAAAGGGGTTTATCACCTGTACAAGGATGAAACCTACCTCTATCAGACCGGTAAAGGCCACACCATCCAGGAAGTGCGTATTGTCAAAGGGTTGGATAACCCGGAACTGGACGCCGCCGTGGGTGAAGACCTGGCCGCGCAGCTGCGTGAAGAGCTGGAACTGGTACAGGGCGCATCCCACGAGTTCGATCATGAAGCTTTCCTGAGCGGTGAGTTGACGCCGGTATTCTTCGGTACCGCTTTGGGTAACTTCGGTGTGGACCATATGCTTGACGGCCTGGTGGCCTGGGCTCCAGCGCCGATGCCGCGTCAAAGCAGCACGCGTGAAGTGGTAGCGGCGGAAGAGAAATTCAGCGGTTTCGTGTTCAAGATCCAGGCCAATATGGATCCTAAACACCGTGACCGCGTGGCCTTTATGCGTGTGGTCTCCGGCCGCTACGAGAAAGGCATGAAGCTGCGCCAGGTGCGCACCGGTAAAGACGTGGTGATCTCCGACGCCCTGACCTTTATGGCGGGTGACCGTTCGCACGTCGAAGAGGCTTATCCGGGCGATATTATTGGTCTGCATAACCACGGCACCATTCAGATCGGCGATACCTTCACCCAAGGTGAAGACATGAAATTCACCGGTATTCCGAACTTCGCACCGGAGCTGTTCCGTCGCATTCGTCTGCGCGATCCGCTGAAGCAAAAACAGCTGCTTAAAGGCCTGGTGCAACTTTCTGAAGAAGGGGCGGTGCAGGTATTCCGTCCGATCGCCAGCAACGATTTGATCGTCGGTGCGGTCGGTGTGCTGCAGTTCGAGGTGGTGGTTGCACGCCTGAAAAGCGAATACAACGTGGAAGCCTTGTACGAGTCGGTCAACGTTTCGACCGCCCGTTGGGTGGAATGCAGCGATGTGAAGAAGTTTGAAGAGTTCAAGCGCAAGTGTGAGCTTAACCTGGCACTGGACGGCGGCGACAACCTGTCTTATATCGCGCCAACCATGGTTAACCTGAATATCACCCAGGAACGCTACCCTGAAGTGGTGTTCCGCAAAACACGTGAGCACTAACAGAACAGCAGAGCGCCTTAGGGCGCCCTCAGACTGATGACAAACCTCATTCCTGCCCAGAGCGAGTAGAGGTCGATAAATAAAAATCAGGAAAATCAATTTATTGATTTTCGGCTGTTCACCACAAAGCAGGAAAAACCACGCTTTTTCCTGCTTTGTCAGCAACCTAAGGGCGACCTGACTCATCCCCCTCCACAGTCTGCTAATTAGTTAACCTCTCTCACCAGTTATTGCATTTCTCATTGCTAACCGTTTTGCCGGGCAGCGCCTGCTTTTTTTGCTATATGGTCTATATTTAACAGGGCATAACCTATCAGGTAAGCTTAATTCACTGCTTTTTTTCATAACTGCAGTGAGTTATTCGGAGCTGTTGCCAATCAGAGACAGTGTGATGTCATGTAAATCAATAACATAGCGGCAAAATGGATTTTACTGATGTGTTTTGTCGTCAATAGGCGACATTTATTAGCGTAAAATCTAAGCGTTATTAATTTTGTTATTGATTTTAAATGATTTTTTAAGATTGGCACAGCCGTTGCAATACTCCTGATGTGGCAACAATCGTTTAGCGTGAATGTTTGAACGTATAGAAATCGTGAAGTATTACTGAGTGGGCCGCGTTATGGCGGCTGAAGGATCCGTAACCATTTTGGATCCACAACCAAAGGAAGAGATCGATGAAAAATACTAAATTTGCACAATCACTGATGGCTGTTGTTTTGGGTTCCGTTCTGGTTAGTGGCAGCGCGCTGGCTGAAGACACCATGCTCAATAAAGCGTCAAGTGCCGCTGATAGCGCGGGTGCCAAAATCGATAGCTCCATGAAAAAAGTTGACGGCTACATGGATGACAGCGCAACAACGGCTAAAGTTAAAACTGCGTTGGTTGATGACAAAACCATCGCCAGCTCTGATATCTCGGTGAAAACTGAAAAAGGCACCGTCACCCTGAGTGGTTTCGTCGGCAGCCAGGCGCAGGCCGAGCACGCGGTTGAAGTGGCCGGTAAGGTGGAAGGCGTCAAATCCGTCAGCGACAAGCTGCACGTGAAAGACGAAAGCAAGCAGTCCATAAAGGCCTATGCCGGTGATACTGCGACGACCAGCGAACTGAAGGCCAAACTGCTGGCCGATGACATTGTTCCGTCGCGTAACGTGAAAGTAGAAACCACCGACGGTGTGGTACAACTTTCCGGTGAAGTGAAAACTCAGGCGCAGTCAGAACGTGCTGAAAGCATTGCCAAGGCTATCGACGGTGTGAAAAGCGTTAAAAACGACCTGGTCGTTAAGCCATAAATTTTTTAGCAAGCGTAACAACAAGCACCAAATCCTGGGTTAGCCGTGAGGCTAGCCCAGGATGCACCATCAAAAAAAGAAACTGACCTGTAGTCTGGTTGCGCCCGAGAAGGGCACGGATTGCGATGCGTTTTTTCACTATGGTAAGGAGAAGCTTATGTTTCGTTGGGGCATTATCTTTTTAGTCATCGCATTGATTGCTGCAGCATTAGGTTTTGGTTCACTGGCGGGTACCGCCGCCTGGGCTGCAAAAATCGTCTTCGTCGTAGGGATCATTCTGTTCCTGGTCAGCCTGTTTACCGGCCGCCGACGCCCTTAGCTTTATCCTCAAAGTGTAACAAAGCTTAATCTGTTTTCTCGCAGTAGGGAGGTCAGTCATGAACAGCGACATTATCCTCGGACGCTGGAAACAGCTGAAGGGCCGGGTGTGTCAGAGGTTGGCGCAGTGGTCTGACAGCGACTGCATCTGGCTGATGGGCAGCAATGATTGCCTCTCTGGTGTACTGCAAGAGGATTACGGAAGAGAGCAAGACAAGGTATCCTCGGGTAAAACGTCTCACTGAGGATGCAGGGTTGGGATACAGAATACCCATCACGCTCGGCAATATCGAACCGCTGGCGTATAAACCTTACCGGCCTGGTAAAATGGCGCTGGTATGTGAAGGGGGCGGGCAGCGCGGCATTTTTACTGCCGGCGTGCTGGACGAATTCCAGCGTGCCCGTTTTAATCCTTTTGATCTGATGATCGGCACTTCTGCCGGCGCGCAAAACCTCTCGGCTTTTATTTGTGGCCAGATGGGCTACGCGCGACGGGTGATCACCCGCTACACCACTTC
Source organism: Serratia sp. NA_13 (assembly GCF_052691735.1). Taxonomy (NCBI): domain Bacteria; kingdom Pseudomonadati; phylum Pseudomonadota; class Gammaproteobacteria; order Enterobacterales; family Yersiniaceae; genus Serratia; species Serratia sp. NA_13. The sequence goes on from NZ_JBQZFV010000006.1 coordinate 113,218, forward strand.
CGCTGAATTCTTTAACCCGTTGCGCTTTGTGCGCGGCGGGCATCTTATCGATCTCGACTGGCTGCTCGATACCACTACCCAACAGCTACCGCTGGCGATGGACGTTGCGGAAAAAAGCCTGATTGATGGCCGTGAATTCCTGATGTGTGCCTGCCGCAGTGATGACTTCGAACCGACCTACCTGCCCGCGCAACGCGAAAGCTGGCTGCCGGCCATCAAAGCATCCAGCGCCATCCCCGGTTTTTATCGCATGGGCGTGGAGTTGGACGGCGTCAGCTATCAGGATGGCGGCATCAGCGATGCGATCCCGGTTGAAGAAGCCTATCGCCGTGGCGCGGATACCATCGTGGTGATCCGCACCGTGCCGTCGCAGATGTACTACACGCCGCAGTGGATGAAACGCATGGAGCACTGGCTGAGCGAAAGCAGCCTGCAGCAGATGGTGCGCATCCTGCAACACCACGAGCAAAGTTACCACCGCATCCAGCAGTTTATTGAGAAGCCGCCCGGCAAGCTGCGCATCTTCGAGATTTTCCCGCCGAAACCGTTAGCCAGTAATGCTCTGGGGAGTCGTGTCACGTCGCTCAATCAGGACTATCACCTGGGCCGTAAGTGCGGGCGCTACTTCCTGGCGACCGTTGGCCACTGGCTGGTAGAGCAGGACAAACTGGACGGCATGAAGGTGAAAAAGGCGCTGTCACGCCGTTTGATCCAACCGGAAAACGTGATCATGCCTTCACCGATCATTACCGACATCAGCCATCCGCGTGATCTTGCCAATCCGTCGGAAGCCAAGTTGGCGGCGATGGACATTATTTTGCCGGGCGAAGTACCACCGGGCGAGGGGGGCCTGCTGTGATGCACGACTTCACCGACACCCACTGCCATTTCGATTTCCCACCCTTTAGCGATCATGAGCCTGAAAGCCTGGCACTGGCGGAGCAAGCGGGTGTGCGAAGGATTATCGTACCTACGGTGACCGCCGATCGTTTTGTGCGGGTGTTAAAGCTGGCACGCGATTATCCACCGCTGTTTGCCGCCCTGGGGCTACACCCGCTGTATATTGCCAAGCACCATGAACCGGAGCTGGAGCAACTGGCAGAATTCCTGGCCAGCCAACCGCCGAAGCTGGTGGCGGTGGGGGAGATTGGCCTCGATCTGTATATGGCAAACCCGCAGTTCGAACGGCAACAGCGGGTGTTAACCGCGCAATTGAAGCTGGCAAAGCAATATGATTTGCCGGTGATCCTGCATTCGCGCCGCAGTCACGATCAACTGGCGGCAATGCTGCGTCGCACCGAAGTGCCGCGGCGTGGTGTAGTACATGGCTTTGCCGGCAGCCTGTCGCAGGCGCAGGCGTTTATTCGCTTGGGGTATTATATTGGCGTAGGGGGCACCATCAGCTATGAGCGGGCGCAGAAAACCCGCAATGTGATGGCCCAACTGCCACTGACCTCGCTGTTATTGGAAACCGATGCGCCTGATATGCCGCTGGCCGGTTACCAGGGCCAACCCAACCGCCCCGAGCGCGCGGTGGAAGTGTTCCATGCGCTGTGCCAACTGCGCTGTGAATCCCCGGATGAGATTGCCGCCCATCTGCAACACAACACTCACGCCTTATTTACTCTCTGAGCGTTAAAATGCGACTTAAACGTGATGAATGTCACGTTATAAGATTTTCATTTGCTTCCTGTTGTATACATTTGTGACATAAATCGGTGCGGGTATCCTCTCGCTCCGTATAATCGCACCCCGAAATCACTCATAAGCAACCCTCGCGGTACAACCGGACAGGGATGCATTTCTTTTTTTTCGCAACAGGGATATTTTTCATGCAACTCATCATGAGCCTGGTCGGCATGGCGGTGCTGATCGCCATCGCCGTGCTGCTCTCCAGCAACCGCCGCGCGATTAAGTTCCGCACCGTTGGCTGGGCATTCGTTCTTCAGGTCGCCATCGGTGCGCTGGTGCTGTATGTCCCGGTGGGCCGCGCCATTCTTGGCGGTATGTCGGCGGGCGTGGCTAACGTGATTGCCTACGGTAATCAGGGGATCTCATTTATCTTCGGCGGTCTGGTTTCCGACAAGATGTTTGAAGTCTTTGGCGGCGGCGGCTTCGTTTTTGCGCTGCGCGTCCTGCCGGTGATCGTGTTCTTCTCCTCGCTGATTGCGGTGCTTTACTACCTCGGTATCATGCAGCTGGTGATCCGCGTGCTGGGCGGCGGCGTGCAAAAATTGCTGGGTACCTCGCGGACGGAATCACTATCGGCTACCGCCAATATCTTTGTTGGCCAGACCGAAGCTCCGCTGGTGGTGCGCCCGTATATCGCCACCATGACCCAGTCTGAACTGTTTACCGTGATGTGTGGCGGCCTGGCCTCGGTGGCCGGTTCGGTGCTGGCAGGCTATGCCCAGATGGGCGTACCGCTGGAATACTTGATTGCCGCTTCGTTCATGGCCGCACCGGGTGGCCTGCTGTTTGCCAAGTTGATGGTGCCGGAAACCGAAAAAACCCACGACAAGGACGATGCGACGAAGTTGATCGCGGAAGAAGACCGCCCGGCCAACGTGATCGACGCAGCGGCTTCCGGTGCAGCTTCCGGTATGCAGTTGGCGCTGAACGTTGGCGCAATGCTGTTGGCGTTTATCGCGTTGATCGCCCTGTTGAACGGTATTCTCGGCGGTATCGGCGGTTGGTTCGACTATCCGCAATTGTCGCTGGAGCTGATCCTGGGCTGGGTGTTCTCACCGATAGCCTTCCTGATCGGCGTGCCCTGGCATGAAGCGATGACCGCCGGCTCGTTTATCGGCCAGAAAATTATCGTGAATGAATTTGTTGCCTACATGAACTTTGGCGCTTACCTACGTCCGGACGACGTGGTGGCGGCAGAGGGGCTGCAGGTGCTTTCAACCCATACCAAGGCGCTCATCTCCTTTGCCCTGTGCGGCTTCGCCAACCTGTCATCGGTGGCGATCCTGCTCGGTGGTCTGGGCAGCATGGCACCGAATCGCCGTCACGACATCGCACGCTTCGGTCTGAAAGCCGTGGCAGCGGGGACGCTCTCCAACCTGATGAGCGCAACCATCGCCGGGTTCTTCCTGGCGCTGTAAGCCCGGACTGTCCTGCATAGGGCAACAGGCTCTATTGCAGGACAGCGCCTATACTTCTAGCACGGGCACAGGATGTTGTGCCCGTAGCCCGTTGGCAAACACCCGAAAAACGTGGTTTTCGGGTGTTTGGGGTAAATCAGAAGACATAATCCTTTGTTTCTATCGGGCCCCGGATCAGGACTTTTAACCGCAAAGGACTTTGTCAGTAATCTGACGGGCACAGGATGTTGTGCTCGCTGTCTTTGCCCGTTTCTTTAGCGAATTTGTGAACGATATCGCGTTATTTTGTGATGTTCTTCACATATAATTCCTGTCTGTTACAGAGTTATTTCATATAGTGTGACTGTGATGGCGAATTGCCCCAGGCGATCGTGTTCAAATAGCTATTACTGACCCTGCGCGATGCGGAGGGTATGTGCGGTGAGAAGGATCTCAGTTGCCGATGGGGGAACCCGTTCCCCAGCGCTATCTTCAAGGAACCAAGTCCGCTCGCCAACACTCAGGTTCTCAGTTGGAGAGTTTTATGACCGAATTAACCGCAGCAGCGCAACGTGCGCTGACCTTAATGGATTTAACCACGCTGAACGATGATGACACCGATGAGAAAGTCATCGCGCTGTGTCGTCAGGCGAACAGCCCGGCCGGACATACCGCGGCCATCTGCATTTACCCGCGTTTTATCCCGGCGGCGCGCAAGGCCCTGCGTGAGCAGGGGACGCCAGACATCCGCATTGCGACCGTCACCAACTTCCCGCATGGCAACGATGATATCGAGATTGCGCTGGCGGAAACCCGTGCGGCTATCGCTTACGGTGCCGATGAAGTGGACGTGGTGTTCCCTTATCGCGCACTGATCGCCGGTAATGAGCAGGTCGGTTTTGAGCTGGTGAAACAGTGCAAGCAGGCCTGTCTGGCCGCCAACGTGCTACTGAAAGTGATCATCGAAACCGGTGAGCTCAAGCAGGCCAATCTGATCCGCAAGGCTTCGGAAATTGCCATCAATGCCGGCGCGGACTTTATCAAGACCTCAACCGGTAAAGTGCCGGTCAACGCGACGCTGGAAAGCGCCGAGCTGATGATGTCGGTGATCCGCGATCTGGGCGTCGCCAAGACGGTGGGTTTCAAGCCGGCCGGCGGTGTGCGTACGGCGGAAGACGCACTGCATTACCTGCAACTTGCCGATCGTATTCTGGGTGAGGGCTGGGCTGACGCGCGTCATTTCCGCTTCGGGGCTTCCAGCCTGTTAGCCAGCCTGTTGGCGACGCTGGGCTACGGTGCCGAGCCATCTGGCAGCGGTTACTGATCGATTCCGTCGGCAAGGCGTGAAATGGCGCCTGCCCGCACTCTACATTAGCTAAAACAGGGGGATGCCTTGTTCCTGGCGCAAGAAATTATTCGTAAAAAACGTGACGGTCAGCCGTTGAGCGAAGCGGAAATCCGCTTTTTCATCAATGGGATCCGTGACAATGTGGTTTCCGAAGGGCAGATCGCAGCCCTGGCGATGACCATCTACTTCCACGACATGACCATGCCGGAGCGCGTGGCGCTCACCATGGCGATGCGTGATTCCGGCACCGTGCTGGACTGGAAAAGTCTGTCGCTGAACGGCCCGTTGGTCGACAAGCATTCTACCGGCGGTGTGGGCGACGTGACTTCGCTGATGCTCGGCCCAATGGTGGCGGCTTGCGGTGGTTATGTGCCGATGATTTCCGGCCGTGGCCTGGGGCATACCGGCGGTACGCTGGACAAGCTGGAGGCGATCCCGGGCTTTAATATTTTCCCGGACGACAATGCCTTCCGTAAAATCATCCAGGACGTCGGCGTGGCGATTATCGGCCAGACCAGTTCGCTGGCACCGGCGGACAAGCGTTTCTACGCGACCCGTGATATCACCGCCACGGTGGATTCTATCCCGCTGATCACCGCCTCGATTCTGGCGAAAAAGCTGGCCGAAGGGCTGGATGCGTTAGTGATGGATGTGAAGGTCGGTTCCGGCGCCTTTATGCCAACCTACGCATTGTCGGCCGATCTGGCACAGGCGATTGTCGGTGTGGCTAACGGAGCAGGCTGCAAAACTACCGCACTGCTGACTGACATGAACCAGGTACTGGCTTCCAGCGCCGGTAATGCGGTCGAAGTTCGTGAAGCGGTGCGTTTCCTGACCGGTGAATACCGTAACCCACGCCTGCTGGAAGTGACGATGGCACTGTGCGTGGAAATGCTGCTGTCCGGCGGCCTGGCGAAAGATGATGCCGATGCGCGTGCCAAGCTGCAGGCGGTGCTGGACAATGGTAAAGCGGCGGAAGTGTTTGGTCGCATGGTGGCGGCGCAACAGGGCCCGATCGATTTCGTCGAGCGCTACGACAGCTACCTGCCGGCCGCCACCCTGAGTAAACCGGTTTACGCCGAAAAACAGGGTATCATCAGTGCGATGGATACCCGTGCGCTGGGCATGGCGGTGGTATCGCTGGGCGGTGGTCGCCGTCGTGCGACCGATAATATCGACTACAGCGTCGGCCTGACCGGCATGGCGCGTTTGGGCGATAAAGTCGATACCCAGCAGCCGCTGGCGGTGATCCATGCCAACGACGAAGAAAGCTGGCAGCAGGCGGCCGAAGCGGTACGCAGTGCGATGGTGCTGAGCGACAAGGCGCCGGAAGCGACGCCAGTGGTTTACAAGCGCATCACTAAAGAGTGATTCCCTTCGTCTTTCAAGCTGTAGCGTTGTTGGCTGCACGCGCGCACCCCAGTCACTTACTTGAGTAAGCTCCTGGGGATACACGCGCTAGCCGCCTAGCTACAACTCGAAATCCATTGGGTATAAATTTAGAGAATTAAGGGCGATTGCAGTTTTGCAGCCGCAATAGCGTGAGAACACGCAGGAGAGTACAGATGAAACGCACATTTATTATGGTTCTAGACTCATTCGGTATTGGCGCAAGTGAAGATGCGGCGAAATTTGGCGATCAGGGCTCCGATACTTTGGGCCATATTGCCGAGGTTTGCGCGCGCGGTGAAGCCAACGTTGGCCGTCAGGGCCCGTTGACCCTGCCTAACCTGAGCCGTCTGGGCCTGGGCAAAGCGGCGGAAGAGTCCACCGGTACCTTCCCGCAGGGGTTGGATCGCAATGCAGACATCATTGGCGCCTATGCTCACGCCAGCGAACTCTCCTCCGGTAAGGATACGCCGTCAGGCCACTGGGAAATTGCCGGTGTGCCGGTGTTGTTCGACTGGGGCTATTTCAGCGACGAGCACAACAGCTTCCCGCAGGAGCTGCTGGACAAGCTGGTTGAGCGCGCCAATCTGCCGGGTTACCTCGGCAACTGCCACTCTTCCGGCACCGTGATCCTTGACCAGTTGGGCGAAGAGCACATGAAAACCGGCAAGCCGATTTTCTACACCTCTGCCGACTCGGTCTTCCAGATTGCCTGTCACGAAGAGACCTTCGGCCTGGACCGTCTGTATGAGCTGTGTGAAATCGCCCGTGAAGAACTGACCGAAGGCGGTTATAACATTGGCCGCGTGATCGCGCGTCCATTCCTGGGCGACAAGCCGGGCAATTTCCAGCGTACCGGCAACCGTCATGACCTGGCAGTAGAGCCACCGGCGCCAACCGTGCTGAAAAAGCTGGTGGACGAGAAGGGCGGCGAAGTGGTGTCTATCGGTAAAATCGCCGACATTTACGCTAACGTGGGCATCACCAAAAAGGTCAAAGCGACCGGTATCGACGCGCTGTTCGACGCCACCCTGCTTGAAATGGAAAAAGCCGGCGACAACACCATTGTGTTCACCAACTTCGTTGATTTTGACTCCTCTTACGGCCACCGCCGTGACGTTGCAGGCTATGCCGCCGCGCTGGAGCTGTTCGACCGCCGCCTGCCGGAACTGCTGAAACTGGTTAAAGATGAAGACATCATTATCTTCACCGCTGACCACGGCTGTGACCCAACCTGGCCGGGCACCGACCACACCCGCGAACACATTCCGGTGTTGATTTACGGCCCGAAAGTAAAACCAGGCTCGCTGGGTCACCGTGAAACTTTCGCCGACATCGGCCAGACTGTTGCCAGCTATTTTGGCGTGTCGCCGATGGATTATGGCAAATCCATGCTCTAAGCCCCGTATTTCAAGCCGCAGCGTTGTTGCTACGCGCCTAGCTGCAACTCGAAATTCAAGGCTTAGATGTTTGATGTTTTTATTAAATATGATTTCTGAAGGAAGACAATTATGGCTACGCCGCATATTAATGCTGAAATGGGTGATTTCGCTGACGTAGTACTGATGCCGGGCGATCCGCTGCGTGCAAAATACATCGCGGAAACTTTCCTGGAAGGCGCGGTGGAAGTGAACAACGTGCGTGGCATGCTGGGCTTCACCGGGACTTACAAAGGCCGCAAAATTTCCGTAATGGGTCACGGTATGGGTATCCCGTCCTGCTCCATTTATGCGCGCGAACTGATTGCCGAATTCGGCGTGAAGAAGATCATCCGTGTGGGTTCCTGCGGCGCGGTGCGTGACGACGTCAAACTGCGTGACGTGGTGATCGGCATGGGTGCTTGCACCGATTCCAAAGTGAACCGTATGCGTTTCAAGGATCATGACTACGCGGCAATCGCCGACTTTGACATGGTGCGTAACGCAGTAGACGCAGCGGCAGCGCAGGGTATCCCGGCGCGCGTAGGCAACATCTTCTCCGCTGACCTGTTCTACACGCCAGATCCGGATATGTTCCAGGTGATGAAGAAATACGGCATCCTGGGTGTGGAAATGGAAGCGGCCGGTATCTACGGTGTAGCGGCTGAGCTGTACGAAGAGTTTGGCTGTAAGGCACTGACCATTTGTACCGTTTCTGACCACATCCTGCGTCACGAAGCGACTACCGCAGCAGAGCGTCAGACCACCTTTAACGAAATGATCGTTATCGCACTGGAATCTGTACTGCTGGGCGACAAAGAGTAATATCCAGCGGGCGCAGCATTCTGCTGCGCCCCTGTAGCAATCTATTCACCAGCCTGTGGTCATCAGATTTTCTTCTCTTCTTCTTTATTCGCATCCGGCCGTTCGTCATCATCGTCATTTTCTACCGTGTTACCTTCCTCCAATGGCGTATTGGCGGTCAGAAGATACGGTGATTGCTGCCAGCGGCTGCGGCGGTGTTGCAGCAGGGTTCGCGCCAGAATAATACCTATGGCCAGAGCCAGCAGGATCATCAGGCGCAGCAGGTTGGTGGTGTTGTCCACCTGTTTGGATTCGGTCGCCAGTACGTGGGTGTCCAGCGTGATGCGGATAAAGCCGATTGGGCCGTCTTTGCCCTGAATCGACTCGACCAACTGATGATTGAAGTAGCTGCCAGCGCGTTTACCGTCGAGCGACAAACGATCGCGTATACTTATCTGTTCACCGGCGTGGGAAACCAATGTGCCGTTAAGCTGATAGACGCTGGCGTCCAGAATGCGGCTGCCCCCGGTGAGTTGTTTGAGGATGGCGTCAATGCGCTGGTTATCGACGTCGCTGTCGTCGTCCATCAGCGGTGCCAGGCTGGAGGCCACCTGTTTGGTCAGCGTTTGCGCCAGTTCTTCCACCTGTTCGGATCGCGCCAGTTGATGACTCAGGCTAAAATAGGACGCGCCCTGCATCAACAGTACCAGCAAAGCCAGGCAAATCAGGATAATAGCGGTGCGGTGCAGGCGAAATTTCAGTTTAGCGCGAGCCATGCAGGTTCCTTGGGCATTTGGGACACTTTATGTTGCCAGAAGCAATGACGATAGGATAGCTTGATGCGTCGTTTTATCATGCAGTGTTTTTCAGGAGTTAAGGATGTCGAATAGTCTGACCTATTGCGATCTCCCGGCAGAGATCTCTCAATGGCCGGGTCTTCCCCTTTCGCTGAGTGGTGACGAAGTGATGCCGCTGGATTATCGGGCGGGTCATACCGGTTGGCTATTATATGGCAGAGAACTGAACAAAACGCGTATTACCGATTTCCAGCGCAAGCTGGGGGCGGCGATGGTGATTGTTACCGCCTGGTGCGTTGAGGACTATCAGGTGGTGCGTCTGGCAGGCACTCTGACGGCGCGTGCCAAGCTGTTGGCGGCGGAGAGCGGGCTGGATGTGGCCCCTCTCGGCAAAATCCCTCATCTGCGCACCCCTGGACTGCTGGTGATGGATATGGACTCTACGGCGATAGAAATTGAATGCATCGACGAGATCGCCAAACTGGCGGGCGTCGGGGAGCAAGTGTCTGAAGTCACCGAACGCGCGATGCGGGGGGAACTGGACTTCACCGCCAGCCTGCGCCAACGCGTCGGCACGCTGAAAGGCGCCGATGCCAATATCCTCAAGCAGGTGCGCGATGAGCTGCCGCTGATGCCTGGGCTGGTCAACCTGGTGCGCAAGCTGCAGGCGATGGACTGGCACGTGGCGATCGCTTCCGGCGGTTTTACCTATTACGCCGAGTACCTGCGCGATAAACTGAAACTGGTGGCGGTGGCGGCTAACGAGCTGGAAATTCGCGACGGCAAGCTGACCGGTGAAGTGCTCGGACCGATAGTCGACGCGCAGTTTAAAGCCGATACGCTGGTCGCACTGGCAGAAAAACTGGGTATTCCACCACAGCAAACCGTGGCTATCGGTGACGGTGCCAACGATTTAAAAATGATGCAGGTTGCCGGGTTGGGCATTGCCTATCACGCCAAACCGAAAGTCTATGAGAAGGCGCAGGTATCGATTCGCCATGCTGACCTGATTGGCGTGCTGTGTGTACTGACCGGCAGCCTGAAACACGAAGTTCGCTAAACCCGTCATACTTGAAGCTGCCTCCGCGTTAGCTGCGTGCGCTCACCCCAGTCACTTACCTAAGTAAGCTCCTGAGGATTCCCGCACTGGCTGCGTTACTCGGCCAGGCCTCGCCCCGTTGGGGCCAGCGCAAGCGCTGTTCAACAAAACCGTTGGTTTTGTTGTGATGCAACTCCAATTATTTAGGGTATAAAAAATGATTGAGGTAATACGTGGCAAAAGCAGCAAAACGGGCGTTTGTATGTAATGAGTGCGGGGCCGATTATCCGCGCTGGCAGGGGCAGTGCAGCGCTTGCCACGCCTGGAACAGCATTACAGAAGTGCGTCTGGCTGCGGTGTCTTCCTCTTCTCGCAATGAGCGCCTCAGCGGCTACGCCGGTGATGCCGGTATCAGCAAGGTGCAAAAGCTGTCGGACATCAGTCTGGATGAGCTGCCGCGTTTCTCCACCGGTTTCCTCGAGTTTGACCGGGTGCTGGGCGGTGGGGTGGTGCCGGGCAGTGCGATCCTGATCGGCGGTAACCCTGGTGCCGGCAAGAGTACGCTGCTGTTACAGGTATTGTGTAAACTTTCCGAGCAGATGAAAACCCTGTACGTTACCGGTGAAGAATCATTGCAGCAGGTCGCGATGCGCGCTCACCGTCTCGGCTTGCCGACCGGTGGCCTGAATATGCTGTCGGAAACCAGTATCGAGCAGATCTGCCTGATTGCCGAGCAGGAACAGCCGAAACTGATGGTGATCGACTCCATTCAGGTGATGCACATGGCGGATATTCAGTCTTCGCCAGGCAGCGTGGCACAGGTCCGTGAAACCGCCGCTTACCTGACGCGCTTCGCCAAGACGCGCGGTGTGGCAATTGTGATGGTGGGCCATGTCACCAAAGACGGCTCATTGGCCGGGCCGAAAGTGTTGGAACACTGTATCGACTGCTCGGTGCTGCTGGACGGTGACGCCGATTCGCGTTTTCGTACCCTGCGCAGCCACAAAAACCGCTTTGGTGCGGTGAATGAATTAGGCGTTTTCGCCATGACAGAACAGGGCCTGCGTGAGGTCAGCAACCCATCGGCTATTTTTCTCAGCCGTGGCGATGAGGTCACCTCCGGTAGTTCGGTAATGGTGGTCTGGGAAGGCACGCGGCCGTTACTGGTAGAAATTCAGGCGTTGGTAGATCATTCTATGATGTCCAACCCGCGCCGTGTGGCCGTTGGCCTGGAGCAAAACCGGTTAGCGATCTTGCTGGCGGTGCTGCACCGCCACGGCGGGCTGCAGATGTCCGATCAGGATGTGTTTGTTAACGTGGTCGGCGGGGTGAAAGTCAGTGAAACCAGCGCCGATCTGGCGTTGCTGATGTCGCTGGTTTCCAGTCTGCGCGATCGCCCGCTGCCAAACGATTTGGTGGTGTTTGGCGAAGTGGGGCTGGCGGGGGAGATCCGCCCGGTACCGAGTGGCCAGGAACGTATTTCCGAAGCAGCAAAACACGGCTTCAAGCGCGCCATCGTGCCACATGCCAACGTACCCAAGAAACCACCGACCAATATGCAGGTGTTCGGCGTGAAGAAATTGGCGGACGCATTGGACGTGCTGGAACAGTTTTATTAATTGCCACGCGGTGCGCAGATTGTGCTATTTTGTTTAGCATATTAAACGGAGGGGTTATGCGGCAATTCGATTACCTGAAGGCGTCGATTAAGCAGAAGAACTGTACCCTGCAACAGGTGGCGGATGCCAGTGGCATGACCAAAGGCTATCTCAGCCAGTTGTTAAACGACAAAATCAAAAGTCCGAGCGCCCAAAAACTGGAAGCGCTGCACCGCTACCTTGGCCTGGAGTTTCCACGGCGTGAGAAAAAAGTCGGCGTGGTGTTTGGTAAATTTTACCCCTTGCACACCGGCCACATTTACCTGATCCAGCGCGCCTGCAGCCAGGTAGATGAGCTGCACGTGATCCTGTGTCACGACGAACCCCGCGACCGGGAACTGTTCGAGAACAGTTCGATGTCGCAACAACCGACGGTTAGCGATCGTCTGCGCTGGCTGCTGCAAACCTTCAAGTACCAGAAAAACATCCATATTCATTCCTTCGACGAACAGGGCATTGAACCCTATCCGCACGGCTGGAACGTCTGGAGCGACGGGGTGAAGGCTTTTCTGGAACAGAAAGCCATAGTGCCGAGTTTTATCTATTCCAGCGAAGCGCAGGATGCCCCGCGCTACCGTGAACATCTGGGGATTGAAACCGTTCTGATTGATCCCGAACGTTCATTTATGAATATCAGCGGCCGCCAGATCCGTCAGGATCCGTTCCTTTATTGGGATTATATTCCGACTGAAGTGAAGCCGTTCTTTGTTCGTACCGTGGCAATCCTCGGCGGTGAGTCGAGCGGCAAATCGACGCTGGTTAATAAACTGGCAAACATCTTTAACACTACCAGTGCCTGGGAATATGGCCGTGACTATGTGTTCTCGCACCTGGGGGGCGATGAAATGGCGCTGCAGTATTCCGACTACGACAAAATTGCCCTTGGGCAGGCGCAGTACGTCGACTTTGCGGTGAAGTACGCCAACAAAGTGGCCTTTATCGACACCGACTTCGTCACCACTCAGGCCTTCTGCAAAAAGTATGAAGGGCGTGAGCATCCTTTTGTACAGGCGCTGATCGACGAGTACCGGTTTGATCTGGTGATCCTGCTGGAAAACAACACCCCCTGGGTGGCGGATGGCCTGCGCAGCCTGGGTAACCCCAGGGATCGCAAAGTGTTCCAGCATTTGTTGGAAGAGATGCTGCGGGCTAATAACATCGAGTATGTACACGTGGAGTCCAGCGACTATGACGAACGTTTCCTGCGCTGCGTTGAGCTGGTTAAACAACTGCTGGCGGCGGATGCCAGTCGGCTGCTCGGTGTTGCGGCGGTATAAGTCATCGGGGCGCAGCAGGCTGCGCCCCGTCTGTCATCAGTAAACAATCACCAGTTTGCCCTGCATATGCCCGTCGAGCAGTTTTTTATGCGCGGCGGTCAGGGTCTCTACCGTCAACCCCTGCAAGGTTTCGCTCAGGGTGGTGCTCAGTTTCCCTTCATCCAGCAGTTGCGCCACTTGCTTGAGGATCTCACCCTGTTGGGCGATGTCTGGTGTGGTGAACATGCTGCGAGTAAACATCAACTCCCAATGCAAAGCGGCACTTTTCAACTTCAGCGCATTTTGGTCCAACGGCTGTGCATTTTCGACGATGGTGCAGATGTGGCCCATTGGCGCAATCAGATCGGAAATCGCTTTCCAGTGACCGTCGGTGTCGTTCAGGCAAAGAATATAATCCACATTCTCAATGCCCTGCTGTGTCAGATTGGCTTTCAGATCGCGGTAGTCCACCACCAGATCGGCACCGCGCTCCCGGCACCAGGCCGCTGACTCTGGGCGTGAGGCGGTCGCAATCACCTTCACCTGACTGCGCTGCGCGGCAAAGGGGATCGCCAGCGACCCTACGCCACCGGCACCACCGATAATCAACAGGGTTTTGCCGGGTGCGGCGTCCTGAATTTTCAGGTGTTCGAACAGCGCTTCCCAGGCGGTCAGGGCGGTCAATGGCATGGCAGCGGCTTCAGCCCAGTTCAGGCTGCGTGGCTTATGGGCGGTAATACGCGAGTCAATCAACTGATGGGTAGTGTTGCTGCCTGGACGGGTGATATCACCGGCGTACCAGACTTCATCGCCGGGTTTGAAACCGCTGACGCTGCTGCCCACTTCGACCACGATACCGCTGGCATCCCAACCGAGAATACGGGGCTGTTGCAGGCCACTTTTTTGCAGGCCGGCATGGACCTTGGTATCCACCGGGTTGACCGACACCGCTTTGACTTCAACCAATAAATCGTACTGGCCTGGAGTGGGTTTTTCCGGGGTGATTGCAATGAAGTTGGCGGGATTTTTTGGGTCTACGGCAATGGCTTTAATCGGCATGACTGTGCTCCTTTCGAATGTATATCTCAGTGTAGACCTGTTGGCAGTGGATGATAAGATGGACAATAGATAACTAAGTGTTCGTTTGAGGTGAACAATGAGGTTTAAACAACTTCAGGATATGGCGTTGTTTGCGCTGGTAGCCGAATGTGGCAGCTATACCGCCGCCGCCAAACGGGCTGCCTTGCCAAAGTCCAGCGTCAGCCAGCGTATTAGTCAGTTGGAACAGACGTTGGGCCTGCGGCTGTTGAACCGCACCACCCGTCAGCTCAATCTGACCTTTGCCGGCGAACGCTATCTTGAGCATTGTCAGGAGATGCTGTCCGCCGCCGAACGGGCCGATTTGGCACTGCAACGGCTGCGTGACAACCCCAGTGGACGGTTGCGCATCTCGACCCCCGCCGGGTTGGGGGCGACCTTGCTGGCGCGGTTGGCGGCGGATTTCCAGAGGCAATATCCGGATGTCTCGCTGGAGGTGTCGGTATCTGATGCCATGGTGGATATGGTGCTGGAGGGGTTTGATGCCGCGTTGCGAACCGGTAAGCCACAGGATTCTTCACTGATTGGCCGTCGTTTGGGGCATGCGCCACGTTATTTACTGGCGTCACCGGCCTATCTGGCTCAGTCCCCGCAGATTGTCGATCCGCAACAGTTGCAGCAGCACTGCTGTATTGCACACAGCTCCTGGCCGGTCTGGAGCCTGCGCCGGGGTGACGAGTATTTTCGTTGGCAGCTGCCGATGCGGCATGTTACCGATAATCTGCTGTACGCGCGGGAATGTGCGATTGCCGGTGCGGGTATCACCATGCTACCGGCCTTTCTCAGCCGTGAGGTGGTGGCGCAAAAACAACTGGTAGAGGTGTTGCCGGAATGGCAGGCGGAAGGTAATGAGCTGTATTTGGTTTATCCAAGCCGTAAGCTGAATTCAGCGGCGTTAGCCTGTTTTATCGATGTGGTATTGCAACACCCGGTGTTTGTCGATTATGCCCGAGAGCTGGCGTGTGACTAGTCCTGATATAGGTTGACACTTTTCAGCTTTATAACGCCCGGTGAACTTCATCGGCGCAAGCCAATAGCAAGCATAATGATGAAAACTGACACTGACATTATTACTGTCTGAGTGATGCACCAGCGGCGCTGCCGGCCAGCGCCATTTTGAACGCGCCGGCGACATGCCGGGCGGCTGGCTATCACCTGATTGCCTCCTGCTTTCAGCAAGTTGGGATGGCGGTAAAAACGATGATGGCTGTGCGTTATTGTGAGTCGCGGCGCTTGTGTTTGCGCGATAAGGCGGCCAACTGCTTTTTTGTCAGAGTGGCTCCGAACTCGGTATTCATCACTTTCACGACCGCTTCAAAGAACTGGGCTTTGACTTGCGATTCAGCCAGTTGCTGTTCGAGTTCTTTAATTCGCTGTTCGGGGGGCAGGGGTAACGTAGGCATATTGTCTCCGCACAGTCTGGTAGAAGAGGAGGTGCGCCAGTCGAGTTGGCCATATTTACGCAGCCAGTTCATGACGGTATGACTGCCCTGGATACCTTAGCGGTCTTGTGCCTGACGGTAAGTCATCTCGCCTTTTTCGACTTGTTCGACGACGGCCAATTTAAAGGATAGAGAGTAATCGCGTTGTGTGCGTTTAACAGACTGGTTCATCACATTTTCCTCAGTGTGTGAGTAAAATGTGTCAACGCTATTCAGGACGGGTCACCACCTTGAACCTGTGCAGAGCTCAGGCTTCTCACGGATTTTGTGTACTCTCCGGTTCTTCTGCGCTGTCCGTGTTCAAATTGGCTGCAACAATGACGCCTATTGGGATAGGCGCTAATTAATTATTAAATATAGTGAATATTCAAGTTTTTTATTAACAAAACAGGTGGCCTTGGCCACCTGGAGTTAATTATTTTTTTTAGCTAAAGAGGCTGGCGTTTGATTTAATAGAAAGATCAGCATCGATATTCATCTCATTACACCATGATTTATAGGCATCAGGCGCATAGGATACCGCTGCATAAAACCAATTCAGGCTGTTATCATTCATGCCTTTCATGAAGCCAGAGAAATTGTCATTAGGTGACGGGATGTTATATTTCTCCAGCATCTGTTCAAAGGTGCCGCCTGATATTTCTTGCAGTTCATTTTCATTTAAAGTACGCATTTTAAAAATCTCCATTTTTTAATTTAAAATCAAGAAAAATCTTGGTTGGTATTAACCTTACACCCTGTCAAGACAGGGAAAACACTACTTTACCAATAACAAGAAGTCAAGTATGTTAATTGTTGTTTAATTGATTTTTATATAATGATGAATAATCATTAAACCAAATAATAAAATAAAAATCATTTGCTTCGTGAATATAATGGGGTTGATTTATGGGTCTATTTAGAAAAGAGGCTGTTGATTATAAAAATTCAAAATGGAAAGGTAAAGCCTTACTTATTTCAGGGGTAAAGCCAATTTTTTTATTGCTAATTTCTTTGTTTTTTTTAATTATTCTAATATTTTTCCTAAAATTTGGGGATTACACTAGACGGATAAATGTTGCTGGCGAAGTGACAACTCTTCCGCGTAACATAAATATCTTCGCTTCACAACAAGGATTCATTTCTAAAAAATTTGTTAGCCCAGGTGATATTGTCAAAAAAGGTCAGCCTTTATACAAGATAGATGTTAGCCGAGTCACAGAGTCAGGGCGGCTTAGCGTAAACACCCAGGAAGCGATAGAAAAGCAGTTGGAACAAAATAGGAGTATTATAGAAAAACTTCAGAGCAACAAAGAAAAAACGCTAGAAAATCTCACGAAAAAAAAACAGCAGTATGAAAAATCTCAAAAACAATCAAAAGCGCTTGTTGAAGACGCGAGGAAGGGGGTTGAAGATGCCCGTAAGACAATGCAATCCTATCTTGGCTATCAACAACGAGGTCTCATTACCCGGGATCAGCTTAGTAGTCAAAGATACTCTTATTATCAATTACAAAGTAGTTTTCAAAATTTATATAGCCAACAGATTCAAGAAGAATTACAAATCACTAGCCTAACAAATGAATATGCCATTCAAGCAGCTGATTTTGATAATCGTATTTTACAGTATCGCTCACAGAACAGTGATTTACAAAAACAGTTAATGGAGGCCGGTGCCAGTGGTGAGCTAGTTATCATTGCTCCTACCGATGGCCAGATAGAGTCCCTTAGTGTCACATCTGGGCAGATGGTGAATGCTGGTGATAGCTTGGCACAGTTATCACCCAGTGGGAATTCGACCTATTATCTTATTTTATGGTTGCCGAATAATAGTGTTCCCTATATATCCAAAGGGGACTCTGTAAACATTCGTTACGATGCATTTCCTTTTGAAAAATATGGCCAATTCCACGGGGAAGTTTACAGTATTGCTTATGTGCCGGCCTCTTTGCAAGAAATGGCCACGTATGGTAATAATCCTATTTCTCAAGCTAAAAGCACTGAATCTTATTATAAGGTTTTGATCTCCATAGATAAAAATATCTTTAAATTTCAAAATGAAGAATTTCGCATCACTAACGGTATGAATGCACAAGCTACACTGTTTCTTGAAACTCGCCCTTTATACCAATGGATGTTCTCACCGTTTTACAAAATGAAAAACAGTGTTATGGGACCGATTAATGAATGATATGAATTTTGAGACTCTCAGGGAAAGACTAAACTTTAATTTTCTACGTAAAGTACCACAAATTTTGCAAACTGAAGCTACGGAGTGTGGTTTAGCCAGCTTAGCTATGCTATGCCATTACCATGGTCTAAAAATTGACTTATTTAATCTACGTCACCAATTCGGCATTTCATCACATGGTGCAACATTAAATACGATCATTGACATAGCGAGCTCACTTAACATGCGCTCACGCGCTTTATCACTGGATATTGACGAGCTCGGTGAGCTAAAAATGCCCTGCATTCTACATTGGGATATGAACCATTTCGTTGTATTAGTTGCAGTACGCCGCAAACAAGTGATTATCCATGATCCTGCCTTTGGCCGTCGTGTATTGGGTATGCAGGAAGTCTCTCAGCATTTTACAGGTATTGCATTAGAGCTATGGCCAGGCAATGAGTTTACGCCCTTAAAAAAAATCTCTCGCTTGCGGCTTCGGGCACTTTTAGCCAATATTACAGGGTTGAAAGGGACATTAGTTAAAATATTTTCCCTTTCGATTATGGTAGAAGCTATTAACCTATTGATGCCTGTGGGGACTCAGTTGGTTATGGACCATGTTATTGTTGCAGGAGATCATGGGTTACTGGCTTTAATTTGCCTAGGGCTATTATCTTTTATTCTATTTCGCACGGCAGTTTCAATGCTACGTTCATGGACTTCAATCGTTATGGGAGCCCTTATTGATATCCAGTGGAAAGCAGGGGTGTTTAACCATTTGACGAGGCTCCCTCTTGCTTATTTCGAAAAGCGTAAGCTAGGGGATATTCAATCTCGTTTTGGTTCGTTAGACGCTATCCGCACAACCTTTACCGATAGCATAGTCAGTAGCATTATCAACAGTATCATGGCAGTTGGCGTATTGATAATGATGCTACTTTATGGTGGCTGGCTTGTCTGGGTCGTTTTGGGCTTCACTCTGCTTTATGTGATTTTACGGTTAGCAACTTATCAACGTTATCGTCAAGCTTCTGAAGAAAAACTGGTTAAAAATGCCAAGGCCAGTTCCCATTTTATGGAAACACTGTATAGCATCAGTACATTAAAAGCGCTTGGATTAGCGGAGAATCGCTCTCAAACCTGGTTAAACCTAAATGTCGATACAACCAATGCTGACATCCGGCTCACTAAATTAAATATGTTCTTTGGTGGTATTAACTCATTCATTACGAGTGTTGACCAAATATTAATTTTATGGCTAGGTGCCACACTCGTTATTGAAAATCAAATGACGTTAGGCATGTTTGTTGCCTTCAATGCTTATCGTGGTCAGTTCTCCGAGCGGGCCAGCAGCTTGATTGATGTTATTTTGCAACTGCGTATGCTCAGCTTACATAACGAGAGGCTATCAGATATCGTTTTGACGGAGCCAGAACAACATAAAAATAGCCATGTTTTGTTCCCCGAAGGGAAACCCGTAGATTTTGAAGTGCGTGATTTATGTTATCAGTATGATAATCTCTCCAGGCCAATTATTAACCAGTTAAGTTTTCGCATAAAAGCCGGAGAAAGCGTGGCCTTTGTTGGCCCCTCCGGTGTAGGTAAAACAACCTTGATGAAATTGATGGTTGGTCTGCTTTCACCTAACTCAGGAACCATATTTATCGATGGTTTGGATATTCATTCCGTTGGCGTAAATAATTATCGCCAGTGTATCTCCTGTGTTTTACAGGATGACAAGTTACTCGCAGGTTCTATTGCGGAAAACATCTCCAGTTTTTCAGCTAATCCTGATATTGAATGGATAAAAACCTGCGCTCAGTTCGCGAATATAAACCAGGATATTCAATCCATGCCAATGGGCTATGAAACTTTAATTGGTGAACTAGGAGGAAGTTTATCTGGGGGGCAAAAACAACGTTTGTTGATTGCGAGAGCTCTCTACCGCCGTCCCAATATTTTATTTATGGATGAGGCTACGAGCCATTTGGATATAGAGAATGAAAGCAGTATTAATGAGGCTATCGCTACATTAGATATTACGCGTATTATCATTGCACACCGGCCATCAACCATCGCCTCGGCTGATCGGGTGATCCCATTACTGCCCTCTCATTCAACAAGGGTTATTTAATTCGCTCTTCTTTGAGGCCGCTTTTACTGCTAGCGGCGGAGCGAATAACAAAAAGGCGCCGCATGCGGCTAATGCCGATCAGTTAAGGATTACTTGAACGAGCCAGTAGCAGTGTAAGAATCCGTAATCTCTTCAGAGATTACGGATTTTTTTATGCTATTGAGTCAGGCCCTTGATGCCGTTCTTAAATTCACACTTAAAGAGTTCTCTGCTCTTTCTGGCCTGCTTTCACCTGAGCTTATTGATGGGTGCCTGGTTGATACCGGGGTCGTGACGTTCCGTAAGCGCCGTCTCCCCATGGAAATGATGGTCTGGGCCGTGGCCGGTATGTCTTTGTTCCGTTCACTTTCCATGAATCAGCTTGTCTCACATCTCGATATTATGCTGCCAGGCAAGCGTCCTTTTGTCGCTCCCAGCGCCGTGGTACAGGCTCGCCAACGTCTCGGCGAGGATGTGGTCAGACTGGTTTTTGAAAAAACACCCAACTCTGGTTCGAAAAAACACCGCTATCACACTGGAATGGTCTGACGTTGATGGCCGTCGATGGGACGCTATGGAGAACGCCGAATACGCCAGAAAATGATGCTGCTTTCGGGCGTACGGCCAATGAACATACCCAGTCTGAGTGGCCGCAGGCTCATACGCTAACGATACTGGACAACGGCTTCTATGCGCTCGGGCTGCTTCATGATCGGCAGTCTTCAGGAACCGAAAAACACGGGATGATCCCACTACGTCAAGGGCATTATCCAAGAGCGGTAAAAAAGAAGCCGCAACGTTACCCGTTGCGGCGTCCTCAAAAAAAGCTTAACTGACAAGCATTAGCCGCATGCGGCGCTTTCCGGGATTACTTGGCGATTCGCTTGTACTTGATACGGTGTGGCTCAAGTGCTTCGGCGCCCAGCGTCCGCTTCTTGTACTCTTCGTATTCGGTAAAGTTACCTTCGAAGAATTCCACATTACCTTCATCCTGATAATCCAGAATGTGGGTGGCGATGCGGTCAAGGAACCAACGGTCGTGCGAGATGACCATCGCACAGCCTGGGAATTCCAACAGGGCGTTTTCCAGCGCGCGCAGGGTTTCGATATCCAGGTCGTTGGTCGGTTCATCGAGCAGCAATACGTTGCCGCCAACCTGCAACAACTTGGCCAGATGCAGACGGCCACGCTCACCACCGGACAATTCGCCGACGCGTTTACCCTGATCGACACCCTTGAAGTTGAAGCGACCGACGTAGGCACGACTTGGCATTTCGGTGTTGCCGATACGCATGATGTCCTGGCCGCCGGAAACTTCTTCCCAAACGGTTTTGGCGTTATCCATGCTGTCGCGGAACTGATCGACCGAGGCCAGTTTGACGGTGTCAGCCAACACGATGCTGCCGGAATCAGGTTGTTCCTGGCCGGACATCATGCGGAACAGCGTGGATTTACCGGCGCCGTTCGGGCCGATAATGCCAACAATGGCACCTTTCGGTACTGCAAAGGTCAGATTATCAATCAGCACACGGTCGCCGTAAGACTTGCGCAGGTTGCTGACTTCAACCACTTTATCACCCAGGCGTGCGCCAGGTGGGATAAACAGTTCGTTGGTTTCGTTACGCTTTTGGTATTCGGTGCTGTTGAGTTCTTCAAAGCGAGCCAGACGGGCCTTGCCTTTGGACTGACGGCCTTTGGCGCCCTGGCGAACCCACTCCAGCTCTTTCTCGATGGATTTGCGACGTGCGGCTTCGGAAGAGGCTTCCTGCGCCAGGCGGGCGTCTTTCTGCTCCAGCCAAGAAGAGTAGTTGCCTTCCCATGGGATACCTTCGCCACGGTCCAGCTCGAGGATCCAGCCGGCCACGTTGTCGAGGAAGTAACGGTCGTGGGTAATGGCCACTACGGTACCTTCGAAGTCATGCAGGAAGCGTTCCAGCCAGGCCACGGATTCGGCATCCAGGTGGTTGGTCGGTTCGTCCAGCAGCAGCATGTCCGGTTTTTCCAGCAGCAGGCGGCACAGGGCGACACGGCGACGTTCACCACCGGAAAGGTTGGCGATTTTCGCGTCCCACTCCGGCAGGCGCAGCGCATCGGCGGCACGTTCCAGCTGGGTGTTCAGGTTGTGGCCATCGTGGGCCTGAATGATCTCTTCCAGGCGGCCTTGCTCAGCGGCCAGCTTGTCGAAATCGGCACCTTCTTCGGCGTACAGTGCGTACACTTCATCAAGGCGTTTCAGCGCACCAACCACTTCTGCCAGTGCTTCTTCGACCGACTCACGGACGGTATGTTCGAGGTTCAGCTGCGGTTCCTGTGGCAGGTAACCGATCTTAATCCCCTGTTGTGGGCGAGCTTCACCTTCGATATCGGTATCGATGCCGGCCATGATGCGCAACAGGGTGGATTTACCCGAGCCGTTCAGACCCAGAACACCAATTTTGGCGCCGGGGAAGAAGCTCAGCGAGATGTTTTTCAGGATGTGACGCTTCGGCGGAACCACTTTGCCGACGCGATGCATGGTATAGACGTATTGAGCCACGGTGCCTCTGCCTCTCTATATCAGTTTTTATAGGATATCTGGTGGCCCGAGTGTAGCCCGTTTCGAAAGCGGATCCCAGACATCACACAGCGATCGCTAAGTATAACCTTTTGTGCGCCGGTGAAGGCGCATATTGGTTGCTTAAGGGGTGACGACTATCGCGACTCGGCGGTTTTCCGCCCGGCCGCTGGAGGTGCGGTTATCGGCCACCGGATCGCGTTTACCCATGCCGCGGGTTTCGATGTTGGCACGTGGAATGCCTACGCTGGCGAGCAGATCGGCCACGGCATTAGCGCGACGCAGAGAGAGCTGATCGTTATAACTGTCTTCGCCGTAATTATCCGTATGACCATCCAGACGGAACTGAGTGATGCCGACGCTCATCAACGCGCGACCCATTTTTTGCACCGTGTCGGTACTTTCCGGGTTCAACTTGCCGATGTTATTACCAAACAGCACCTTGTCGGACAGGCCAAATTCCCAGCCGTTATCGGTCAGCTTGAACCCTTGCGACTGCAACAGGGCAATTTGCTCAGGCGTCAGGCCCTGAGGTTTGTTCTGGCAGCCGGCGAGGGCCAGCAGGGCGATAAACATCATCGCCAGCAGTGAAAAACGGCTTTTTAGTGTTTGCTGTATCATAATCAAAATCCTTAGTTTTATTTTTTAGCCGGGGCTTTATTTTTGTATTGCCAGCCGCCAGCCTCCGTTATAACGATGCTTTGCTTGGTACATCGCATCGTCAGCTTCGTGCAAGAGCCCCTGAGGCGTAACCGCATGCTCGGGGTAAAGTGCAATACCAATACTCAGAGAGGAAATCACCGTCTCATCGTTCGGTAAAATCACCGGTTGGGTCATGCAGTCGATAATGTTATCGGCAATCTGCATGACATCTTCCGTAGTGTGGACCGGGGCCAACAATACGGCGAACTCATCACCTCCCAAACGCGCGACCAGATCGCTTTCACGCAGCTGCGCGCGAATGCGCCCGGCAATGGCAGTCAGCACCACATCACCTGCGGCGTGGCCGTAACTGTCGTTAACTTCCTTGAAGCGATCACCGTCGATAAATAGCACCGCCAGTTTTTCATTGGGTTTAATGTCCCCCAGCGCACGGCTCAGACGGCCCTCAAAGAAAGCGCGATTCGGCAAGCCGGTCAGGCTGTCGTGGGTAGCCCGGTGAGTCAGTGAGTCATTTTCCTGTTTCAGGTGTGCCTGCCAGGCTTCCAGCTCGTCGAGCAGGCCATTAAAGTCGATGCTCAGCTCATGCAGTTCTGCAATCGGTGCCGACGGCACC
Source organism: Serratia sp. NA_13 (assembly GCF_052691735.1). Classification (NCBI taxonomy): domain Bacteria; kingdom Pseudomonadati; phylum Pseudomonadota; class Gammaproteobacteria; order Enterobacterales; family Yersiniaceae; genus Serratia; species Serratia sp. NA_13. The sequence continues at coordinate 136,650 of NZ_JBQZFV010000006.1, forward strand.
CGCAGACCAAAGGCGCGATCGCGACTTACCGCATGCGCCACATTGGCGATGTCATCCAGAGAACGGACAATGCCGACCAGCATGCGGCGGGAAAGCACCAGCGCGCACAGCGTACTCAGTACCAGACAGGCAATCATGCCGATCATACCGCGCAACAGAAAGCGCAGCAGGCTGCCGCCGTGGCCAAGCAACCAAACTTTGCCGACCTCTTTGCCTTCATGAGTAATCGGCAGGATCACCGGCTCCGGCAGCGCCCAGTGGGCCACGGTTTTTTCCATACCGTGCAGCGGGCTATCTTTGGGATGACGCCAGGTGGCGAGCACTTTGTCGCTGTTGTTGAGAATTCTGGCTTCCGACACTTCCTCTTTGGAGGCGATCAATACCAGTGCCTCACGTGCGGCGGTGTGGTCTTCAAACACCACGGCAGCTTCGACGGTATAACTGATTGAGCGTGCAATCAGGTGCAGGTTATGGTTGGCATAAGCGCGCAGCGCAAACAGCGCGACCAGCGTCAGGAAAATCCCGGCAGTGCCGACGGCAATCAGCGCCAGCCCAAGATGCACCCGTTGCAGCACCCGGCCCAGCGTTGGGCGTGACTGACCCGATCGGTTCTTGCGCAACCACTTCATAGCGGTGGCGCCGGTTTGCGTGCCAGTTGCAGCACGTTGGGGTGAACGCGTACGCCGCTGCGTGCCAGTGCATCAAGGTTCACTTTAAAGCTGGCCTCATCCCCTTCGAACTGCAGACAAAATGCGTTGCCGGCAGAACACTCCGCATCGTTCTCGTTGATGCTGAGAATTGAATGACCGCTAATGCGCTGGATAAAATTCTGTTTCTGGTCGGCATTGATATTGCCCAAATAAATTACGTCACAGCCGGTGCTCAGCAAGGGGCTGTTGAAATCGATGCGTTCGGTTTTTATTGACCTGGGCGCGCTAAGCAGGATGGGATCGAACAGTCCGTCGGCATATTGTGTCGGTGCCGTCACGCACAGCCGGATGGGGTTGGCCCCACTTGGCCAGCGGGCATAGCTGATGATGCCGACCACCACAGTGGTGACGGCATGGGTACGATTTTTATGGGAATCGCCAGTCTCGGGGTGGGCCAAACCGGGAAATGCCAACAGGGCGAGCAGAAACAGTGTTAACAGACGGCCACTGTCCAGACGTGCGCTAAGGAAACTCGTGAATGAGCTTTTTGCGCAGGTCACTAACAACGCTGCATTTTTTGCTATCTTCATCTGCTATTCCTGCCCATGTCCGCAATATTTTTGCGGCAACATAACGATGAGAAGCCTGACCCGGTCGAAGGGATAATTGTCTTGCTGAAAACTGTCAATCGCACTGCCTAATGAACACTATCTAACCCATAATTGGCGTGGATTGTATTATAAGATATCTCTGTTGCGCGCTTTACATGCCATTTTATCGGAATTATCTCAACATTTTTTAATAGTATAAAAACGACCACCGAGGTTTGCCAGGAGTTTTCTGCAAAGTTGGCGCGTCAGGCCTGAGTTCTGGCGGTTTGCGCAACGTTTCAGCCCATCGTTTTGATGGCAGAAATGCTGCGACGGCTAATAATTTAAATGGCTTAATTTTATATTGGTAACGGGATTAATAATCGGCGATCGGATCGCCTGTTAATGCTGAGCCCTGGTTGAAATGATTAATTCGGCAAAATTGTCGCCGGCTTTAATGGATTTGTCAGCAAGGGTAAACCTTTTTTACCTGAAGCCCATCGTGACGATAAACTTCTTCTACAGTAGTGAATGGATAAGCGATCCTGCTGTCTATGATAGACGGCTGAGCGGGTTGCTCAGCGCCCCCCTTTTGCTCTGGCGTGCCGGGTAGAGGTTATCCCACGACAGAGCGCTAAATACTCGGAGAGCCGGGTTCATCGTTCCGTTGGCTGCTGACGTAGCGCGGCAACGGGGTGAAGCGGCTCTGGCAACACCATCAGCATTAGAGAGGAAAGAGTCAGTATGGTCAAGGTAGACAAGTGGCGGTTTTTGGCTGTGGGTCTGTGCCTGACGGCATTTTCAAGCGCCGCATTGGCAGATTCCCTGGACGCTCAGCGTCAGCGTTACCTGCAGATCAAGCAGGCGTGGGACAGCAATCAGATGGACGTGGTGGCGCAACTGATGCCGACGCTGCGTGATTACCCGCTTTATCCTTACCTGGAATACCGTGAGCTGACGCAAGATCTCAGTCAGGCCGGGTTCTCCGAAGTAAATGACTTTATCAAGCTGCATCCGACGCTGCCGCCAGCCAAGTCGCTGGCCCCGCGCTTTGTTAATGAGCTGGCGCGACGTGAAGACTGGCGTACCCTGCTGGCCTTCAGCCCGCAGGCGCCGAAACCCATTGCTGCGCGCTGCAATTACTACTATGCCAAATGGGCCACTGGCGATCAGCAGGCGGCCTGGAGCGGCGTCGACGATATCTGGATGAGCGGTAAATCGCTGCCAGCGGCCTGTGACAAACTGTTCAGCGTCTGGCGGGGGGCCGGTAAACAAACGCCGTCGGCTATTCTGCAGCGCATGAAGCTGGCCTTGAAAGAGGGCAACAGTGGCCTGGTAAACAGTCTCTATCGCCAATTGCCGTCAGATTATCAGACTATGGGTGACGCCCTGGTACGCCTGCAAAACGATCCTACGACGGTTGAGTCCTTTGCCCGCAGCGTGGGGCCGACCGACTTTACCCGCGCAGCGACCGGTATTGCCTTCGAACGTCTGGCGCGTCAGGATGCGGAAAACGCCCAGGCGATGATTCCTACCCTCGTCCGGCTGCAGAAAATGAGCGACAGCGAGCGGCTGGGGCTGGAGGAAGCGGTGGCATGGCGCCTGATGGGCAGCGATGCGACCTTTGAACAGACACAGTGGCGTGACAAGGTGATCCTGCGTAGTCAGTCACCGGCACTGCTAGAGCGCCGCGTGCGTATGGCGCTGGGTGCCGGCGATCGCCTGGGGGTCGCAACCTGGCTGGCCCGTTTACCAACGGAGTCGCGTAATAAGGATGAATGGCGTTACTGGCGTGCGAGCATGTTACTGGACGAAGGCAAACGCAGCGAAGGGGAAGAGATCCTGCGTCGGCTGATGACCGAACGTGGCTTCTACCCGATGGTGGCGGCACAGAAACTGAATACGCCTTACCCGGTGATGGTGGCGGTAGCGGCAAAACCCCGTGCTTCGTTGGTGGACGGGCCGGAAATTGCCCGGGTGCGCGAGTTGATGTACTGGAATATGGATAACCTGGCGCGCAGCGAGTGGACTTCCTTCGTGGCCAGTCGCAGCCGCCCGGAACAGGAAGCGCTGGCGCGTTATGCCTTCGAGCAGAAATGGGCCGATCTCAGCGTGCAGGCGACTATCGTAGGCAAGATGTGGGATCACCTTGAAGAACGTTTCCCGGTGGCCTGGCCGCAAGAGTTCCGTGCCGCGACCGATGACAAGGGGATAACGCCGAGTTATGCCATGGCGATTGCTCGTCAGGAGAGCGCCTGGAACCCGAAAGCTCAGTCACCTGTAGGGGCCAGCGGCCTGATGCAGGTGATGCCACGTACCGCGCAGCATACCGTGCAGATGTACAATATTCCCGGTTACTCAAGCCCCAGCCAACTGCTTGATCCGCGCGTTAATATTATTATCGGCACCAGCTACCTGGAGCATGTTTACCAGCAATTCGGCCGCAACCGGATCCTGTCATCGGCGGCTTACAATGCCGGTCCATCTCGGGTGAATACCTGGTTGGGCAATAGTGAAGGGCGAGTTGACGCCGTGGCGTTTGTCGAAAGCATCCCGTTCTCGGAAACCCGTTCTTACGTGAAGAACGTGTTGGCTTACGACGCATTTTATCGCTATCTCATGCATCGGCCGGCTAAAGTGCTGACCGACGCCGAGTGGCAGAGGCGTTATTGATTTTGACGTCGCTATGGTATGCTGCTGTACTAGTTAAATAGTATGGTGGCTTGCCATGACGCAATTATCGCTTAACGACCCGGCTCTTTCAGAACAAGGTAATGAGGATTGGCTGCGCTTTGTTGCGCTGCTGCAGAATTCGTTTGCACAGGATCTGCATCAACCACTGATGCAGCTGCTGTTGACGCCGGACGAACGTACGGCTTTAGGCACCAGGGTACGGATTATTCAGGAATTGATGCGCGGTGAGATGAGCCAACGTGAGCTGAAGAATGAACTGGGGGCGGGGATTGCCACCATCACTCGCGGTTCAAACAGCCTGAAGGCAGCGACCCCGGCATTAAAGCAGTGGCTGGAACAGCAGTTGCTGGGCGAAGCACCGTAGCGCCGCGCCGGCAGGACTTATTTTTGCTGCGCGTTGTTGTGGTCCTGGTAGATCGGGTTGTGGAAAGGGACCAGTGCCAGCAGCAGAGCCTGATGGTAAACGCTGGTGCGGCTCAATCGCCCGTTGGTAAAGATGCCAATAGCGCCACCCTGGCGTTTCACTTCGGCATTGCCGGTGATGATGGCCATTTCACTGCCCAATTCGCGGCCGGCGCGAATTCCCTGTAAAATCGTCTCCGGCAGCATCAGGCTGGCTGAGCGCGATTCGCCGCGGGTCTGCGGGTTTTCCACGGTCATCCAGGCGAAAGTCATATTCTCTTCGATTCCTGCTTCCACGCCGACCCAAAAGTCGGCCTCCGGGCGTACCTGCCGTGCTTCCATAACACGCTGGCGTGCACCGGTGCGGGTTTCGTGATTACCTATGGGTTGCAGTGAAACGCCACTGGCGACGTCGACCGATTCAATGCGGCATTGGTCCTGGCCAAAAGTGTCCTCAAAGGCCAGTTGAATAGCCTTGATCTTTGCCGGGTTGGTAGTTGCAGCGACAACATGATACATAACGGGTTTGGCATCCTTAAGCTAAGAGCCTATTCACTACGTCAGACGCTTGCGCAAGCGGCATCTGACGACGATAAACTCAGGTTTCACGCAGTATAACGGAAAAGCAAAATGTTACAGGTATACCTCGTTCGCCATGGCGAAACGGAATGGAATGCGGCTCGCCGCATCCAGGGGCAGTCGGACAGCCCGTTAACCGCTAACGGTGAACATCAGGCTCGCCTGGTTGCCCAGCGCGTCAGCAAACAAGGCATCACGCACGTGATTACCAGCGATCTGGGGCGTACCCGCCGCACTGCGCAAATCATCGCAGAGGCTTGCGGTTGCGAGGTGATAAACGATCCACGTTTGCGTGAGTTGCATATGGGGGTGCTGGAAGAACGCTTAATCGACAGCTTGACGCCACAGGAAGAACAGTGGCGTAAACAGATGGTCGATGGGACTGCCGATGGCCGTATCCCTCAAGGTGAGTCAATGAGCGAGTTGGGCGACCGGATGCGCGAGGCACTGGAAAGTTGCCTGATGTTACCCGAGGGCAGCAAACCGCTGATTGTCAGCCATGGTATTGCTCTGGGCTGTCTGATCAGTACCGTGCTCGGGCTACCGGCTTATGCCGAGCGCCGCCTGCGTTTACGCAACTGTTCACTGTCGCGAGTCGATCATCAGCAGAGCCCATGGCTGGCTTCTGGCTGGATCGTCGAAACGGCGGGCGATGTCACACATCTGGACACGCCCGCGCTGGATGAACTGCAGCGTTAACGGCGGATCGGGATCAAATAGTCGCAGTTGATCTCGGTCGACGGTTGGGGTGGCCGGCGGTCACCCTTGGGATAAAAGCGCTCAATATCGTGCCCTTTACGGCGCGTGAGTTTGAGTGCCGGCAGGCAGGTGCCATACACGGTCAGAATAAAGTCTTGCAGGCCAGAGGCCGGGCCTTCATAGCTGAACATCGCATACTCGCCACCTTGCAACACCAGCGGCTGTCCGGCCTGAATTTTCGCTGGTACGTGATGCGGTTCCAGCGCCGTGGTATACAGCACTTCCTGCTCGTCATCCTTTTCCTGACTCGGACGTGAATGGTGCAGCCCGTACAATACCGGTGGCAGCGATTCCACTTCGCCCAAATACTGGCTCCAGAACTGTGACCGCAATTCGGTACGGCAGTGGGAGATTTGCTCCAGCGTACAGGAATAGCTTTGCGTCAGGCCAATCAGATGCTGTTCCGGCATCGTGACAAACTCGGGTTGCGGCAGAGTAAATGCACCCAGGCGGATTGGCGGACAAATGCCAAATGAGTTCCAGTCTTCCGCACGGCGATACAGTGCTGGTGTTTGCGCAAACTGTTTTTTAAATGCGCGGGTAAATGTTTGCTGCGAGTCGAAGCGATACTGTAAGGCTATATCCAGAATAGGTCGGCTGGTTAAACGCAGCGCCACCGCAGCCTTGGATAATCTCCTTGCCCGGATATAAGCGCCGATGGCGTTACCGGTAATATCTTTAAACATCCGTTGTAAATGCCATTTAGAGTAACCTGCTTTGGCCGCCACATTGTCCAGTGACAAAGGTTGGTCCAAATGGCTTTCCAGCCAGCTAAGCAGATCACGAATAATACCGGCTTGATCCATAGATCTTCCTCGTAGAGCTTTAGGGTAGGAACCCGAACTGTTTATTTATTACGCTGGTGCTTGCGCTATCAGACCAGTCCATGAGCCATTTTGTGTAGCACTCTTTGCCTCTTGCCGCTGTTGGGCAAGGGTTGGATAGGGGCACACCTTAAACGGGCGCAAAGATATAACGACGCCGCATAATAGCAATTTTTTTCCTCCGAGACTCTCAAAGATTTTTGTCACGCTCTGTGCTAAAAAGACGGGTGCGGACCAGAAAGATCCTTTTTCTGTGACCTAAAACATAAACAATATTGATTGCCGGTACCCATTTTTAGGATTTAGCCTATTGGAGTTAAGTAAATGAAAAAAGGATGGTTGTTTTTGTTTTTTTTAGTTTGCGCAACGGTAAATAGTGCGCAGGCAGAACAAGTTGGGTCGGTTGATACGGTATTTAAACTCTTTGGTCCGGACCATAAAATTGTGGTGGAAGCGTTCGACGATCCGGATGTTAAAAATGTAACTTGTTATATCAGCCGGGCAAAAACCGGTGGCATTAAAGGCGGGCTGGGATTAGCGGAAGATACTGCGGATGCTGCCATTTCCTGCCAGCAGGTTGGGCCGATTGAGCTGAACGATAAAATCAAAAATGGTAAGGCAGAAGGGACGGTAGTGTTCCAGAAGCGAACGTCGCTGGTGTTCAAGAAACTGCAGGTGGTGCGTTTCTACGATGCTACACGCAATGCATTGATTTATCTTAGCTATTCAGACCGTGTGGTGGATGGTTCACCGAAGAATGCGCTGAGCGCCGTGCCGATCATCCCCTGGGGTGAGGCAAAATAAGATTTGGGGTTCTGCGGAACCCCAAATATTTTAACACGGGAGGAGGCTTACTCTTCCAGATCGCCGCAGAAACGGTAACCTTCACCGTGAATAGTCGCGATGATTTCCGGCGTGTCCGGCGTTGATTCGAAGTGCTTGCGGATGCGACGAATGGTCACGTCCACGGTGCGGTCATGCGGCTTCAGCTCACGGCCGGTCATCTTCTTCAGCAGTTCGCCACGGGATTGGATCTTGCCCGGGTTTTCGCAGAAGTGCAGCATGGCGCGGAATTCACTTCGAGGCAGTTTGTATTGCTCGCCCGCAGGGCTGATCAGTGAGCGGCTGTTGATGTCCAGCTCCCAACCGTTGAACTTATAGCTTTCAACCAGGCGACGTTCTTCGCCGACGCTGCCCAGGTTCATGGTGCGTGACAGCAGATTACGTGCGCGAATGGTCAATTCACGCGGGTTGAATGGCTTGGTGATGTAATCATCGGCGCCGATTTCCAAACCGAGGATCTTGTCAACTTCGTTATCACGGCCGGTCAGGAACATCAGCGCAACGCTGGCCTGTTCGCGCAATTCACGCGCCAGCAGCAGGCCATTTTTGCCTGGCAGATTGATGTCCATGATAACCAGATTGATATCATTTTCAGACAGGATGTTGTGCATCTCTGCACCATCATTGGCTTCATGAACAACGTAGCCTTCCGCCTCGAAAATGCTCTTCAGGGTGTTACGAGTGACTAACTCGTCTTCGACAATCAGAATGTGCGGGGTCTGCATATATGCTACCTAAAATTGCCAACAAAATAGAAAATAGGAAGTACAGAAGTCTTTGTTTTCATAGCGGAGGGCAGAGATTAGCGCTCACGTTCCCTTCTACCCAATGACTAAAGTACGTAAACTCGTTCTTGATGCACTTTCCATTCCATGTCAACAAGATCGCTAGCTTGGTTGGGGCGCTGTTCCTTACAACCCCAAAGGTGCCAAAACGGTGCATATCCTAACCGTATTAACAGCAATATAACAGTGCGCACCGAATTCATCACCCAACAAAACTAAGGTTTGTTGACATATATCAAATTCAATTGTAGCACGTTAACAGTTTTGTGAAAAACACTTACAGAAATGCCAGCTTAAGTCACAGAAGCCTAAATTCTGTGTTCGATTCAGCATTGAAGCGCCTAATGAGGTAGAATTATTGGCTTATTGAAAAAAGCCTTCTTTCAACGCTTTGATTAATAAGCACAGTAAAAAATAAGTAGCAATAATATGTATTACGAGCAATTTATCAGGGCAATAACCCATTTAGCCCTGTCTACCCTCTGTTTCGGGATTATTGTTGCGCAGATGTAAATATAATCAGACTATCCCAAACAGTCAAAAATACGCGATCTCTCATTTAGTGGAGTATTGATGCAGCTTCATATTGTTTTAGTGGCTCCGGCGCGGCCGGAAAACGTCGGCGCTGCGGCGCGGGCAATGAAAACCATGGGCTTCACTTCGTTGCGCATTGTCGACAGCGAAGCGCACCTGCAGCCGGCGGCTCGCTGGGTGGCTCATGGGGCGGGGGATATCCTCGATGGCGTGCAGACTTTCGCCACTCTCGAGCAGGCGCTGGCGGACGTGGATTTCACCGTTGCTACCACTGCCCGTAGCCGCGCGCGTTTCCATTATTACTGTACGCCGCAGCAACTGTTGGGTCAGTTGAGTGAGCGTAGTCAGTGGGTGGGGCAGGCAGCCTTGGTGTTTGGCCGTGAAGATTCCGGCCTGACCAATGAAGAGCTGGAGTTGGCCGATTTGCTGACCGGTGTGCCTATGCAGGCAGATTACCCTTCGTTGAATCTCGGTCAGGCGGTGATGGTGTATTGCTATCAATTGTCGGAATTGATGAAAGTTGGCGCACCGCAGGAGCCAGTGGCTAATGAGGGCCAGCTTAAAGCACTACGTCAGCGTGCTGAGGGTTTGCTGGGGGCGTTGGGGGTGGGTGACGATCAAAAATTGCGCGATTGGCTGCACCAACGGCTTGGTACTTTGCCGCAGCGCGATACGGCAATGTTGCATACTTTACTGCATGACATCGAAAAAAAACTGACAAAGTGATACCCGCAAATATGGCTAACCTGGCAGTTTGATCCACTGCAAAAATGCCGTATTTCTGTCTTTTTATCCTGTCATTTGGCTTTTCGACTGTCGCATTGCTCAGTTGCACTACTGGGCAATAAACAAGCAAAAACAAGAAATAATTTGACTTGGGATAGCGATTGCTTTAACCAATAGAGGGGACAGAGTATTTAATGAGACAGACAGAAAAAATGCGAAATATCAGCCTGAACACAACAATTATTACCACCACCGATACCACAGGTAACGGGGCGGGCTGACGCGCACAGGAAACAAAAGAAAAAAGCCCGCACCTAACCAGTGCGGGCTTTTTTTTCGGCTTAAATTCGGGAGAGACAAGAAATGCGAGTGCTGAAATTTGGCGGAACCTCGGTAGCGAATGCAGAACGTTTTCTGCGCGTCGCCGACATCATGGAAAGTAACGCACGTCAGGGACAGGTGGCCACGGTCTTGTCCGCTCCGGCTAAAATCACCAACCACCTGGTGGCGATGATTGATAAAACGGTAGCGGGGCAGGACATTCTGCCAAATATGAGCGATGCAGAACGCATCTTTGCCGACCTGCTGAGCGGCCTGGCACAGGCGTTGCCTGGCTTTGAATACGATCGTCTCAAGACGCTGGTGGACCAGGAGTTTTCTCAACTCAAACAGGTACTGCATGGTGTTGCACTGCTGGGGCAATGCCCGGACAGCGTGAATGCGGCTATCATCTGCCGCGGAGAGAAGCTCTCCATCGCCATTATGGAAGGGGTGTTTCGCGCCAAAGGCTTCCCGGTTACGGTGATAAACCCAGTGGAGAAACTGCTGGCGCAGGGGCATTACCTGGAGTCCACGGTAGACATTGCCGAATCCACATTGCGCATCGCCGCCGCAGCTATCCCGGCGGATCACATTGTGCTGATGGCTGGATTCACCGCTGGTAACGACAAAGGGGAACTGGTGGTGCTGGGCCGAAACGGCTCCGACTACTCTGCTGCGGTACTGGCTGCCTGCTTGCGCGCCGAATGTTGTGAGATTTGGACCGACGTCGACGGCGTTTATACCTGCGATCCTCGCACCGTGCCTGACGCCAGGTTGCTGAAATCGATGTCGTATCAGGAAGCTATGGAGCTTTCCTATTTCGGCGCCAGCGTGCTTCATCCCCGTACTATCGCGCCCATTGCCCAGTTCCAAATCCCTTGTCTGATCAAAAATACCGCCAACCCGCAGGCCCCTGGCACGCTGATTGGCGGTGAAAATCTGGATACCGATACGCCGGTAAAGGGCATCACCAATCTCAATAATATGGCGATGATCAACGTTTCTGGCCCAGGGATGAAGGGCATGATCGGCATGGCGGCGCGCGTGTTTGCCGTGATGTCCCGTGCCGGTATCTCGGTGGTGTTGATCACCCAGTCCTCTTCCGAATACAGCATCAGCTTCTGCGTACCGCAGAGTGAACTGCAGCGTGCTCGTCGCGCGTTGGAAGACGAATTCTATCTTGAATTGAAAGATGGCCTGCTGGAGCCGCTGGACGTAATGGAGCAGTTAGCGATTATCTCGGTCGTCGGCGATGGTATGCGCACACTGCGCGGTATTTCGGCCAGCTTCTTCTCCGCCCTGGCGCGCGCCAACATCAACATTGTCGCTATTGCCCAGGGGTCCTCCGAACGTTCCATCTCGGTGGTGGTCAGCAACGATTCCGCCACCACCGGGGTTCGCGTCTGTCACCAGATGTTGTTTAACACCGATCAGGTGATTGAAGTGTTTGTTATCGGCGTCGGCGGCGTCGGCGGTGCGTTGATCGAACAGATCTACCGTCAGCAGCCATGGCTGAAGCAAAAGCATATCGACCTGCGGGTGTGCGGCATTGCCAATTCACGCGCTATGCTGACCAACATACACGGCATCGCGCTGGATAGCTGGCGCGATGAATTGGCCGGTGCGCAGGAGCCATTCAACCTTGGCCGTCTGATCCGCCTGGTGAAGGAGTACCACCTGCTCAATCCGGTGATTGTCGATTGCACCTCCAGTCAGGCGGTGGCCGATCAATACGCCGATTTCCTGGCCGATGGTTTCCACGTGGTGACGCCGAACAAAAAGGCCAACACTTCGTCGATGAACTACTACCAACAACTGCGCACCGCCGCGGCTGGTTCGCGTCGCAAGTTCCTGTACGACACCAACGTCGGTGCGGGGTTGCCGGTGATCGAAAACCTGCAAAACCTGCTGAACGCCGGTGACGAGTTGACGCGCTTCTCTGGCATTTTGTCCGGTTCGCTGTCGTTTATTTTCGGCAAGCTCGATGAGGGCATGTCGCTGTCGGCAGCGACCCTGGAGGCCAAAGCCAAGGGCTATACCGAGCCGGATCCACGTGATGACCTTTCCGGTATGGACGTGGCGCGCAAGCTGTTGATCCTGGCGCGTGAGGCGGGTTACAAACTGGAATTGGCCGATATCGAGGTTGAGTCGGTGCTGCCACCTTCCTTTGACGCTTCCGGTGACGTGGAAACCTTTATGGCGCGCCTGCCGGAGCTGGATAAAGAGTACGCCCGCAACGTGGCCAATGCCAGCGAGCAGGGTAAGGTGTTGCGCTATGTAGGTGTGATCGAAAATGGCCGCTGTCAGGTGCGTATAGATGCGGTAGACGGCAACGATCCGTTGTATAAAGTGAAGAACGGCGAGAACGCCTTGGCTTTCTACAGCCGCTACTATCAGCCATTGCCGCTGGTTCTGCGCGGCTACGGTGCCGGTAACGATGTGACCGCCGCAGGGGTATTTGCCGACCTGTTGCGCACACTGTCATGGAAGTTGGGAGTTTAATATGGTTAAGGTGTATGCGCCGGCCTCAATTGGTAACGTCAGCGTCGGTTTTGACGTTCTGGGTGCAGCAGTGTCGCCGATCGACGGGACCTTGCTGGGCGACTGCGTCAGTGTAGAGGCCGCCGAAACGTTCAGTTTGCAAAATGCCGGTCGCTTCGTCAGCAAGCTGCCGGACGATCCGAAAGAGAACATCGTTTATCAATGTTGGGAGCGCTTCTGCCAGGAAATCGGTCAGCAGATCCCGGTGGCGATGCGACTCGAGAAAAATATGCCGATCGGTTCTGGTCTGGGATCCAGCGCCTGTTCGGTAGTCGCCGGGTTGATGGCGATGAATGAGTTCTGCAACCGGCCGTTGGATAAAATGACGCTGCTGGGCCTGATGGGCGAATTGGAAGGTCGTATCTCCGGCAGCGTGCATTACGATAACGTGGCGCCTTGCTACCTCGGCGGCCTGCAGTTGATGCTGGAAGAAGAAGGCTTCATTAGCCAGGAAGTGCCATGCTTTAAAGACTGGCTGTGGGTGATGGCCTATCCGGGCATCAAGGTATCCACCGCCGAAGCGCGTGCGATCCTGCCCGCGCAGTATCGTCGTCAGGACTGTATCAGCCACGGTCGCTATCTGGCGGGCTTTATCCATGCCTGCCATACCCAACAACCGCGCTTGGCCGCCAAGCTGATGCAGGACGTGATTGCCGAGCCGTACCGCACCCGCCTGTTGCCGGGTTTTGCCGACGCACGCAAAGCCGCTCAGGATATCGGTGCCCTGGCTTGCGGTATTTCCGGTTCCGGCCCGACGCTGTTCGCCGTTTGTGATGACGGCGCAACGGCGCAACGTATGGCCGACTGGCTGACTAATCACTATCTGCAAAACGACGAAGGTTTTGTTCATATTTGCCGCCTGGATACCGCAGGCGCACGACTACTGGGATAACGCATGAAACTGTACAACCTTAAGGATCATAACGAGCAGGTCAGCTTCACACAGGCGATCAAACAGGGCCTGGGCAAACAGCAAGGACTGTTTTTCCCGCTGGATCTGCCGGAGTTTGAACTGACCGAAATCGACCATCTGCTGGAACAGGATTTTGCCACGCGCAGCAGCCGTATCCTGTCGGCATTTATTGGCGATGAAGTTTCTGAAGAGGCATTGCATAAGCGTGTGGCGGCGGCCTTTGAGTTTCCGGCACCGGTAGCGCAAGTGGAAGATGACATCGCCTGCCTGGAGCTGTTCCACGGCCCAACGCTGGCGTTTAAAGACTTCGGTGGCCGCTTTATGGCGCAGATGCTGGCGGAAGTGGCGGGCGATCAGCCGGTCACTATCCTGACCGCGACCTCTGGTGATACCGGTGCGGCGGTGGCCCATGCATTCTACGGTCTGAAGAATGTGCGCGTGGTGATCCTGTACCCACAGGGCAAAATCAGCCCGCTTCAGGAAAAACTGTTCTGCACCCTGGGTGGCAACATCCATACCGTGGCGATCGACGGCGATTTTGACGCCTGCCAGGCGTTAGTGAAGCAGGCATTTGACGATCAGGAATTGAAAGAAGCCCTGCACCTGAACTCGGCCAATTCGATTAACATCAGCCGCCTGCTAGCGCAGATTTGTTATTACTTCGAAGCAGTAGCGCAATTGCCGCAGGAAGCTCGTAACCAGTTGGTGATTTCAGTGCCCAGCGGCAACTTCGGCGATCTGACCGCCGGGCTGCTGGCCAAGTCACTGGGCCTGCCGGTGAAGCGTTTTATCGCCGCGACCAATGCCAACGACACCGTACCGCGCTTCCTGACTAACGGTCAGTGGCAGCCTCATGCCACGGTGGCTACGCTGTCCAATGCGATGGATGTCAGCCAGCCGAACAACTGGCCACGGGTCGAAGAGCTGTTCCGTCGCAAGATCTGGCAGTTGAAAGAGCTGGGCCATGCCACGGTCAGCGACGAAACCACCAAAGACACCATGCGTGAGCTGGCGAAGTTGGGTTATCTCTCAGAGCCGCACGCGGCGATTGCGTATCGTGCGTTGCGTGACCAGTTGCAGGAAGGGGAGTTTGGTCTGTTCCTCGGTACCGCGCATCCGGCCAAATTCAAAGAGAGCGTCGAGGAAATTCTCGGTCAGGAATTGCCACTGCCAAAGGCGCTGGCGCAGCGTGCTGATTTGCCGCTGTTGTCGCACAACCTGCCGGCCGGCTTTGGTGAACTGCGCAAGTTCCTGATGGCCTTGCCAGCCTGATCCTCATGGCCATATAAAGCGAAAAGCCGTCCTTGAGACGGCTTTAGGTTGCTGACAAAGCAGGAAAAAGCGTGGTTTTTCCTGCTTTGTGGTGATCGGCCGAAAATCAATAAATTGATTTTCCTGATTTTTATTTATCGACCTCTACTCGCTCTGGGCAGGAATGAGGTTTGTCATCAGTCTGAAGCCGTCCTTGAGACGGCTTTTTTATGGGCGAGCGATTACTGCTCGGGGCGCTTGAACACCAGCTCGTTGCCTTGGGAGTTGGCTTCGTCAAATGCGTAGCCCTCCAGATTGAAATCAAGCAGTTGTTCGCGCTGCGTCAGGCGATTCTTGATGATAAAGCGGCTCATCAGTCCGCGCGCTTTCTTGGCGTAGAAGCTGATCACTTTGTATTTGCCGTTTTTCTCGTCGAGGAACACCGGTTTAATCAGCTCGGCGTGCAGTTTGGCTGGTTTCACCGATTTGAAGTATTCGTCGGAAGCCAGGTTGACCACCACATCGTCACCTTGTTGCTCCAGCGCTTCATTGAGTTTTTTGGTGATTTGCTCGCCCCAGAAACTGTACAAATCCTTGCCCTTGGCATTGTTCAGTTTGATGCCCATTTCCAGACGGTAAGGCATCATCAGATCAAGCGGGCGCAGCACGCCGTACAGCCCGGACAGCATACGCAGATGCTGTTGGGCGAAATCAAAGTCATCTTCGCTGAAATCCTGCGCATGCAGGCCGGTATAAACGTCGCCTTTAAACGCCAGCAGGGCCTGGCGGGCATTGTCCGGGGTGAATTTCGGTTGCCAGTCGCCAAAGCGAGCGGCGTTCAGGCCGGCCAGTTTATCGCTGATGCCCATCAGCTTGGAGATTTGTACCGGCGTCAGATCGCGGCAGATTTTGATCAGTTGCTTCGATTTATCCAGCAGTTCCGGCTGGGTGAAGCGTTCGGTTGCCAGTGGGCTTTCGTAATCAAGAGTTTTTGCAGGTGAAATAATAACGAGCATGGCCAGATCCTGTTTTTCCAAGAACCGCTACTGTAGCAAAAAGCGCGGGAAAAAGGGTCAATGGGTCTGATAGGCAGGGCGCGTGTCTGACGCGCCCGCAAAAATTAATTTTTGTCCCACACGCCCGGTTCTAGCTGGGATTTCAACTCGGGGAAGCGGTTGGCGTCAAAAGTGGGCAATTTTCCCAACGTTCGCTGACGGTGGTAATCGTTAGCCAATTTGAGTGCCACGCGTGACAGCAGCAGGATCGCCGTCAGGTTGGTGACGGCCATCAAAGCCATAGAGGTATCGGCCATTTTCCATACCACCGGCAATTCGGCCAGCGCCCCAAACATCACCATACCCAGAGCGGCGCAACGGAAAATCAGCAGACTGGCCGGGTGGTTGCGCTCCAGGAACACCAGATTGCTTTCGGCATAGGCGTAGTTGGCTATAATCGAGGTAAAGGCGAAGAAGAAAATGGCGATGGCGACAAAGGGCGAGCCCCAACTGCCGACGGAGGAGGACAGCGCACGCTGGGTCATGTCGATACCGCTGATGTTGTCTATCGGTTGATCCAATACACCCGAAGATAGAATGATGGCAGCGGTTGCGCTGCAAATCACGATAGTGTCGACAAACACCCCGAGCATCTGTACGTAGCCCTGCGAGGCCGGATGCGGTGGGTAAGGTGAGGCGGAGGCCGCCGCATTGGGCGCAGAACCCATACCGGCTTCGTTGGAGAACAGGCCGCGCTGAACTCCCTGAGTCATCGCCTGCGAAATACCGTAGCCGACGGCACCGGCCGCCGCTTCCTGCAACCCGAAGGCGCTTTTAACCACCAGCGAGAGGATCGCCGGCATATGCTCAATATTATGGCCAATCACCCACAGGGCCAGCAGTAAATAAGCGGCTGCCATCACTGGTACCACCAGTTCGGCAACGCGAGCCACAGAACGAATGCCGCCGAAAATCACGATGCCGCTCAGGACCACCAGGCCGATACCGACATACAGCGGTTTCACGTGGAAGGCGACGGCGGAAGCCTGGGCGATGGAGTTGGCCTGTACGGCGTTGAACACCAGGCCGAAGGCGATGATCAGGAAGATTGAGAACAGTACGCCCATCCAGCGCATGCCCAGCCCTTTCTCCATATAATAGGCCGGGCCGCCGCGGTAGTTACCCTGGCCATCCTTGGTTTTGTAGAGCTGTGCCAGGCTGCTTTCGACAAAGGAGGTTGCCATGCCGATAAAGGCCACTACCCACATCCAGAAGATGGCACCGGGGCCACCGGCGGTGAGGGCAATCGCCACGCCGGTCAGGTTGCCGGTACCGACGCGAGCGGCGAGGGTGGTGCACAAGGCTTGAAAGGAGGAGATACCGGTACTGTCGCTCTTGTTGCTGTTTTTCAGCAGCGAGAACATGTGGCCGAAATGGCGAACCTGGATAAAACGCGTGCGCAGGGTGAAATAAATGCCGGTACCGAGCAGCAAATAAATCAGTACCGAACCCCACAAAATATTATTTATAAAGTTTATCAGGTCCGTCACGGATCCCTCCTTGTTGAAATTTGTTGCGCACCGCGACATATCCACCGCGGGTGAAAATATATTGGCTTAATTTTTACAAGAGCTTAGCTGAAATCAGCCCGGTTCCGAGCAATTGAGATTTTTCTCAGATTTCGAAACCTATTGCATTGATTTTTGCGAATTTAACATGATTTATTCAAGCGATAGCACGTTATTGCCTTTTCATCAGCTCGGGAATGACGAAAGATAGCAGCGTAAACGGTTGCTCGCACAAGGATAAAACCAGCACCGCCGGGGCCTGATTTTCCAGCCTTGCACCGGGCCTTGCGCATGTTATTATCAGGGCAAGGCATGGTTGAACGATGCCAAAAGTTCATGCACACACGATGAGATAATGCCAACATGACCGATAAATTAACTTCCCTGCGCCAACTGACTACCGTGGTTGCAGATACGGGCGATATCGCGGCTATGAAGCTGTATCAACCGCAAGATGCTACGACCAACCCTTCGCTGATCCTCAATGCAGCCCAAATTCCTGAATACCGCAAACTGATTGACGAAGCCATTGCCTGGGCACGCGAGCAGAGCAGCGATCGCGAACAGCAGATCGCCGATGCTGCCGACAAGCTGGCCGTTAACATTGGTCTGGAAATCCTGAAGCTGGTTCCAGGCCGCATCTCCACTGAAGTGGACGCTCGCCTGTCCTACGACACCGTCGCCAGCGTTGCCAAGGCCAAGCGTCTGATCAAACTGTACAACGATGCCGGCATCAGTAACGATCGCATCCTGATCAAACTGGCTTCTACCTGGCAGGGTATCCGCGCTGCGGAACAGCTGGAAAAAGAAGGCATCAACTGTAACCTGACGCTGCTGTTCTCCTTTGCCCAGGCTCGTGCCTGCGCCGAAGCCGGCGTTTTCCTGATTTCTCCGTTTGTTGGCCGTATCCTCGACTGGTACAAAGCCAATGGCGACAAGAAAGAGTTCGCGCCAAACGAAGATCCGGGTGTGATTTCCGTTACCGAGATCTACCAGTATTACAAACAGCACGGTTACAAAACCGTGGTGATGGGCGCCAGCTTCCGTAACGTCGGCGAAATCATCGAGCTGGCCGGTTGTGACCGCCTGACCATCGCCCCCGCACTGCTGAAAGAGCTGGCAGAGAGCGAAGGCACGCTTGAGCGTAAACTGGCTTACACCGGCGAAGTGCAAGCACGTCCTGCCGCTTTGACCGAGCCTGAGTTCTACTGGCAGCACAACCAGGATCCAATGGCAGTTGAGAAACTGACCGACGGTATCCGCAAGTTTGCCGTAGACCAGGGCAAGCTGGAAAAAATGATCGCCGATCTGCTGTAATTCCGGCAATCAGCGCAGAAAAAGGTGGCTTAGGCCGCCTTTTTTTATGCTTGCAGATCCCGCAGGCAGGCAGACACTTTATACTCCTAAAATTGAAAACAGGGCGGGAAGATAACCCGTCCGAACCCCATCAGGCTGTAGAGGTTACGCATGGACATATTACGTATTGGTTTGGTTTCTGTTTCTGACCGCGCTTCCGGCGGCGTTTATCAGGACAAGGGGATCCCGGCGCTGGAGGAATGGCTGACTGGTGCGCTGACCACTCCGTTTAAGCTGGAAACCCGCCTGATCCCTGATGAGCAGACGTTGATAGAACAAACCCTGTGTGAGCTGGTGGATGAAATGGGCTGCCATCTGGTGCTGACCACCGGGGGGACCGGCCCCGCGCGCCGCGACGTGACACCTGACGCTACGCTGGCCATTGCCGATCGCGTGATGCCCGGTTTCGGCGAGCAAATGCGTCAAATCAGCCTACACTATGTGCCAACGGCCATTCTTTCACGTCAGGTGGGGGCGATCCGCAAGCAGGCATTGATCATCAACCTGCCGGGGCAACCCAAGTCGATCAAGGAAACGCTGGAAGGGGTTAAGGACGAGCAGGGCAAGGTGGCGGTGCATGGCATCTTCGCCAGCGTGCCGTACTGCATTCAGTTGCTTGAGGGACCCTATGTGGAAACCGAGGCAGCAGTGGTAGCAGCATTTCGCCCGAAGAATGCGCGTCGCGAGATAAACCTCTAAATTTCAGCCTTTTGTGAGATAAGCGCTAGCCGATCTGGTGGGAAAATAATTTGCCGTTATAGTAAGGATTCGTTTACAAAAAGCCGATGGCTTTTATTTTTACAGTCTCCTCCGACGGTACCCTATGCCTCACGATAATAATCGCCGGTTAAACCGGCAAGACTACAAAACTCTGACGTTAGCTGCCCTGGGCGGTGCGCTGGAGTTCTATGATTTCATCATTTTTGTCTTCTTTGCGGCGGTGATGGGCGAGCTGTTCTTCCCGGCGGATATGCCGGAATGGTTACGCCAGGTGCAAACCTTCGGCATTTTTGCCGCCGGTTATCTGGCCCGCCCGCTGGGCGGCATCGTGATGGCGCACTTCGGCGATCTGGTCGGCCGAAAAAAAATGTTCAGCCTGAGTATCTTGCTGATGGCGTTGCCGACGCTGGCGATGGGCCTGTTACCGACCTATGCCAGCATAGGCATTGCCGCACCGCTGTTGCTGTTGCTGATGCGTGTGCTGCAAGGGGCGGCGATCGGCGGCGAGGTGCCGGGAGCCTGGGTGTTTGTGGCTGAACACGTGCCGCGCCGGCGCATCGGTTTTGCCTGCGGCACGCTGACTGCCGGCCTGACCGTCGGTATCCTGTTGGGCTCGCTGGTGGCGACGGTGATCAATACCACGCTCAGTCAACAGACAATTATTGAAGGTGGCTGGCGCATCCCGTTCCTGCTAGGCGGTATTTTCGGCCTGGTGGCGATGTACCTGCGCCGCTGGCTGCAGGAAACACCCATCTTCATCGAGATGCAGGCGCGTAAGGCCCTGGCAGAAGAGCTGCCGTTGAAATCGGTAGTGCTCAATCATCGCAAGGAAGTGGTGGTGTCGATGCTGCTGACCTGGCTTTTGTCCGCTGGCATTGTGGTGGTGATCCTGATGACCCCAACCTATCTGCAAAAACAGTTTGGCATCGCCCCGGCGTTATCGTTGCAGGCCAATAGCATCGCCACCATCATGCTGATTGCCGGTTGCATCATTGCCGGCTTGTCGGCGGATCGCTTTGGCGCCAGCAAAACCTTTATCGTCGGCAGCCTGCTGCTGGCAGGCTGCAGTTGGTTATTTTATCGGACTGTGGGTGAGCACCCGGAAATGTTGTTCGCCTGCTATGCGCTGGTAGGCTTCAGCGTAGGCGTAGTGGGCGCGGTACCTTACGTGATGGTGCGGGCTTTTCCGGCGGAAGTGCGATTTACCGGGATTTCGTTCTCATATAATGTCGCATACGCCATTTTTGGTGGTTTAACCCCAATATTTGTGACGTTGATCATGAAGTTAACCCCGTTAGCGCCCGCTTACTATGTGTTGGCGCTGTCGGGCATCGGGCTGCTGCTGGGAATTTACCTGCATCGCGATCTGAACAGCGAAACCAAAACACAGCGCGCCGGTTCCTACAGCTAAAAAAAAGCCCTGCAATCAACCGCAGGGCTTTTTGTTTCAGGCCAATGGCGCTTATGCCACTGCCCGAATAGATTCCACATTGTTGATATTTGGCTCGCCAATCGGCAGCACAGTGCGGCCATACTGCTCGTTGAGCACTTCTGCCATGGCCAGATAGATGGCGCTGGCACCGCAGATAATGCCTTCGTAGCCGGCAAAATTCAGCAGCGCATGGTTGCCGGTGATGTTACCGATGGCCAGCAGGGCGAACAGCAGCGTCAGGCTTCCGAACACGAACTGCAGCACGCGGTTGGCGCGCAGAGTGCCGAAGAACATGAACAGCGTGAAGACGCCCCACAGTGCCAGGTAGATCCCCAGCACGCCGGCGTCGGTCGGTTCGGCCAGACCCAGACGCGGCAGCAACAGCAACCCGACCAGGCTCAGCCAGAAGCTGCCGTAAGAGATAAAGGCCGTCATGCCGAAGGTGTTGCCTTTCTTGTATTCCAGCAGGCCGGCCATAATCTGGGCCAGTCCACCGAAGAAAATCCCCATGCTTATAATGGCGGAGTTCAATGGGAAAAAGCCCGCGTTGTGCAGGTTCAGCAAGACGGTGGTCATCCCGAAGCCCATCAGGCCGAGAGGGCCGGGATTCGCCAACTTGTTGGTGTGCATAAGTCCTCTGCAATAACAGAAAATTAACGAAAATAGTGAAGTAAATTCATATATGGTCTGAATGGACGAAAAGTTGATAACTTCCATCAGAGCGCGCGGCATAATAATGATCCCCAGAACAGGAAACAATGATCTGAGTGACGATAAAAAAGAAATTTTTTTTGTCCTGCCCCTTGATGCTCGCTTGTATGACCCCATCTTATTTGCAACCGCAGTTGCTGACCGCGGCTAAGACTAAAATGTTGGGCAGTTGAAAAACAAAATATTGCCCACATATAGGTTAGCAACCTGACCGAATATGAATTTATTAGTGGAGACGTTTAGATGGGCAAAATTATTGGTATCGACCTGGGTACTACCAACTCTTGTGTAGCAATTATGGATGGTGGTAAAGCGCGCGTGCTGGAGAACAGCGAAGGCGACCGTACTACACCTTCGATCATCGCATATACCCAGGATGGTGAAATTCTGGTTGGCCAGCCTGCTAAGCGTCAGGCTGTTACTAACCCACAAAACACCCTGTTTGCGATTAAGCGCCTGATTGGCCGTCGCTTCCAGGATGAAGAAGCGCAGCGTGATAAAGACATCATGCCGTACAAAATTGTGGCTGCTGATAACGGCGACGCATGGGTTGAAGTGAAAGACCAGCGTGTAGCACCTCCGCAGATCTCTGCTGAAGTGTTGAAGAAAATGAAGAAAACGGCTGAAGATTATCTGGGCGAACCAGTAACTGAAGCGGTTATCACCGTACCTGCATACTTCAACGATGCTCAGCGTCAGGCGACCAAAGACGCTGGCCGTATCGCAGGTCTGGAAGTTAAACGTATCATCAACGAACCGACCGCTGCGGCCCTGGCTTACGGCCTGGACAAAGAAGTCGGCAACCGTACCATCGCGGTTTATGACCTGGGTGGCGGTACTTTTGATATCTCAATCATCGAAATCGACGAAGTTGACGGCGAAAAAACCTTCGAAGTTCTGGCAACCAACGGTGATACTCACCTGGGTGGTGAAGACTTCGACAGCCGTCTGATCAACTACCTGGTGGAAGAGTTCAAGAAAGAACAAGGTTTCGATCTGCGCAACGATCCGTTGGCGATGCAGCGTCTGAAAGAAGCCGCTGAGAAAGCGAAGATTGAACTGTCTTCAGCTCAGCAGACCGACGTTAACCTGCCGTACATCACTGCAGATGCGAGCGGTCCAAAACACATGAATATCAAAGTGACCCGTGCAAAACTCGAGTCGCTGGTTGAAGATCTGGTTGCGCGTTCTATCGAGCCGCTGAAAGTGGCACTGAAAGACGCAGGCCTGTCGGTTTCCGACATTCAGGATGTGATCCTGGTTGGTGGCCAGACCCGTATGCCAATGGTTCAGAAGAAAGTTGCTGACTTCTTCGGTAAAGAACCACGTAAAGACGTTAACCCGGACGAAGCCGTTGCGGTGGGTGCTGCGGTACAGGGCGGCGTGTTGGCCGGTGATGTGAAGGACGTTCTGCTGCTGGACGTTACCCCGCTGTCGCTGGGTATCGAAACCATGGGCAGCGTGATGACTCCGCTGATCACCAAAAACACCACCATCCCGACCAAGCATAGCCAGGTGTTCTCCACCGCTGAAGACAACCAGTCTGCGGTAACCATCCACGTGCTGCAGGGTGAGCGTAAACGCGCTAACGATAACAAGTCACTGGGCCAGTTCAATCTGGACGGTATCCAGGCGGCTCCACGCGGCATGGCGCAAATCGAAGTGACCTTCGACATCGACGCCGACGGTATTTTGCACGTGTCTGCCAAAGACAAGAATACAGGCCGTGAGCAGAAAATCACCATCAAGGCTTCTTCCGGTCTGAACGAAGAAGAAATCCAGAAAATGGTGCGCGATGCTGAAGTGAACGCCGAAGCTGACCGTAAGTTCGAAGAGCTGGTGCAGACCCGTAACCAGGCCGACCACCTGATCCACGGTACCCGTAAGCAGTTGGAAGAAGCGGGCGACAAACTGCCTGCGGAAGACAAAACGGCTATCGAAGCGGCGCTGAAAGATCTGGAAGTGGCGGTCAAAGGCGAAGATAAAGCCGAGATCGAAGCGAAGACCCAGGCTCTGGTGCAGGTTTCCGGCAAGCTGCTGGAAATGGCTCAGGCGCAGCAGGCTCAGCAAGGTACTGATGCCGGTGCTGACAACGCGGCGCAGAAAGACGACGACGTGGTTGACGCTGAGTTCGAAGAAGTTAAAGACAAAAAATAATCGCCCTTAAGCGGGCACGGAACGGCCGAGAGGCCGTTACCGGAAACCAGCACGGGCGTCGAGGCAACTCTACGCCCGTGCACGCATGTTAAGGGTTACAGAAATAATGGCCAAGAAAGACTATTACGAGATTCTCGGCGTCTCCAAGACGGCGGAAGAACGTGAGATCAAAAAGGCGTATAAACGCCTGGCGATGAAGTACCATCCTGATCGCAACCAGGATCAGGACGCCGAAGCCAGATTTAAAGAGGTCAAGGAAGCGTACGAAGTTCTGACCGACGATCAAAAGCGTGCGGCCTACGATCAATACGGCCATGCGGCGTTTGAACAAGGCGGCATGGGCGGCGGCGGTGGGTTTGGCGGCGGCGGTGCCGACTTCAGCGATATCTTTGGCGACGTATTTGGCGACATCTTCGGTGGTGGCCGTCGTCAACGCGCCAGCCGCGGTTCCGATCTGCGCTACAACATGGAGCTGTCCCTCGAGGAAGCGGTTCGTGGCGTGACCAAAGAGATCCGCATCCCGACGCTGGAAGAGTGTGGTGTTTGCCACGGCAGTGGCGCCAAGCCAGGCAGCTCGCCGGTGACCTGTCCAACCTGTCACGGTCAGGGCCAGGTGCAGATGCGCCAGGGCTTCTTTACCGTGCAGCAGGCCTGTCCGCACTGTCATGGCCGCGGTCAGATCATCAAAGACCCTTGCAACAGCTGCCACGGCCACGGCCGGGTAGAGAAAGCCAAAACGCTGTCGGTGAAAATCCCGGCTGGCGTTGATACCGGTGACCGCATCCGCCTGGCGGGTGAGGGGGAAGCGGGTGAACACGGTGCGCCGGCAGGCGATCTGTACGTTCAGGTTCAGGTGAAAGCGCATCCTATCTTCGAGCGCGAAGGTAATAACCTGTACTGTGAAGTGCCGATTAACTTTGCGATGGCGGCATTGGGCGGCGAGATTGAAGTCCCGACGCTGGATGGCCGTGTGAAGCTGAAAGTACCGGCAGAGACTCAGACCGGAAAGCTGTTCCGCATGCGCAGCAAGGGTGTTAAATCGGTTCGTGGTGGCAGCCAGGGCGACCTGCTGTGCCGTGTGGTAGTAGAAACCCCGGTTAACCTGAACGACAAACAGAAGCAATTGCTGAAGGAACTGGAGGAGAGCCTGGGTGGCCCTTCCGGTGACAAAAACAGCCCACGTTCGAAGAGCTTCTTCGACGGGGTGAAAAAGTTTTTTGACGACCTGACGCGCTAAGCTGCTGTTTCCGTTAGCTTACTGCATAACCCCGGCGTCAAAGTCGGGGTTTTTTTATGGCTGAATGTCCGCCAATACCCTTGGTTAAAGTGTGACATAAAGCCCTTATAGATCGCCTTTTTCGATGATTTAAGCATTTATAAACGTATTTTATCGAAGTGATTCGCCATCTATACTCATTCCATTACTTTGTCAGTGGGGCCGTCTGTGCCTTGCTTTGCTATGGAGAGACGTATTGTGACTAACATCATTCGTCAATTTTTACGTCAGGAAGCCGCGGGCGGTATTATCCTGATCGTAGCCGCGATTATCGCGTTGGTCATGGCCAATACCCCAGCCCAGGGGATTTATCACTCCTTCCTCAATTTGCCTGTGATGGTGAAAGTGTCCTCACTGGAGATTGCCAAGCCATTGCTGTTGTGGATTAACGACGGCCTGATGGCGATCTTTTTCCTGGTGGTCGGGTTGGAGGTCAAGCGTGAGCTGATGCAGGGTTCTTTGGCCGGGCGCGACAAGGCGGTGTTCCCGGCGATTGCTGCATTGGGCGGCATGCTGGCACCGGCATTGATTTACCTGATGTTCAACGGCGCGGACGAGGTGACTCGTCAGGGATGGGCGATCCCGGCGGCAACCGATATTGCCTTTGCCCTCGGGGTGATGGCGCTGTTGGGTAACCGTGTGCCTACCAGCCTGAAGGTGTTTCTGTTGGCGTTGGCGATCATCGATGACCTGGGTGTCATCGTCATTATCGCGCTGTTCTATACCCACGAAGTCTCGATGGCAGCATTGGGCGTGGCGGCAGCCTCTATTGCCGTGCTGGCGTTTATGAACTGGCGCGGCGTGGGCAAAACCTCACTTTATATGATTGTCGGCCTGGTATTGTGGGTGGCTATCCTCAAGTCCGGGGTACATGCGACGCTGGCCGGGGTAATTATCGGCTTTATGATCCCGCTTAATGTGAAGAAAGGGCCGTCGCCGTCCGAGACGCTGGAGCATGAGCTGCATCCGTGGGTGGCGTTCCTGATACTGCCGCTGTTTGCCTTTGCCAACGCAGGGGTTTCATTACAAGGCGTGTCGCTGAGCGGGCTGACCTCTCTGTTGCCAGTGGGCATTGCAGCAGGCCTGTTTATCGGTAAGCCGTTGGGCATCTTCACCTTTAGCCTGTTGGCAGTAAAGCTGGGCATCGCCAGGCTGCCTGAAGGAATTGGTTTCAAACAGGTGTTTGCTGTTTCCGTGCTCTGTGGTATTGGTTTCACCATGTCGATATTTATCGCTTCGCTGGCCTTTGGCGATGCGGATGTTGTTCTGAGCACCTATTCGCGTCTGGGGATCCTGATTGGATCAACCACGGCGGCGGTGGTCGGGTATGGTCTGTTGCGCATGTCGTTACCGCGAGTCAGATAACCCTTTTAGGGGATCCCCTGTTCGTGGGGACTCACTACAATAGCTGGTCGGAGTTGTGCAGGGTAAAATATGCACAACTTCGGCCGTTCTGTTTGGGACGAATGCAGCAACAGGTTGTCTGAAACAGGGAAAGGACATTAGTCGCTCGTCACGGCCGCGGGTTTGCCATGACGAAATGTTAAGGAGAGCACCTCGTGAGGATGTCGCATATCAACTTTAATCACCTTTATTACTTCTGGCAGGTCTGCAAGGAAGGTTCGGTGGTCGGTGCTGCCGAAGCCTTGTTTCTGACACCGCAGACCATCACAGGCCAGATCAAAGCGCTGGAGGAACGTTTGGACGGCAAGCTGTTCAAGCGTCAGGGGCGTGGGCTGGTGCCATCCGAATTGGGGCAACTGGTTTTTCGTTATGCCGACAAGATGTTTATGCTCAGCCAGGAAATGCTGGATATCGTTAACTATCGCAAGGAATCCAACCTGTTGTTCGACGTCGGGGTAGCGGATGCGCTGTCCAAACGTTTGGTGAGCCAGGTGTTGGAGACGGCGGTAGTGGTGGATAATGAGCAAATTCACCTGCGCTGCTTTGAGTCGACGCACGAGATGCTGTTGGAGCAGCTCAGCCAGCATAAGCTCGATATGATCCTGTCAGACTGCCCGGTAGATTCCAGCCAGCAGGAAGGGCTGTTTTCGCTCAAACTGGGTGAATGCGGCATCAGCTTCTTCTGTCGCCAACCGGCACCGGACCTGCCGTTCCCCGCCTGCCTGGAACAGCGCAAACTGCTGATCCCGGGTCGACGTTCGATGTTGGGCCGTAAGCTGTTGAACTGGTTTAATACTCAGGGCATTCAGGTGGAGATCTTGGGCGAGTTTGATGATGCGGCCCTGATGAAAACTTTTGGCATGTACCACAATGCGATCTTCGTTGCGCCGACGCTGTATGCGCAGGATACCTATAATGATGATGACGTGGTGGAGATTGGACGTATTGATAGCGTGCAGGAAGAGTACTACATCATCTTTGCCGAGCGCATGATCCAGCATCCGGCGGTACAGCGGGTATGCAACAAGGACTTCTCTGCATTGTTCGCTTACTAGACCGGGTATTGCAGACGTAAAAAAACCGGCCTGAGCCGGTTTTTTTATCAAGCTGACAACGTAATGCTTATTGCATTGCGTTGATACGCGCAGTCAGGTTTGACTTATGGCGTGCAGCTTTGTTTTTGTGGATCAGGCCTTTAGCTGCCTTGCGGTCCACGATTGGTTGCATTACGAGGAATGCATTTTTTGCAGCTTCTTTGTCGCCAGTTGCGATAGCAACTTCTACTTTCTTGATGTAGGTACGCATCATTGAGCGGCCGCTAGCGTTATGCTTACGACGCTTCTCAGACTGTACGGCGCGCTTCTTAGCTGATTTGATATTAGCCAAGGTCCAACTCCCAAATATATTCTATTGAGGACAATTCGAAGGCCGAGGAATATCCCCTTTTAGACTTCGTTTGTCAACGGATTTGTGCAAATAAGCGCCGTTTGTACTGGCGGCACTTGCTACGTTGTGATGGGGCAGGATTTTACCAGCTTCGGTCATGGGAATACAGTGTTTCGCGAGAAAATTCAGCAATGAGTTGGTGCATTGGTCGCAAGCTATTGGTCGTGGTCGATAATCAGCTTTGAGTCGCCGGATAAACTGCGGCCAGAGCGTTTCACCTGCATATTATCTCCGGTATGGTATGTCTATTACATAAAGGCACCAATCGCGGGTTAACCTTAACCGCTGTACAAGGTATAATCCGGCGATTTCCACTGTTTTGAGCCAGCTATGGAGCTAATTCGCGGCATTCACAATATCCGGGCACGTCACCATGGTTGCGTGCTCACCATCGGCAACTTTGACGGCGTACACCGCGGTCACCAGGCGTTGCTGGAGCAGCTGAAACAAGAGGGGCAACGCCTCGGGCTGCCAGTGATGGTCATGATCTTTGAGCCGCAACCGCTGGAAATGTTTGCAGCGGACAAGGCACCGGCCCGTCTTACGCGTTTGCGTGACAAGGCCAAATACTTGGCGCAGGCGGGCGTTGACTACCTGTTGTGCGTCAAGTTCGACCCGCGTTTCGCTGCCAATACGGCACAGGCATTCGTTGCCGAACTGCTGGTGGAGAAACTGGGTGTGAAATTCCTGATGGTCGGGGATGATTTTCGCTTTGGCGCGACCCGCCAGGGCGATTTTCCGCTATTGCAAAAAGCCGGGAAAGAATACGGTTTTGAAGTGATTAGCACGCCGACCTTCCGCGAGGGCGATCAACGCATCAGCAGCACGGCGATCCGCAATGCGCTGCGCGATGACGACCTGGCATTGGCTGAAACGCTGCTGGGCCATCCGTACAGTATTTCTGGTCGGGTGGTACACGGCGATGAACTGGGCCGTACCATTGGCTTCCCTACCGCCAACCTGCCGCTGAAACGCCTGGTTGCCCCGGTGAAGGGAGTCTATGCGGTAGAAGTTTATGGCCTGGGATCCCAGCCGCTCCCCGGCGTGGCCAATATTGGTACACGCCCAACCGTTGCCGGCGTGCGACAGCAGCTGGAAGTCCATCTACTGGATGTCACAATGGATCTTTACGGGCACCATATAGACGTGGTGCTCCGCGCGAAATTGCGCAATGAACAGCGTTTTGCTTCGCTCGATGCGCTGAAGCAGCAAATCGCCAATGATGTGGTGACGGCCCGAAAATTCTTCGGGTTAAAAACACTGGTTTAATCGTTTACCCTAAACAATTCGAGTTGTATCGCGGCGGCAACCGCGCGAACCCCGATGAGCTTGCATAGGCAAGTGATTCGGGTAAGAAAGGGCGGCCAACGAAGATGCAGCTTGAAGTGTGACGGGTAAATAGCCGAAAACGGAAACGAGAATCTCATGAGTGACTACAAGAATACCCTGAACTTGCCGGAAACAGGGTTCCCGATGCGCGGCGATCTGGCCAAGCGTGAACCTGGCATGCTGCAACGTTGGTATGAACAGGATCTGTACGGGATGATTCGTACTGCCAAAAAGGGCAAGAAATCCTTCATTCTGCATGACGGCCCTCCGTATGCGAACGGCAGCATTCACATTGGTCACTCGGTTAACAAGATTCTCAAAGACATTATTATCAAGTCGAAAGGGATGTCCGGTTTCGACTCGCCTTACATTCCGGGTTGGGACTGCCACGGCCTGCCGATCGAACTGAAGGTTGAGCAACTGTACGGTAAGCCGGGTGAAAAACTCACCGCGGCAGAATTCCGTATCAAGTGCCGTGAGTATGCCGCTGAGCAGGTTGAAGGCCAAAAGAAAGACTTCATCCGCCTGGGCGTGCTGGGTGACTGGGATCGCCCGTACCTGACCATGGACTTCAAAACCGAAGCCAACATCATCCGTGCGCTGGGCAAAATCATCAGCAACGGCCACCTGCTGAAAGGCGCCAAGCCGGTGCATTGGTGTACCGATTGCCGTTCTTCCCTGGCGGAAGCGGAAGTGGAGTATTACGACAAAACTTCGCCGTCTATCGATGTGGCTTTCCACGCGGTAGACGCGGCTGCCGTGGCGGCCAAGTTTGATATCAACAGCTTCGACGGCCCGGTTTCTCTGGTTATCTGGACTACCACTCCGTGGACGCTGCCGGCTAACCGCGCCATCTCACTGCACCCGGAATTTGCCTACCAACTGGTACAGGTAGAAGGCCAGTGCCTGATCCTAGCGGCTGAACTGGTGGAAAGCGTAATGAAACGCGCCGGTATTACCCATTGGGAAGTGCTGGGCAGTTGCAAAGGTGTCGATCTGGAGCTGATGCGTTTCGAACACCCGTTCATGGGCTTTGACGTGCCAGCGATCATGGGTGAACACGTAACGCTGGATGCCGGTACCGGTGCGGTACACACCGCCGGTGGCCATGGCCCGGATGACTTTGTCATCAGCCAGAAATACGGTCTGGAAATCGCCAATCCGGTAGGGCCGAACGGCTGCTATCTGACCGGCACCTATCCACTGCTGGATGGCAAGTTTGTGTTCAAGGCCAACGATTTGATCGTTGATCTGCTGCGTGAGAAAGGCGCATTGCTGCATGTGGAAAAACTGGTTCACAGTTACCCGTGCTGCTGGCGCCACAAAACGCCGATCATCTTCCGTGCGACCCCTCAATGGTTCATCAGCATGGATCAGAAAGGCCTGCGCAAGCAGTCGCTGGAAGAGATCAAAGGCGTGCAATGGATCCCGGAATGGGGCCAGGCGCGTATCGAAACCATGGTTGCCAACCGCCCGGACTGGTGTATTTCGCGTCAGCGTACCTGGGGCGTGCCGATGTCACTGTTTGTGCATAAGG
Source organism: Serratia sp. NA_13 (assembly GCF_052691735.1). Lineage (NCBI taxonomy): Bacteria > Pseudomonadati > Pseudomonadota > Gammaproteobacteria > Enterobacterales > Yersiniaceae > Serratia > Serratia sp. NA_13. The sequence continues at coordinate 166,993 of NZ_JBQZFV010000006.1, forward strand.
ACACCGAGCAACTGCACCCACGCAGTGTTGAGCTGATGGAAGAAGTGGCCAAGCGCGTTGAGCAGGATGGTATTCAGGCTTGGTGGGATCTGGACGCGGCCGACATTCTCGGTGCGGATGCTGCCGATTACGTTAAAGTGCCAGACACGCTGGACGTCTGGTTCGACTCTGGTTCGACCCACTCTTCCGTGGTCGACGTTCGTCCCGAGTTCAATGGCCACGGCGCCGATATGTATCTGGAAGGCTCCGACCAACACCGCGGCTGGTTTATGTCATCATTGATGATCTCCACTGCGATGAAGGGTAAAGCGCCGTATAAAGAAGTTCTGACCCACGGCTTCACCGTGGACGGTCAGGGTCGCAAAATGTCCAAGTCGATCGGCAATACCATCAGCCCACAAGACGTGATGAACAAGCTGGGGGGCGACATTCTGCGCCTGTGGGTCGCTTCTACTGACTACACCGGTGAAATTGCTGTGTCGGACGAGATCCTGAAACGCTCTGCCGATTCTTATCGCCGCATCCGTAACACCGCGCGTTTCCTGCTGGCCAATCTGAACGGGTTTGAGCCGAGCACCGATTGCGTGGCACCGGAAGAGATGGTCGTCCTGGATCGCTGGGCAGTGGGTCGTGCACTGGCGGCGCAGCAGGATATCGAACAGGCTTACGCCAATTACGATTTCCATGAAGTGGTACAGCGTCTGATGCAGTTCTGTTCGGTGGAGATGGGCTCCTTCTATCTGGATATCATCAAAGACCGTCAGTACACCGCGAAGAGCGACAGCGTTGCCCGTCGTAGCTGCCAAACTGCCTTGTTCCATATCGCAGAAGCGCTGGTTCGCTGGATGGCACCGATTATGTCATTCACTGCCGATGAAATCTGGGCCTTCCTGCCGGGCAAACGCGCGCAGTACGTATTCACTGAAGAGTGGTACGACGGCCTGTTCGGTCTGGCCGAAGGCGAAGGCATGAACGATAGCTTCTGGGCCGAGCTGCTTAAAGTTCGCGGCGAAGTGAACAAAGTGCTGGAACAGGCTCGTGCTGACAAACGCCTCGGCGGTTCTCTGGAAGCCGCGGTGACGCTGTATGCTGATAGCGAACTGGCTGAACGCCTCAACAGCTTGCAGGATGAGCTGCGCTTTGTGCTGCTGACCTCCGGCGCGCGCGTTGCGCCTCTGGCCGATGCGCCGGCAGATGCACAAGCTGCAGAGCTGGTGAAAGGCCTGAAAATTACCTTCAGCACTGCTGAAGGTGAGAAGTGCCCGCGTTGCTGGCATTACACTACCGATATCGGCCTGGTGGCGGAACACGCAGATCTCTGCGGCCGCTGTGTTGTCAACGTAGCCGGCGACGGCGAAAAGCGTAAGTTTGCCTAATGAGTAAACCTATTTGTTCGACCGGCTTGCGCTGGCTGTGGCTGGTAGTGGTAGTGCTGGTGCTGGATTTTGCCAGCAAGCAGTGGATCCTCGGTAACTTCGCGCTGGGTCAGTCCCAGCCGCTGATCCCGTCGTTCAATCTGTTTTATGCGCGCAACTACGGCGCCGCGTTCAGCTTCCTCGCCGATCACGGCGGCTGGCAGCGCTGGTTCTTCGCCGGTATTGCCGTCGCCATCGTAGCGGTGCTGCTGGTGATGATGTACCGCAGTTCGGCGCAGCAAAAGCTGAACAATATTGCTTATGCATTTATCATCGGTGGAGCGCTCGGCAATCTGTTCGACCGCTTGTGGCACGGCTTCGTGGTCGATTTTATCGACTTCTATGTGGGCGACTGGCATTACCCGACCTTCAACCTGGCGGATAGCTTTATCTGCGTGGGTGCGGCGATGATCGTGCTGGAAGGCTTCTTGTCGCCGGCGAACAAAAGTGCAAAGAGCAAAGGTGAGTAATATGACGGCTCAGGTTAAGGGCGACAGCGAAGTATTGGTTCACTTCACGCTGAAACTGGAAGACGGAACGACGGCAGAATCCACTCGTGGCAACGGTAAACCGGCGCTGTTTCGTCTGGGCGACGGCAGCCTGTCCGAGCCGCTGGAAGCGCAGTTACTCGGTCTGAAGGCGGGCGACAAGTGTGCCTTTACCCTGCAACCGGAAGCGGCGTTCGGCGAAGAGAACCCGGACCTGGTCCAGTTCTTCTCACGCCGTGATTTCACGGAAACCGGCGTACCGGATGCGGGCACCATCATGTTGTTTACCGCTGTCGACGGCAGCGAAATGCCAGGCGTGGTGCGTGAGGTGGCGGAAGATTCGATTACCGTTGATTTCAACCATCCGCTAGCGGGCCATCCGGTCACCTTCGATATTGAAGTGCTGGAGATCGACCCGCAGCAGGAGGAGACGCATGCAAATATTGCTGGCTAACCCACGCGGCTTTTGCGCCGGGGTTGATCGTGCGATCAGTATCGTTGAACGCGCGTTGGAAATTTACGGTGCGCCTATCTATGTGCGTCACGAAGTGGTGCATAACCGCTACGTGGTGGACAGCCTGCGTGAGCGTGGGGCGGTGTTTATTGAAGAAATCACTGAAGTGCCGGACGGGTCGATTCTGATCTTCTCGGCGCACGGGGTTTCCCAGGCGGTAAGGGCAGAGGCCAAGGCGCGTGATTTAACCATGCTGTTTGACGCCACCTGCCCGTTGGTGACCAAGGTGCATATGGAAGTGGCGCGAGCCAGCCGCCGTGGCACCGAGGCTATCCTGATCGGTCACGCCGGTCACCCGGAAGTAGAAGGTACCATGGGCCAGTACAGCAACCCGAAGGGCGGCATGTACCTGGTGGAGTCACCGGACGACGTGTGGAAGCTGCAGGTGAAGGATGAAAGCAACCTGTGCTTTATGACGCAAACCACGCTGTCGGTGGACGACACTTCTGATGTGATTGATGCCCTGCGCCAGCGTTTCCCCAGCATTATCGGGCCGCGCAAGGACGACATCTGCTACGCCACCACCAACCGTCAGGAAGCGGTACGCAACCTGGCCGGGGATGCGGACGTGGTACTGGTGGTGGGGTCGAAAAACTCCTCCAACTCCAACCGTCTGGCAGAATTGGCGCAGCGTGTTGGCAAGCCGGCATACCTGATCGATTCCGCCGCTGACATTCAGGAAGTCTGGCTGAAGGACGCTCATAATATTGGTGTTACCGCAGGGGCTTCGGCACCTGATGTTCTGGTTCAGGATGTGATCAACCGCCTGAAAGCGCTGGGGGGGGGCAACGTGCAGGAGGTCAGTGGTCGTGAAGAGAACATCGTGTTTGAAGTGCCGAAAGAGCTGCGGGTTGATATCAAACAGGTCGATTAATCAGCATCGGGCATAAATAAGATAACGGGGAGCTTCGGCTCTCCGTTTTGCTTTTAGGTAACGGTTCCCGGCAATGAAATTATTAAAATGAGTTTTATGCGTGACAGGTTCAAATTTACTGTTTATTAAATCCAGATTTGTTCTGATAATTTGAATTGATGGTAGAGGGAATGATTATATGGGCAGTGATAAAGTTATTAAGGTTAATATCATTAGGCTGCAATCTAAATAAACTCTGGTGCTGGTCAGCAACGGGCTGAAAGGTTAAATAACTAAATTAATTTGTGTTGCAGATATTTCTTATTTTATTAAGTTCTTAATTGGTCTTCGGCGTTTTTCTCTTTTCTCTGTAAATGGGTTTTCATATGTTCAAGTAAACGACGAACCTTTAATGGTTGGCTGTCCCTGCGCGGCATAATTGCATAGCAACTAATATCCGGTAGCCGCCACTCTGGCAGTACCTCAATCAGCTCACCTCGGTTCAATTCCTTTTCAACATTGACGAAGAAATTACGGATGATGCCTTTACCTGCCAGTGCCAATTCTTTCATCGCCATGCCGTTATTGGTAAATAAACGTCCGGTCATACGCAACCGATGCTCGTCGCCATCAGGGTGGAGCAGACGAACAAATTGTGGGTTCCCCAAAGGGGTAAAAGTGACCCATTGATGGTGGGTCAACGCCTGTGGAGTTTCTGGCACGCCGTGGTTGGCAAGATAGGCTGGCGAGGCGCATAGTACTTCGCGAAAGCGCGCCAGGCGAGTAGAGACATAGCTAGAGTCAGCCATCACGCCGCCGCGGATCGCCAGATCAATACGCTGGTTTATCAGGTCGATCTTTTCATCATGAATTTCCAGCCTCAGCGTGATGCGCGGGTGCTCGTCGAGGAAACTTTGCAATGCCGGCACCAGATAATGAGTGGCAAACTCCGTAGAGGTGGCGACGCGCAGTTCCCCGGCCAGTTCACCGCGAAGCGCGGCAATACGTTGTTGCCCGCGTTCTGCCGCATGGATCATCAACACACAATCCTCATAAAAACACAGCCCGGCCTCGGTCAGGCTCAGTGAACGGGTCGAACGCAGAAGTAATTGAATGCCCAACTCGTTTTCCAGCAGACGGATATGTTGGCTAACGGCAGAGGTCGTAATGCCCAATTCTTTGGCTGCCGTGCTGAATGCACCGCAATCGACAACTTTAGAAAAAATAGCCATGCGTTTTAGAATATTACTCATAGTTTGTTAAGTTCAACTTAACCAAGATTGTTAATTATAAGGGCTAATAATATAGCATTATCTCTTCTATATTGCCTGAAGCAGATAAATCGTAAGGTAAGTCCGACTTCCCGTTCGGCCTCTCTTTTTTGATAAGTCTTATTGCGTTTGCAAATAAGTTGCTTGCGCCACATCTGAACAGGAGTTAATTGTGGATAGTGCTCGTATTGAACAAATATCGTTAAAAATCCTTCATGAACTATTGCAATATCGGCGTCGATTTCCGGGGGCGGAGAGTTCAAACGCAGAAGAGGAACAGGAGGTTTCTCTGGTGCAATTACCGCGTATTCGGGCATTTATTGAAAATGAGCGGCGTATTGAATTTGTCCTGCCTGCTTTTCCGACAAAATCACCCAATACTAATAAGGTGATTGGTTCACTGCCCGATATGGCTGAAAGACTGTCATTGATATTTCTTAATTCCCTCTGTCAGCGTATTCAGCTTTATTACCCGCCGGGTGCTCATATCATCATCTGCTCCGATGGCCACGTTTTCGGTGATTTGATCCGTGTCAGCGACGATGCGATCAACCGTTATCAACATGAAATTGAAAACCTGCTGCACGAAGTGGGGGCGACTCATCTGAGCGTTTTCAATCTGGGTGACGTGGAAGGGCTGGCCGGATATACCAGCAACTATGATCTGCTGCGCCAGTTGCTGGTTGACGGCTATGCTGAGCCGGAGGAAACGATCAAACACCGGTTGATGCAGGACGAGCAGGGGTTGCAGCTGTATCGCGCGATCACCCGATTCCTGTATGAAGACAGCCAACTGCCGGGCTACAGCGGCTCTAATACCGCGCTGCAAAAAGACGCCAAACAGCGCGCCTGTGGTGTGATCCAGCGCAGCTGGGCCTGGGGCAATTTGCTGGCCCAGCATTTCCCGTTGGCAATACGTTTGTCGATTCACCCGCAGCCCACCGACAGCCTGAAAATGGGGATTCACATGATGCCGACCAAAGACGACTGGCTGACCCCCTGGCATGGCGTGGCCGCCAATGTAAACGGACAGTTTGTGCTGATGAAGCGCAAAGACGCGCAGCAGCTGGCGGGCGAACTGGTGGCGATCCGCGGAACACCCAGCCATTACCTGGTCGAATAGCCACAGATGGCGTAATGCATCACCTTGCGCCCAGCACTTTAACGGGCGTCTTTTAACGGCGCGGTAGCCGTGTGAGCAGCAAATTCGATTCAAGGAGAGTGACCTATGGAAAATCAAACGCTGAACTGTCGCATTGAACTCAATACCCCTTTTGGTGCAGTGCTGACCCCGCAGTATCCTGGCCAATCTATCAGCGAACTGCCGGTGGCCGCGCTTCGTTCACTGGCCCAGCAGCATCACCTGCTGGTGCTGCGCGGCTTCAACTCTGGTTTTACCGATCCGCAACTGCTGACCCGCTATGCCGACGGCTGGGGTGAGATCATGATGTGGCCGTTCGGCGCAGTGCTGGACGTGAAAGAACATCCGGATGCCAAAGATCATATTTTCGACAGCAGCTATGTGCCGTTGCACTGGGACGGCATGTACAAGCCGACCATCCCGGAATTCCAGTTGTTCCATTGTGTGGCAGCACCGTCACAGGATGAGGGGGGCCGCACCACCTTTGTCGACACCACGCGCCTGCTGGCGAATGCCAGTGAACCGCTGTTGGCGCAGTGGCGGGAAGTGTCGATCTCTTATCGCATTAAGCAAGTGGTGCATTACGGTGGTGAAGTTTGTTCGCCTCTGGTAGTGGATCATCCGAACGGCAACGGGCAGATCATGCGCTACAACGAGCCGCCGACCGAAGGCAAAAAATTTCTTAACCAGCACGCGCTGGAATATCACGGGGTACCACAGGAGCAGCAAGAGGCATTCCATCAGACCCTGCAACAGCATCTCTACGATCCTCGTCATTATTACGCCCATCAGTGGCAGCAGGGTGACGTGGTGATAGCGGATAACTTCTCGTTGTTGCACGGGCGCGAAGGCTTTACCGCACGTTCTGCTCGCCATTTACAGCGGGTGCATATTCAGAGCAACCCGGAGTGCGCCAATAAGGCGCTGAAGCCGGCTAACGCAGAGGTTTAAACCCTATGGCAAGTATTCTGATGACCGCCGTGGCCACGCCCGGCCACGTTTATCCGATGCTGAGCATTGCCCGACACCTGATTGCACAAGGGCACCAGGTACGGGTGATGACCGGTGCGCTGTTTCGTCAACGCGCAGAGGCAGTCGGCGCGCAGTTTATCGCCTTTGATGAGCGAGTAGATTTCGACTACCGCTATCTTGAGCAGCACTTTCCCGAACGGGCAGCACTGCCGCCGGGCAATGCCCAGATGGCACTGGCGCTGAAAGACTTCTTTGCTGCCCCGATCCCGTTGTTAGACCAGCAGTTGCGAAGCATGATGGCTGACGATCGCCCTGACCTGTTGATGGTGGAAAACTGCTTTTATGGGGTGCTGCCGTTGTTGCAGAGGACGGAGCGTCCGCCGGTGATCGGCATCGGGGTGACGCCATTGTCGTATTCCTCTAGGGATTCGATCTTCTATGGGCCGCGTATCCCTCCGGCGTTGTTGCCACGAGAGCTGCGGCGCGAACAGTTGGTGGACGAAGACACCCGTGCATTAATTGATGAGGTGCAAGAGAGCTTTGATATTGCCATGGCGCAGTCTGGTGGCCAGCCGCTGCAGCAGCCTTTTACCGATGCATTGATTGGCGGCTGCGATCGCTTTTTGCAACTGGCCACCCCGGCGCTGGAGTATCAGCGCGAAGATCTGCCGGGCAGCGTGCGCTTTATCGGGCCGCTGTGTAGCGCGGCGGTGGCGGTTGAAACCAGCGATGAGTGGGATGAGGCCGACCGGCGGCCGTTGGTGGTTGTTTCGCAGGGGACGCTGGCGAATGTCGATCTGCACCAGCTGATTGTTCCGACCCTGAAGGCACTGGCTGAATTGCCGGTTCGGGTTTTAGCGACCACGGGGGGGCGCCCGATTGACAGATTGTTGGCGCTGTTGCCCGCTAATGCCAAAGTGCGGGAGTCCATCTCTTTCGAACACTGGCTGCCGAAGGCGGCGTTGTTGATCACCAATGGCGGCTATGGCTCAATCAACTATGCCCTGGATCAGGGGGTACCCTTGATTGTCGCTGGAACCGGCGAGGATAAGCTCGAAGCTGCTGCAAGAGTGGTGGCAGCGGGTTGCGGCATTAGCCTGCATACCAGTACCCCGGATGAGGGGCAGTTGCGTCAGGCGGTGCAGCAAATTCTGGCGCAGCCGTCTTATCGGCAGCGTGCTGCGGTGGTGCAGGCCGATTACGCCCGTTATGATGCACTGACGGCAATTGCCGACGAGGTCGCTGCATTAACCCATTGAAGATATGTGAAATGGCCGCCGTGGGGCGGCCGCTTTCGCTACAAAGAGAATTGAATAAAAAACCGGTCAATCATGGCACGATCGTCAGCGGTCAGCGGCAGCCGGGGTGACGGCAATAGTTGGTGGCAATGATATTACGCCGTTGCAGAATCGTCTTCTCAACCTGAATAATGTATTCGCAGTGGCTTGCTCCGCCGACGGGGTTTCCGTAGTCAACTTCATGATCGATTCCTCAGAGTGATTGACCGGGTGTTAGGTCCCCCAGCCGATAACCATCCAGTTGTCATTCATTCAGGTAATACAAATTTAAAGATCTTGTATGCAAGGTTGATGAGGGCAAAAGAACCCAAGATCTGTGAGGACGATTGGAGTTACGACAAGGCGAGATTTTTTAAATAATATGAGCGAACATTTCCGGCTGTTTATGCCAATGATTCTTTTTGGCCGCGTTGAGCAAAATGACACGCATGCATTGGCGCGCATTTTCCACCTGCCTGAAACGAATAGCCTCCAGCAGCTGTTGGTGTTCTTCAACGGCCTTTTGGGCCAGGTGTACGTCTTCTTCCTGCGTTTCCTGAAAAGAGAGGGCCATTGCGGCGGACAGCGCACTGCCTAATGAATGTAAAAAGGGGTTATGGCTGGCGCCCAGTAAAGCGAGATGAAACGCCATATCGCCCTGTTCGAACAGCTCACGGCTGGCTTGTTGCTGCCCTTGTGCCATCAGCTTGCAGGCATCTTCGAGCGCGGCTAAATCATGACCGGTGGCATTAACCGCCGCCAGCGCGGCGATATTGGGTTCAAAGATCAAACGAGTGACCATTAGCTGTTCAGTCAACAACGGATCGAGGCTGTCTTCTGCCAGCCAGGCCAGAACATCGGTATCCAAAAAGCTCCACAGCTGGCGTGAGTTGACCGTACTGCGCTTCTTGGCATGGATGGAAATCAGCCCTTTTGCGGCCAGCACCTGCAAGGCATTGCGTACCGAGGTGCGTGAAACTTCGTACTGCTGTGCCAGCTCATTTTCCCCCGGCAACGACAGCCCGGGCGGCAAATCCCCCCTGATGATGCGGCGTGCCAAATCTTGCGTCAGGGTTTCCGATAGGGTCGTGGGTGCGATTTTCATCCGTGGCTCTCAGGCAATAAAGCGGCAGTTACAGCATATATTAAGCTAAGCGGCTGATTGGCGGGACCCATGTCGGTTTTAGTGAATGAAATGAGGGTTTTTCCTGCGGTTTTTAGCCATTGAAATTGCATGATTATGTACAATCGGCAACAGATATTTTTTAGATCAATTGTTAACCCATTGACAGCATTGCTGATGAAATGCGGGAGATATCATAATTTTCTAATTATGAAATGAATCCTCTGGCGGTGATAAGGTGGGGCAGTTACCCTGAACCGATAGCCTAATGGGATAGGCGTCAAATCAACAAGAGAGCAAGTATGACTGATTCATTAATCCGCATAGCGGTTGCGGGTTCCGGTGGCCGTATGGGCCGTCAATTGATCCAGGCGGTACAGCAGGCACCGGGTGTGGCGCTGGGGGCGGCGATTTCGCGACCGGGTTCAAGCCTGATCGGTACAGACGCCGGTGAACTGGCGGGTGTTGGCGCACTGGGCGTTGCCGTTAGCGACAGTCTGGAAAAGGTGGTCGACGATTTCGATATTCTGATCGATTTCACCCGCCCGGAAAGCACTCAGGCGTATCTGGCTTTTTGCGTCGAGCATAAAAAAGCCATGGTGATTGGCACTACCGGCTTTGATGACGCCGGTAAAGACGCCATTAAAGCCGCCGGGCAGCAGATAGGTATCGTCTTTGCCGCCAACTTCAGCGTCGGTGTCAATCTGGTGCTGAAGCTGTTGGAAAAAGCCGCTCAGGTGATGGGCGACTACACCGATATCGAGATCATTGAAGCACATCACCGCCATAAGGTGGATGCCCCTTCGGGCACGGCGTTGGCCATGGGCGAGGCGATTGCCGGCGCACTGGGGCGCGATCTTAAAGAATGTGCGGTGTATGCGCGTGAAGGCTATACCGGCGAACGCGATCCGAAGAGCATTGGCTTTGCCACTGTTCGTGCCGGCGATATCGTGGGTGAGCATACCGCCATGTTTGCCGATATTGGCGAGCGGGTTGAGATCACCCATAAAGCCTCCAGCCGGATGACTTTTGCCAGTGGGGCGGTGCGAGCGGCATCATGGTTGCATAATCGTGATAAAGGGCTGTTTGATATGCGAGATGTGCTCAATCTTGACCAGCTATAATTGATTTTTACACCATCGTGATGTGGTTTTTTTATCATAATGCTATGATTAATGGACAATAATTTTATTGTCCTTTTTTTTAACATATAAAACATGATTTATGTGTTTATTTTTCTTTATGATTTCTGTTTTTGTATGTTTTACTGTGTTTTTTAACCGGAATCACCCGGTGGTGATGTTTTTTTTCATGGATTTGGTCTTTGTTATTGGACTTTTTGGTCATTCATCCCCGCAACCGTTTACCAGCCAGAGTTTATCGATGTTTTTATGGCTGCCAACCCTATTAAACCTCGAGAAGTGCAAAAATAAGAGAAAAAATGGCGCTTTGGGTAGACAAGCGGAGCTCTCATCATTAGAATGCGCCCAATTTGCCAAAAATTGACCTTGAAGGCGGTTTTTGCATTGATTTAGATCGCGATATCTGAATTAATATGCAAATATTGTGATTGATTATTCCTTGGAGGGTGTTTTGATTAAGTCAGCGCTATTGGTTCTCGAAGACGGAACCCAATTCCACGGTCGGGCCATCGGGGCAGAGGGTACGGCAGTAGGAGAAGTGGTCTTCAATACGTCGATGACCGGTTATCAAGAAATCCTCACTGATCCTTCCTACTCCCGCCAGATTGTTACTCTTACTTATCCTCATATCGGCAATGTCGGCACCAATGTTGCTGACGAAGAATCCTCCGCAGTACACGCCCAAGGCCTCGTCATTCGCGACCTCCCACTGATAGCCAGCAATTACCGCAACGAAGAAGGCCTGTCTGACTACCTGAAGCGCCATAACATTGTGGCGATCGCCGATATTGATACCCGCAAGCTGACCCGTCTGCTGCGTGAGAAGGGTGCACAGAACGGCTGCATCATTGCTGCCGATACCCCGGATGCTGCCCTGGCCTTGGCTAAGGCCAAAGGTTTCCCGGGCCTGAAAGGCATGGATCTGGCGAAAGAAGTGACCACCCAGGAAGCTTACAGCTGGCAGCAAGGCAGTTGGACGCTGGAAGGCGAATTGCCGGAAGCCAAAGCGGCCTCTGAGCTGCCGTTCCACGTGGTAGCTTACGACTTCGGTGCCAAGCGCAACATCCTGCGCATGCTGGTGGATCGCGGCTGCCGTCTGACGGTAGTGCCGGCGCAGACTCCGGCAGATGAAGTGTTGAAAATGAATCCGGACGGTATTTTCCTGTCCAACGGCCCGGGTGACCCGGAGCCCTGTGATTACGCCATCACCGCCATCAAACAGTTCCTGGAAACCGACATTCCGGTGTTTGGCATTTGCCTCGGCCACCAGTTGCTGGCACTGGCCAGTGGCGCGAAAACCGTGAAGATGAAGCTTGGCCACCACGGCGGCAACCACCCTGTGAAAGATCTGGATAAAGACTGCGTCATGATCACCGCGCAGAACCATGGTTTTGCCGTGGACGAAAATAACCTGCCGGCGGAGCTGCGCATAACGCACAAATCCTTGTTTGACCACACGGTGCAGGGCATTCACCGCACCGACAAAGCGGCGTTCAGCTTCCAGGGCCACCCTGAAGCCAGCCCGGGCCCGCACGATGCCGCGCCGCTGTTCGATCACTTTATCGAACTGATCGAGACTTACCGTTCTAACGCCAAATAATCAGGAGCAGTAAAAATGCCAAAACGTACAGACATAAAAAGCATCCTGATCCTCGGCGCTGGCCCGATTGTTATCGGCCAGGCGTGTGAGTTCGACTACTCGGGTGCCCAGGCGTGTAAAGCGCTGCGCGAAGAGGGGTACCGGGTCATTCTGGTGAACTCCAACCCGGCCACCATCATGACCGACCCGGAAATGGCTGATGCGACCTACATCGAGCCGATTCACTGGGAAGTGGTGCGTAAAATCATCGAAAAAGAGCGCCCGGATGCGGTATTGCCGACTATGGGGGGCCAGACCGCGCTGAACTGTGCGCTGGAGTTGGAACGTCAGGGCGTGCTGGCCGAGTTCGGCGTGACCATGATTGGCGCCACGGCCGATGCTATCGATAAAGCCGAAGACCGCCGCCGTTTCGACGTGGCGATGAAGAAAATCGGCCTGGATACTGCGCGTTCCGGCATCGCACATAATATGGAAGAAGCGCTGGCGGTTGCCGCTGACGTTGGCTTCCCGTGCATCATCCGCCCTTCCTTTACCATGGGCGGCACCGGTGGCGGCATTGCTTACAACCGCGAAGAGTTCGAAGAGATCTGCGAGCGCGGCCTGGATCTGTCGCCAACCAAAGAGCTGCTGATCGACGAGTCGCTGATCGGCTGGAAAGAGTACGAGATGGAGGTGGTGCGCGATAAGAACGATAACTGCATCATCGTCTGCTCTATCGAAAATTTCGACGCCATGGGCATCCATACCGGTGATTCCATCACCGTAGCCCCGGCGCAAACCCTGACCGACAAAGAATATCAAATCATGCGTAACGCCTCGATGGCGGTACTGCGTGAAATCGGCGTGGAAACCGGCGGCTCCAACGTGCAGTTCTCGGTTAACCCGAAAACCGGCCGCCTGATCGTTATCGAAATGAACCCACGCGTGTCCCGTTCGTCTGCATTGGCATCGAAAGCTACCGGTTTCCCGATAGCCAAAATCGCCGCCAAACTGGCGGTGGGTTATACCCTCGACGAACTGATGAACGACATCACCGGTGGCCGCACGCCGGCGTCGTTTGAACCGTCCATCGACTACGTCGTGACCAAGATCCCTCGTTTCAACTTCGAGAAATTTGCCGGTGCCAACGACCGTCTGACGACTCAAATGAAATCCGTCGGCGAAGTGATGGCGATTGGTCGCACCCAGCAAGAGTCGCTGCAAAAAGCGCTGCGCGGTCTGGAAGTGGGTGCCACCGGTTTTGACCCTAAAGTGAATCTGGACGACCCGGAAGCGCTGACCAAAATACGCCGTGAACTGAAAGATGCCGGCTCTGACCGCATCTGGTACATCGCGGACGCGTTCCGCGCCGGCCTGTCGGTGGACGGCATCTTCAACCTGACCAACGTCGATCGCTGGTTCCTGGTGCAGATTGAAGAGCTGGTGCGCCTGGAAGAGCAGGTGGCCGAATCCGGCATCAACGGCTTGACCCAGGAATTCCTGCGTACCCTGAAGCGTAAAGGCTTCGCCGATGCGCGTCTGGCCACGTTGGCCGGCGTTGCCGAGAGCGAAATCCGCAAACTGCGCCACGGTTATGGACTACATCCGGTTTACAAGCGTGTGGATACCTGTGCGGCGGAATTCGCCACCGACACCGCTTACATGTACTCCACCTATGAAGAAGAGTGCGAGTCCAATCCGACCAACGACCGTCCGAAAATCATGGTACTGGGCGGCGGTCCGAACCGCATCGGCCAGGGCATCGAATTCGACTACTGCTGCGTGCACGCCTCGCTGGCGCTGCGTGAAGACGGTTACGAGACCATTATGGTCAACTGCAACCCGGAAACCGTCTCCACCGACTACGACACTTCCGACCGTTTGTACTTCGAGCCGGTCACGTTGGAAGACGTGTTGGAAATCGTGCGTATCGAGAAGCCGAAAGGCGTGATCGTACAGTACGGCGGTCAGACTCCGCTGAAGCTGGCGCGCGAGCTGGAAGCCGCAGGGGTGCCGATTATCGGCACCAGCCCGGACGCGATTGACCGCGCCGAAGACCGTGAACGTTTCCAACAGGCAGTACAGCGTCTTGGGCTGAAACAGCCGGCGAACGCCACCGTCGCCACCATCGAGCAGGCGGTAGAAAAGGCAGCCGGTATCGGTTACCCGCTGGTAGTTCGTCCTTCCTACGTACTGGGGGGCCGCGCGATGGAAATCGTCTATGACGATATCGACCTGCGCCGTTACTTCCAGAACGCGGTTAGCGTTTCTAACGATGCGCCAGTGCTGCTGGACCGCTTCCTGGATGACGCGGTAGAAGTCGACGTCGACGCGATTTGCGACGGCGAACGGGTGCTGATTGGCGGCATCATGGAACACATCGAACAGGCGGGCGTGCACTCCGGTGACTCAGCTTGCTCACTGCCGGCCTACACCCTGAGCAAAGAGATTCAGGACGTGATGCGTCAGCAGGTTGAGAAACTGGCGTTCGAGCTGCAGGTTCGTGGTCTGATGAACGTGCAGTTTGCGGTGAAGAACAACGAAGTCTACCTGATTGAAGTCAACCCACGTGCCGCGCGTACTGTGCCATTCGTCTCCAAGGCGACCGGCGTGCCGCTGGCCAAGGTGGCGGCACGCGTGATGGCAGGCAAAACGCTGGCCGAGCAGGGTGTAACGGAAGAAGTTATCCCGCCTTACTACTCGGTAAAAGAAGTGGTGTTGCCGTTCAACAAGTTCCCGGGCGTCGACCCGATTTTAGGGCCGGAAATGCGCTCTACCGGGGAAGTGATGGGCGTTGGCCGCACCTTCGCGGAAGCCTTCTCCAAGGCGATGCTCGGCAGCCAGTCAGGCATGAAGAAACAGGGCCGTGCACTGCTGTCGGTACGCGAAGGCGATAAAGCCAGGGTGGTGGATCTGGCAGCAAGCCTGCTGAAGCAGGGCTTTGAACTGGATGCCACCCACGGTACCGCCGTGGTACTGGGCGAAGCGGGGATTAACCCGCGCCTGGTCAACAAGGTGCATGAAGGTCGTCCGCACATTCAGGACCGTATCAAGAATGGCGAGTACACCTACATCGTTAACACCACGGCAGGTCGTCAGGCGATTGAGGACTCCAAGCTGATTCGCCGCAGTGCGCTGCAGTACAAGGTGCACTACGACACTACCCTGAACGGCGGCTTCGCCACAGCGATGGCGCTGAAGGCCGACCCGACCGAACAGGTCACTTCGGTGCAGGAGATGCACGCACGCATCGTTAAGTAATCTCTCTGTGTCGTAATATCAGGGCGCTACATTGAATGCAGCGCCCTTTTTTATCTCCTTCAGCCAATTTGTTGTCTCGCGTTAAAAATTTCTGCTATCAATCATTCAGCAAACTGTCACTCTGTGTGATTAGTATAGGCTTGATATATTGGCAAAGAACGAAGGAACGAAGGAACGACGACAACCATGATCCTGATAATTTATGCCCATCCTTATCCCCGGCATTCTCATGCCAACCACCGTCTGTTACAGGCGGTCAAGGATCTTCCCGAGGTGGAAGTCCGTTCGCTGTATGAGCTTTATCCCGATTTCAATATCGATATCAACGCCGAACAGCGTGCGCTGGAGCGTGCCGACCTGGTGGTGCTGCAGCATCCGATGCAGTGGTACGGCCAGCCACCGTTGCTGAAATTGTGGATCGACAAGGTGCTGGAGCACGGCTGGGCTTACGGCCATGAAGGTGAAGCGCTGGTGGGCAAAGATGTCTTGTGGGCGGTGACCAGCGGGGGTGACGAGCACCATTTCGAACTGGGGGATTACCCCAACTTTGCCGCTCTGGGGCAACCGCTGCAGGCCACGGCGCTGTATTGCGGAATGAACTGGCAGCCCTATTTTGCCGTGCATAACACCTTTACCTACAATGAACCGGCGCTGATTGCCGCCGGCGAGGCCTACCGGCGGCGACTGGTAGACTACCTGATGGAACACAGTGACCCGGCGGAGCAGGGAGTCGAGCATGGATAATCACCATATGATGATTGAGGGGCTGATCTATCTGGGATCGGCCGCGCTGTTCGTGCCGATAGCGGTACGGCTTGGGTTAGGGTCAGTACTGGGTTACCTGATCGCCGGCTGTATTATCGGCCCCTGGGGGTTGAAACTGGTCTCCGATGCTGAGTCGATCCTCACCTTTGCCGAGATTGGCGTGGTGCTGATGCTGTTTATCATCGGACTGGAACTGGATCCGAAACGGCTGTGGACGCTGCGCGCCTCGGTGTTTGGCGGCGGCATTATTCAGATGGCGGCATGCGGATTGGCCCTGAGCGCCTTTTGCTATTTCCTCGGATTGAACTGGAAGGTGGCGCTGCTGATTGGCCTGACGCTGGCGCTGTCCTCCACTGCAATTGCCATGCAGGCGATGGGTGAACGTAACCTTACGCCGTCACCGATCGGTCGCAGCACATTTGCCGTCCTGTTATTCCAGGATATTGCGGCGATCCCGCTGGTAGCGATGATCCCATTGATGGCCAGCAGCGGTGCCGTCACCACCTTGGCGACCTTCACCTTGTCGGCGGCAAAGGTGGTGGGTGCATTGGTCACGGTGGTGTTGCTCGGCCGCTATGTGACCCGGCCGCTGCTGCACTTTGTCGCTCGCTCCGGCATGCGTGAAGTTTTTAGTGCCGTGGCGCTGTTCCTGGTGTTCGGTTTTGGCATCCTGCTGGAAATGGCCGGGCTGTCGATGGCGATGGGCGCTTTTCTTGCCGGGGTAATGTTGGCGAGTTCCGAATACCGGCATGCGTTGGAAAGTGATATTCAGCCGTTCAAGGGACTGCTGCTTGGGCTGTTTTTTATCGGTGTTGGCATGTCGATCGACTTCGGTACCTTGTTCCACCATCCGTTGTTGATTGCCTCGCTGCTGTTGGGCTTTATGCTGATCAAGGCGGCGCTGTTGTGGTTGATTGCTCCCCGGCTCGGCGTACCAAAGCGTCAGCGCGGCATGTTTGCCATTTTGTTAGGCCAGGGCAGTGAGTTTGCCTTTGTGATCTTCGGGGCCGCGCAGCTGGCCGGGGTATTGCCGCCGGAGTGGGCAAAATCCTTGACGCTGGCGGTAGCCTTGTCGATGGCTGTGACGCCGTTGTTGCTGGTGGTGGCTGCCAGAATTGAGAAAAACGCGCCGAAAGATGAACGACCTGCGGATGAAATTGATGATGAGAATGCCAGCGTCATCATTGCCGGCTTTGGTCGCTTTGGTCAAATTGCCGGTCGCTTGCTGTTGGCTAACGGTGTCCATACCGTGGTGTTGGATCACGACCCGGATCATATTGAAACGCTGCGCAAATTCGATGCCAAGGTGTTTTATGGTGATGCCACCCGCGCCGATCTGCTTGAGGCCGCAGGCGCCCAGCATGCCAAGGTACTGATCAACGCCATCGACGATGTCGAGGCCAGTCTGCAATTGACTGAAATGGCCAAGCGGCAATTCCCGCACCTGAAGGTGGTGGCGCGAGCTCGTGATGTCGATCACTGGTATCAGTTGCGTCAATTAGGGGTGGAAAAACCGGAGCGTGAAACCTTTGAAAGTTCGTTACGGGTTGGCCGTGAAACGCTGGAATTGCTGGGGCTGGATGCCTATGAGGCGCGTGAGAAAGCCGATACCTTCCGGCGCTACAACCTGAAAATGCTCGAGGAGACGGTGGATAATTACCAGGATACCGAATTCCGTATTGCCAGTTTGCAGCGCACCAAAGAGATGCTCAGTACGGCTATAGAGCAGGATCAGAATCGGTTGGCCCGGGTTCAGCAGAGCGGTTGGCGTGGCAGTATTGACGGCAAGGCTCCAGAGGATGAAGTGGTAGAAGCCAAGGGATAAACCCAGGGGCGCAGCGAGATGCTGCGCCCCGCAAGGCAGAGTCAGCTCAGTGCGACTTTGATGCCTAGGGCAATCAACATCCCACCCAAAAATTTATCCACTATCTTCTGGGTCTTTTCCAGCCCACGACGCACCGGGCCACTTTGGATCAGGAACACCAGCGCTGGCCACCACAGGACAGACAGACCAAGGATAATCCCCGCGTACCACAGCTTTTCACCCAATCCAGAATCGATCTGCAATACCTGAGTGAATACCGCCAGGAAGAACAGCGTGGCCTTCGGATTGAGCAGATTACACAGATAGCCCTGCACAAAGGCACTTTTCAGGCTCACCTGCTGCTGCGGTAAATTGCTGACGTTCATTTTGCCGCCACCGCGTGACAACAGCGCCTGAATGCCAATCCAGACCAGATAGACCGCACCGGCGTATTTCAGCACGTTGAACAGCCATGGTGTGGTGGTGATCACCACCGCCAGCCCGGCAACGCAATAGGACATATGGGTCGCGACGCCGCAGATCACGCCGAAAGCGGTCATCATGGCAGCCAACCGCGGATAGCGGGCGGCATTCTTGATTACCATGAAAAAATCCGGGCCGGGCGACAGCATCCCCAGGGTGGCGATACCGGCAACGAACAGCGAAGTTTCAAGCATGATTTGACTCTCTGCACAAAAGGCCTAATTGCGCTGATAATAACGCCGCTTCTCCTGATGCGCATCAACCAAATGAGGTAATGTTTGGCAATAAGATGAACTTTATTTTGATGAGTCAGAGGCCCCCATGCAGCAGTCGACCACCACCGACCTGCCGCCGCCGCAGCGGCAACAACAACAACAGCAACAGCGTGAAATCACCCGCCTGTGTATTCAATGCGCCTTGCTGTTGTTACAGCATGGGGCGGAAAGCATGGTGGTGGAACAGTTGTCGACCCGGCTGGGGTTGGCGCTGGGCATGGACAGCGTGGAAAGTTCGATATCGGCCAACGCGGTGGTGTTGACCACCCTCAGTCACGGTGAATGCCTGACCACGACGCGCAAGAACGTCGACCGCGGCATCAATATGCAGATGGTGACCGAGGTGCAGCATATCGTTATTTTGGCGGAACACCGGCTGGCGGACGCACACGACGTGGCCCGTCGCCTGCAGAAAATCCGTCCGTTACGCTATCCGCGCTGGCTGGTGGTGTTGATGGTGGCACTGTCTTGCGGTTGCTTCAGCATGCTCAACGGTGGCGATCAAAAAGCCTTTGCCGTGACCTTTATCGCCAGCGGCCTGGCCATGTCGGTGCGCCAAATGCTGACCGCCCGTCACATGAATCCGCTGATCAATTTTTGCCTGACGGCGTTTGTCGCGACCTCGGTTTCCGGTCTGTTGCTACGGCTGCCGGTGTTCAGCCAAACCTCTACGGTGGCGATGGCTGCCAGCGTGTTGCTGCTGGTGCCGGGGTTCCCGCTGATTAACGCGGTTGCGGACATGTTCAAAGGCCACATCAATACCGGACTGGCGCGTTGGGCGATGGCCAGCCTGTTGACGTTGGCGACCTGCATTGGCGTGGTGATGGCAATGTCGCTGTGGGATCTGCGGGGGTGGTCATGAATCTGCTTTGGGTTTTGCTGCAGGACATGCTGCTGGCGGCGGTACCGGCACTGGGTTTTGCCATGGTATTCAACGTCCCGGTGCGCGCGCTGCGCTATTGTGCGCTGCTTGGCGCAGTAGGTCACGGTTCACGCATGCTGCTGATGCACGCAGGAATGAACATCGAATGGGCCACGTTTTTGGCGGCGATTTTAATCGGCATGATCGGCATTTACTGGTCACGCTGGCTGCTGGCACACCCGAAGGTGTTTACCGTGGCGGCGGTGATCCCGATGTTCCCGGGGATCTCGGCCTATACCGCGATGATCTCGGTGGTGGAAATTTCGCATCTGGGTTATAGCGAGGCGCTGATGGCCACCCTGATGAGCAACTTCCTCAAGGCCTGTTTTATCGTCGGCGCATTATCGATCGGGCTGTCGTTACCTGGGCTGTGGCTGTACCGAAAACGCCCTGGCGTTTAAGCGTGACCCGTCGATTGAATTGAACATTAGATATACTGATAAGAGCTATCTTATATATTCATATTGCTTGATTAGCCTATCGACGGCAGTTAGGGCTTTACGTATAGTGTCAGCAATTTTGCTGCCTACACAGGGTTTAACAATGATTATCAGCCTGATCGCTGCCTTGGCGGCGGATCGCGTTATTGGCATGGAAAACGCTATGCCGTGGCACCTGCCGGCGGACCTAGCGTGGTTTAAACGTAACTCGCTGAATAAACCGGTGATTATGGGCCGTAAAACTTTCGAGTCGATTGGTCGTCCATTGCCGGGCCGCCATAACATCGTTTTAAGCAGCCGCGCCGGCACCGATGCCGGGGTGACCTGGGTAATGTCTATCGACGAAGCGCTGGCCGCTGCCGGGGATGTGGAAGAAGTGATGGTGATCGGCGGTGGGCGTATCTACAGCCAATTCCTGGCGCGCGCTAATCGCATGTATCTGACGCATATCGATGCCGAAGTCGGTGGCGACGCCCATTTCCCTGACTATGAGCCGGATGAATGGGAAACTTCGTTTAGCGAATTCCACGATGCTGACGAAGTGAATTCTCACAGCTATTGCTTCGAGATTTTAGAGCACCGCTGATTACCGGGTGTTAGTTGTATCTTACTGAGGGCGCAAGAGATTGCGCCCTTTGTCGTTTCTGCGGCAAACCTCCGCTGACTTCTTCTTGTAACATTTTTGTCACACTTCCTGATTAGTATGAAGCCCAACTCTGAGCGCCTGGCAACTCTGGTGAATCTTGACTGCGGCGCCATTTAAAAAAGGAAGCAAAGCAATGACGAGCAAAATTGAGCAATTAGATGCCGACCGCCTGACCGATCCCACCCGTCGTAAACTGCTGCTGGGCAGTGCCGGAGCCGTAGGCCTGGCCGGTTTCCTCGGCGGCGGCATCTGGACGGTTTCCGCCGAAGCACTGGCCGAGGATTTACCGCCGAACAAGCTGCTGGGTTTCAAAGGCATTGCGGCCTCAACGGCCGATGAGGTGGTGATTGCACCGGGTTACCGTGCCGAGGTGCTGATCTCCTGGGGCGAGCCGCTGGTGGAGGGCGCAGCCGCTTTTGACCCGCAGGGTAACAACAGTGCCGCCGACCAGGAAAAGCAGTTCGGCGACAACAACGATGGCATGAGCTTCTTCCCGATTGATGATAATCACGGCGTGATGGCCATCAACAATGAATATGTTAACGAGCAGTATCTGTTTGCCCATGGCGGCAGCAAAGCCACCAGTCTGGAAGATGTGCGTAAATCTCAGGCTGCGCACGGTGTTTCTATCGTGGCAGTAAAGCGCGCCGGTGACAGCCAGCGATGGGAAGTAGAGCGCCCGTCGCGCTATAACCGCCGTATTACGGCCAACACCGAGATGCAGTTCAGTGGCCCAGCCGCCGGTCATGCCTTGCTGCAAACGGCAGCTGACCCGACCGGGCGCAAGGTACTGGGCACCTTCGGCAACTGTGCCAACGGTAAAACGCCCTGGGGCACTTACCTGACCTGTGAAGAGAACTTCGATACCTATTTTGGCACCCATCAGGCCGACTATAAGACCACGGCGGAGCAAAAGCGCTATACGCTAAAAGTTAGTGAACCGGAGCGCAACTGGCCGGATTACGACGAGCGTTTTGACGTGGCGAAGAACCCGAATGAATTTAACCGCCACGGTTGGATTGTCGAAATTGACCCAATGAATCCGACTTCGACGCCAATCAAACACACGGCGCTGGGCCGTTTCAAACACGAAAATGCCGCGGTAAGCGTTGCCAAGGATGGCCGCCTGGTGGTTTACATGGGCGACGATGAGCGCGGTGAGCACATTTATAAATACGTTTCCAAAGGCGTGGTCGATGTGGCTAACCCGGCCAATAACCGTAGTCTGCTGGACGAAGGCACGCTGTATGTGGCGCAGTTTGATGGTGATGCTGCCGGCACGCCGTTGAAAGGTACCGGGCGCTGGATTGCCCTGGAGTTCGGCAAAAATGGCCTGACGCCGGAAAACGGTTTCCGTGATGAGGCCGAAGTGCTGATCTTCGCCCGCAAGGCTGCGGCGCAGGTGGGGGCCACCAAAATGGACCGTCCGGAATGGATTGCAGTCAACCCGCATGATGGTCGTGCCTACTGCACACTGACCAACAACAGCAAGCGCGGTGAAGAAGGTATGCCATTGAACGCGGCTAACCCACGTCCGAACAATGTCTATGGTCAGATTATCCGTTGGGATGAGGGTGGCGATGCTACGGCGGCGTCATTCACCTGGGATATTTATGCGCTGTGCGGCAACCCGATTGCGCACCCGGAAGGGGTGAACCGCGGTACGCCAAATATCACGGCAGACAATACCTTTAACAGTCCGGACGGGTTGGGTTTTGATAAGGCCGGTCGCCTGTGGATCCTCACTGACGGTAAATACAGTAACAAGGGCGACTATGCCGGGCAGGGGAACAACCAGATGCTGGTGGGCGATCCCCTCAGTGGCGAGATCCGCCGCTTTATGGTTGGGCCAAAGTCGTGCGAGCTGACCGGGATTACCTTCACGCCGGATTATAAGACGATGTTCGTCAACGTTCAGCATCCGGGGGAGGAAGGAGATTCGCATTTCCCGAATAATAGTCCTCGTCCGCGTTCGTCAGTATTGATGATTACGCGTGAAGACGGTGGGGTGATCGGGGCTTAACCAGAAAACAGCGGGGCGGCATTGACCGCCCCGGCTTGATTATAACGCAGCCTGCTGGTGCACGCCGTCCAGCAGATTTCGGCGATTGGCCGGTTGGGTAAAGTACTGTCGGTCTTCCCAGCGTAGCATGGTCAGGTCGCCCCCCCAGCAACAACCGGTATCGAGGCCAATAACACCTGCCGGTGTGCCTCTGCCTTCCAGTGATGCCCAGTGACCAAAGATAATGGTGTAATCGGCATCGACCAATCGTGGCAATTCAAACCAGGGTTTGAGCGGCGCAGGTGCGGTGCCTGGCGCATCTTTGCAGATCATGTCGAGCTGGCCATTCGGGAAGCAGTAACGCATGCGCGTCAGGGCATTGGTGCTGAAACGCAAGCGCGCCAGCCCACTCAGTTCCGGGCTCCAGTTGTTCGGCATATCGCCGTACATGGCATCGAGGAACAGTGGGTAGCTGTCGCTGCTCAGTACCGCTTCCACTTCGCGCGCGCACATTTTCGCGGTGTCGATGTCCCACTGCGGGGTGATGCCGGCGTGGGCCATCACCAGTTTTTGCTCATCATCCACCTGCAGCACCGGTTGGCGGCGCAGCCAGTTGATCAACTCGTCGGCGTCCGGCGCTTCCAGCAGCGGCGTGATGCGATCTTTGGGTTTGTTGCGGCTGATGCCGGCGTAAACTGCCAGCAGGTGCAGGTCGTGGTTGCCCAACACCATGCGTACCGCAGGGCCGAGTGAACGCACGTATCGCAAGACATCCAGTGAACCGGGGCCGCGGGCGACCAAATCGCCGGTCAGCCACAGCTGGTCATTCTGGGGATCGAAAGCCACCTGGGCCAACAGCGATTTCAGTTCATCAAAACAGCCATGAACATCACCGATAAGATATGTCGACATAATTAGTGAATCAGCGTTGGGATAGCTAAGCGGAACACCGGAATAGCGGTCTGGAACGGCTGGCCCTGATGATCAACCATTTCGTAATGGCCTTCCATGGTACCCAACGGCGTTTCAAGGATCGCGCCGCTGGTGTATTGGAATTCTCCGCCGGGCGGGATGAGCGGCTGTTCGCCAACGACGCCTTCGCCCTGAACTTCGGTCTGGCGGCCATTGCTGTTGGTGATCAGCCAGTAGCGGCCCAGCAGTTGCACATTGAAACGCCCCAAGTTGCGGATGGTGATGGTATAAGCGAAGACGTAACGTTCTTCCTCAGGTATCGACTGTGATTCCACATAGACACTTTGTACCTGAATACATACGCGGGGCGAATCAATCATGACCACTACTCCTTATTGCTGCGGCGCGGGATTGGCTGAAAGCCAGTTGGCCAGCTTACAGTATTGCGCCACAGAAATATTCTCTGCTCTCAGTATCGGATCGATACCCAACTCCGTCAGTTGCTCTGGGGTGAACAGGTCGCCCAGGCTGTTACGGACGGTTTTCCGGCGTTGGTTGAACGCCTGAGTGGTAATACGGCTCAGCATGCGCACGTCGCCAACCGGGTTCGGGTTCACCCGATGTGGCACCAGACGCACCACGGCGGAATCCACTTTCGGTGCCGGGGTGAAGGAGGTCGGTGGCACTTCCAGCACCGGAATAACGTTGCAGTAGTACTGTGCCATTACGGTCAAACGCCCGTAGGCCTTGCTGTTCGGGCCGGCAACCAGGCGGTTAACCACTTCTTTCTGCAACATAAAGTGCATGTCGCGAATGGCCTGAGTATAGCTGAAAAGGTGGAACATCAGCGGCGTCGAAATGTTATACGGCAGGTTACCAAACACACGCAGCGGCTGGCCAGCCTGTTCGGCCATTTCGGCAAAGTTCACCGTCATGGCATCTTGCTGGTGAATGGTCAGTTTGTCTTTCAGCTGTGGGTGATTTTCCAGGCGGGCCGCCAGGTCGCGGTCCAGCTCAATCACCGTCATGCGATCCATACGTGCGCCGACCGGCTCGGTCAGTGCGCCCAGGCCGGGGCCGATTTCAACCACCGCCTCACCCGGCATCGGGTGAATGGCGGAGACAATGCTGTCGATGACAAACTGATCGGTTAAAAAGTTCTGTCCAAAGCGTTTGCGGGCAAAGTGCCCTTGGTGGACTTTATTATTCATTACAATTAATTATCATTTTAATGGCGAGATTCAAGGCCGTTTTAAAACTGCCTGCATCGGCGGTGCCGGTGCCGGCCAGTTCCAAAGCGGTACCGTGGTCGACCGAGGTACGGATAAAAGGCAAACCGAGGGTAATATTTACCGCCCGGCCGAACCCTTGGTATTTTAGCACCGGCAGACCTTGATCGTGATACATCGCCAGCACCGCATCGGCATGTTGCAGATACTTGGGCTGGAACAGGGTGTCTGCCGGCAGTGGGCCGATAAGAGTGATACCTTCAGCACGCAGCGCGTCGAGCGCCGGGATGATGGTGTCAATCTCTTCACGCCCCATATGGCCGCCTTCCCCGGCATGCGGGTTCAAGCCGCAGACATAGATCTGCGGTTGGGCGAGGCCAAATTTGGTTTTCAGGTCGTGGTCGAGAATGCGGATGACTTCATGCAGGCTTTGCCGGGTGATAGCGCCAGGCACCGCCAGTAAAGGCAGGTGGGTGGTCGCCAGCGCCACGCGCAGCTCTTCGGTCGCCAACATCATCACCACGCGATCGCAACCGCTGCGATCGGCAAAGAATTCGGTATGGCCAATGAACGGCACGCCGGCGTCGTTGATTACGCCCTTGTTCACCGGGCCAGTTATCAACGCGGCGAATTCACCGTTCAGACAACCGTCGCAGGCACGCGCCAAAGTTTCTACCACATAGGCGCTGTTGCCTACGTTCAACTCACCAGCGACTACCGGATAAGCGGTAGTGACCGGTAATACCGTCAAGGTACCCGCACGCTGCGGCTGAGCAGGTTGTTGTGGCTGATAGGTGCGCAGTTGCAGCGGCAGGTCTAACTGCCGGGCGCGTTCAAGCAACAAGGCCGGATCCGCGCACACCACCAGTTCAACAGGCCAATCCTGTTGCGCCAGCGCTGTCACCAAATCCGGCCCAACCCCGGCAGGCTCGCCGGGGGTGATCACGATGCGATTATTGTTGTGCATTACCGTCAAGGATCTTCACGTAAGCCTGAGCACGTTGTTCCTGCATCCAGGTCTGCGCTTCTTCAGCAAACTTGCGATTAAACAGCATGCGGTAAGCGCGATCTTTCTGCGCCGCATCGGTTTTGTCTACCTGACGCGTATCCAGCAACTGAATCAGGTGCCAGCCGAAGGAAGAGTGAACCGGTTGGCTGACTTCGCCTTTGCTCAGTTTCATCAACGCGTCGCGGAAGGCCGGATCATAGATATCTGGAGAAGCCCAGCCCAGATCGCCGCCCTGCAATGCAGAACCCGGATCCTGAGAAAGCTGTTTGGCTTCGTCAGCAAACTTGGCGCGGCCGTTCTTGATGGCTTCGGCCACCTCTTGCAACTTGGCACGTGCCTGATCGTCGGTCAGCACCACAGAAGGTTTCAGCAGAATGTGACGAGCGTGAACTTCGGTAACTGATACCGACTGGCTGGCACCACGGATATCATTCACTTTCAGGATGTGGAAGCCGACGCCGGAGCGGATTGGCCCAACCACGTTGCCTTTTTTGGCGTTAACCAGTCTTTCGGCGAACAGGGTCGGGATTTCCTGCAGCTTGCCCCAGCCCATGTTGCCGCCTTTCAGCGCCTGGGAATCGGCAGAGTAGGAGATTGCCAGTTTGCCGAAGTCGGCACCGCCGTTGATTTCGCCCATCAATTTTCTAGCCAGGGCTTCCGCGTCGTCTACCTGCGCCTGCGACGGGTTTTCCGCCAGCGGGATCAGGATGTGACTGATGTTCATTTCGGTATCGCTACCGTTCTGAGCGCCAACCTGAGCGGCCAGTGAGTCCACTTCCTGAGGCAGGATAGTGACGCGGCGGCGCACTTCATTGTTACGCACCTCAGAAATCAGCATTTCCTTGCGGATCTGCGAACGGTAGGTGTTGTAGTTCAGGCCTTCATACGCCAGACGGCTGCGCATCTGATCGAGGCTCATTTTGTTCTGTGCGGCGATGTTGCCGATGGCTTTGTCCAGATCGGCGTCAGAAACGTTGATCCCCATTTTCTTGGCCATCTGCAGCTGGATGTTATCCATAATCAGACGCTCAAGGATCTGGTGACGAAGCGTTTTGTCATCCGGCAATTGCTGGCCGGCCTGCTGTGCATTGAGTTTCACCGACTGCAACAGGGTGCTTACGTCGCTCTCAAGGACCACGCCGTTATCCACGACGGCGGCGACTTTATCCACTTCTTGGGGTGCTGCGAACGCGGTATTGGCACAAACCACCAATCCGAGAATAAGCGTTCTCCAGTTCTTCATACATTTCCCATTATGTAATCCGCAAATGCGGGTTAAAGTTCTCGTTTTCAAAGTGTTACAAAGCATCAAAATGCACGCTGGTAAGGCAGAATGCCGGAACGCAACATTTCCGCGGAGCCCAGACTGTGATCGCTGCTCAGGCCACGCAGTTCGACGTTGAACGAAACTTTGTTGTCATAAACGCTGGTATTGTTGCTGCCATTCCAGTCGGTGATCTTACGCTCATAACCCAAGGTCACTGCCCAGCAGCAGGTGTTGTACTTCACACCGAGCAACTGATCGGCAGACTGTTTGGCTCGGGTGTCGTAGTAATAAGCCCCAACGACGGCCCAACGATCGGCGATTGGCCAACTGCCGGTGACGCCCACCTGCGAAATGCCGTCCTGATAGGCCGGAACCTGCTTGGTGTTCAGTGCCGTTTCAATATACTCCGGCGTGGCATAACGGTAGTTCAACTGCAGGACGCGTTCAGAATCCTGACGGTATTCCAGTACGCCGTTGCCCAATGAAATGCTATTGAGGCGCGTGTCATACTGCAGGCCGCCACGTAGGCCCCAACGATCGTCAATCTTCCAATAGGTATCGCCGGCCCATGCCAGGCTACCTGTATCGTCATTGTTATCGTACCTGCTTGCCTGGTCGCCGGTGCGTGAACGGCTGAAGTAGTAGATTTGACCCACGGAAGCGTTAAAACGTTCAACCAGCGCGTCATCATAAATTCGTGTGGTTAAACCGGTGGAAACACGGTTTTGCGAAGCGATGCGATCCAGGCCGCTGTAAGTACGGTCGCGGAACAGGCCGGAGTAGTCGGTTTGCAGCAGGGTGGTGTCGTAGGTGTAGATGTTGCTCTGGTCGCGATACGGCACATACAGGTACTGCACGCGCGGCTCCAGGGTTTGGGTCGCACCTTCCGACCAGACCATCGGGCGTTCGAACACCAGCTTGCCGTCGACCTTGAACTGCGGCAATACGCGGTTGACCGAATCCTCGAGATCCGGCGCGGTAACAACGTTACCCGGAGTGCTTTTACGAGCTGAGTAGTTAGCTGCGAAGCCGTCAGGAATATCCTGCTGATAATGGGTAGCCAGCAGTTTGGCTTCGGTGTTCAGGCTGGCCCAGCCGTTGGTCAACGGCAGGCTGAGCGTCGGTTCCATATGCAGACGAGTGGCGTCCGGGCTGTACGGGTTGACGCTGGTGAACTTGGCCGCCTGGCCGTAGATGCGGAAATCGAACGGGCCAAGATCATCTTTATAGTAGTTCAGGTCCAACTGTGGCTGAACTTTATACGAATCTGACTGGCTGCGATCGGTATCGCCGTAGATCTGGAACTGCTTGGAGCTTAAGGTGGCATCCCAGTTGTCAATGGCGTAGCCGAGGCTGAATTTCTGCGTTGCGTAACCGTCGGTGGTAGAGCCATATTTCGAGTCCAGATCGGTAAAGTATTTGGAATCGCTGACTTTGGTGTAATCGGCGTTAAAGCGCCACACCTGGTCCATCACCCCATTGTGGTTCCAGTAGAACAACCAACGTTTACTGTCGTCAGGGTTGTCCTTGCTGTATTCCTTGTCGTTCGGCAACCAGTCGAACTCCATCAGGCCCAGGCCCGGCTGCACCAGATAGCGGAATTCGTTCTGCAACTGCAGGCCGCGTCGAGACATGTAGTGCGGTGTGATGGTGGCGTCGAAGTTCGGCGCAATGTTCCAGTAATACGGCAGCATAAATTCAAAGCCATTGCTGCTGCCATATTTTGCGTTCGGGATCAGGAAACCGGAGCGACGTTTATCACCGACCGGCAATTGCAGATACGGGCTGTAAAAAACCGGCACGCCGCCAATTTTAAAGCGGGCATTCCAGATTTCCGCCACCTGCTCCTCGCGGTCGTGGATCACTTCGGTACCGACCACGCTCCAGCTGTTGTCGCCCGGCAGACAGGAGGTAAAGGTGCCGTCTTCCAAAATGGTGTAACGGTTGGCACCGCGCATCTTCATCTTGTCGGCGTCGCCGCGCCCCTGACGGCCTACCATTTGGTAGTCGCCTTCATAGACGTCGGTATCTTTGTTGTTCAGGTTCGACCAGGCTTTCGGGCCTTTCAGCTTGATCTGATTGTCGCTGTAGTGAACGTCACCGGTAGCGGTCACGGTGCGCACTGGATCGGTCTGCCCCGGATTTTGCGTCTGGTTCAGTTCCACTTGCTTGGCGGTCAGGGTGCTGTTGCCTTGTTCGATATTCACGTTGCCGGTGAACAGGGCGCTTTTCGGATAGTCCGCTTTGGAGTCATCCGCATGGATGGTGACCGGCAGGCTGTTCGGATCGCCGCTGACCAGCGGTTTGTCATAAACAGGAACGCCAAGCATACATTGCTCAGCAAGGTCAGCCAGGGCGTGCTGGCTGTAGAGTGCCGTCCAAATTAGTGTGGCCAGCAGTGTTGGGAAACTTTTTTTCATACGCGGTTTTGGTGTTCCGTCATCAGAGGCGTCATGTCCGGCAAACGGTCAGAGACTATATTACTCATCTGCGTTGCGCTAGTGTTAAATCCGGCCGTTTACTTGCGTCGTCGATAGGCGCAAAGATAAATGACAGGTATGATAATCCAAATCCTGAGAAAAATCGCCTTAACCCTTACCTAAGACGAAAGGGAGCAGTCGGCTTTCGGCATGATAATTGAGGAGTATATGCAGTATTGGGGAAAACTGCTCGGGGTCATCGTGGCCATTTGGGCTGGCGCGGGATTCTGGGGTGTAGTTTTGGGGCTGATTGTCGGTCATATGATCGATACTGCGCGCAGTAATAAGCGTAGCCGGGGCTTTTTCGCCGGTCAGCAAACGCGGCAAACGCTGTTTTTCCGCACCACTTTTCAGGTGATGGGTCACCTGACTAAATCAAAAGGACGCGTTACCGAGGCGGATATTCAGATCGCCAGCCTGTTCATGGATCGTCTGCAGCTGCACGGAGAAGCCCGTACCGCGGCGCAGCAGGCATTTCGTGAAGGCAAACAGAGCCAGTTTCCGCTGAGAGAAACGCTGCAGCAGTTCCGCAGCATTTGTTTCGGCCGTTTTGACCTGATTCGGATGTTTCTGGAAATTCAAATCCAAGCGGCATTCGCCGACGGTTCGTTGCATCCCAACGAGCGGCAGGTGCTGTATGTGATTGCTGAAGAGCTGGGTATTTCGCGTGCGCAGTTCGATCAATTCCTCAGCATGATGGAAGGCGGGCGCCAGTTTGGTGGCGGTCAGCAGGGTGGTTTCCAGCAGGCGCAACGTGGGCCAACGCTGGACGATGCTTGCAAAGTGCTGGGTGTCAGCAGCAGCGACGATGCCACCACCATCAAGCGCGCTTACCGCAAGCTGATGAGCGAACACCATCCGGATAAGCTGGTGGCGAAAGGCTTGCCGCCGCAAATGATGGAAATGGCCAAGCAGAAAGCGCAGGAAATTCAGGCGGCGTACGATCTGATCAAACGCGAGAAAGGCTTCAAATAACCTTCCCCGTCATACTTGGCGCTGCCTCTTTGTTGGCTGTACCTGCTCACCCCGGTCACATAGTTGCCTATGCTCCCGGGGATTTGCAGGCTTGCCGCCGCGATGCAACCCCAATTATTTAGGGGAAAGAGCGTAAGTATTTCGGGGGGAGTACCCAGGGGCCCGACATGCTGGGCCCGTTTAACAGGCGATTCAGAAATCCGGTTCGGCGCGAAAGTGCATCGGCGTCTGGAACGCCGGGTGGGTAATACGCAGTTCCTGGGCATGCAGCTGCAACCTAGGCGCCATGGCTTTGATTTCCGGCGGGGCGTAGAAACCGTCACCAAGGATCGGGTGGCCCAGCGCCAACATATGCACGCGTAACTGATGCGAGCGGCCGGTAATCGGCATCAGTTTTACCCGCGTGCTGCCATCGGCGTCGTGTGACAACACTAGATACTCGGTTTGCGCCGCTTTGCCCGTCTCGAAACACACCTTCTGCAACGGCCGGTTTGGCCAGTCACAAATCAGCGGTAAATCCACCAGGCCTTCATCGTGCTTCAGATGGCCCGATACGCGGGCGATATAAGACTTCTTCGGCTCGCGATCGCGGAACTGGCGCTTAAGCTCACGCTCCGCCGCCTTGTTCAGCGCCACCACAATCACACCACTGGTCGCCATATCCAGGCGATGCACCGATTCTGCCGCCGGGTAATCCGCGAGGATGCGCGTCATCAGGCTGTCTTTATTTTCCGGGGCGCGGCCGGGTACCGACAACAGGCCACTCGGTTTGTTGACCACCATAATGTGCTCATCCTGATACAGAATATGCATCGGGCATTGCGGGGGATTGTAGGGTTCCATCTTGTTGGCTCCGCTGAAAGTCACAACAGGGGAACCGAAGTTCCCCAGTGCGCAGGTTACTGGTGAGTTACCACCACCAGACGGATAGCATCCAGACGCCATCCTGCTTCATTGAGGTTAACCAGCACCTGCTTGCGATTGAACTCCAGCGCTTCGACTTCGTCATCACGGATGTTCGGATTGACCGCCTTCAGGGCTTCCAGACGCGCCAGCTCGGTGCTGAGTTTGTCATCCGCTTCCTGTTTCGCCTGCTCTATCAATGCACGAGCCTGCTCTTCAACCAAGCTTTCCGCCTGTTGCAGCATGGCATGCACATCCTGTTGTACCGCATTGACCAGTTTACTGGAGGTATGGCGGTTAACCGCGTTCAACTGACGGTTGAAGCTTTCGAATTCAACCTGTGCTGCCAGATTGGTCCCTTTGCGATCCATCAGCATACGGATTGGTGTTGGTGGCAGGAAGCGGGTCAGTTGCAGGTGCTTCGGTGCCTGCGCCTCAACCACGTAGACCAGTTCGACCAGCAGGGTACCGACCGGCAGCGCTTTGTTTTTCAACAGGGAAACTGCACAGCTGCCGGTATCGCCGGACAGGATCAGATCCAGGCCGTTGCGAATAATTGGGTGTTCCCAACTGACGAATTGCGCATCTTCACGCGACAAGGCCTGCTCGCGATCGAAGGTCACGGTACAACCGTCCTGAGGCAGACCCGGGAAGTCTGGCACCAGCATGTGGTCGGATGGCGTCAGGACAATCAGGTTATCGCTGCGATCGTCCTGGTTGATGCCGACGATATCGAACAGGTTAAGCGCAAAGCCCACCAGATTGACGTCGTTGTCCTGATTGGCGATGGCCTCTGCCAGCGCTTGCGCTTTCTCGCCGCCGTTGGAGTGCATTTCCAGCAGGCGGTCACGGCCCTGCTCCAGTTGCACTTTCAGGTGGTCGTGCTGCTGACGGCAGTGGTGAATGAACTCATCCAGCCCTTCCTGCTCGGTCGGTGCCGCCAGGAAGCCAATCAGTTGCTCGTAACCGTTGTCATAAATGGTGCGGCCGGTCGGGCAGGTATGCTCGAAGGCATCCAGCCCTTCGTGGAACCAACGACCCAGCACCGCCTGAGCGGTGTTTTCCAGATAAGGCACCATGATTTGAATGTCATGCATCTGGCCAATACGGTCCAGACGGCCGATACGCTGTTCCAGCAGATCCGGGTTGAACGGTAGGTCGAACATCACCAGATGGCTGGCGAACTGGAAGTTGCGGCCTTCTGAGCCGATCTCCGAGCATAGCAGCACCTGGGCGCCATCTTCTTCAGAGGCGAAGTAAGCGGCGGCGCGGTCGCGTTCGATAATCGACAGGCCTTCGTGGAATACGGCGGCACGGATCGCTTCACGTTCACGCAGCACTTGTTCAAGCTGCAGCGCGGTGGCGGCATGAGCGCAGATCACCAGTACTTTTTCGTGGCGGTTGGCCACCAGGTAATTCAGCAGCCACTCAACGCGCGGATCGAAGTTCCACCAGGTGGCGTTCTCGCCTTCGAATTCCTGGTAGATTTGCTCCGGGTACAGCATATCGCGTGCGCGCGCCTCAACGGTTTTCTTCGCGCCCATGATGCCGGACACTTTAATCGCGGTCTGGTACTGGGTCGGCAACGGCAGTTTGATCTGGTGCAGGAAACGGTGCGGGAAACCTTTGACGCCGTTACGGGTGTTACGGAACAGCACGCGGCTGGTACCGTGGCGGTCCATCAGCATGGTGACCAGTTCCTGACGCGCCTGCTCACTGTTGTCTCTGTCGCTGTTGGCCGCTTTCAGCAGCGGTTCGATATCCTGCTCGTCGATCAGCTCACCCAGCAGGTTCAGCTTGTCATCGGCCAGGCGTTCACCGCTCAGCAGCAGGGTAACGGCATCGGCTACCGGGCGATATTTCTGCTGTTCGGCAACAAAGTCCTGGTAGTCGTGGAAACGGTTCGGATCCAGCAGGCGCAAGCGGGCGAAGTGGCTTTGTTGGCCGAGCTGTTCCGGAGTGGCGGTCAGCAGCAGCACGCCGGGAATGTGCTCAGCCAGTTGCTCGATGACCTGATACTCGCGGCTGGGTGCCTCTTCGCTCCAGGCCAGATGGTGGGCTTCATCGACCACCAGCAGGTCCCACTGGGCGTCGGCCAG
This sequence comes from Serratia sp. NA_13, assembly GCF_052691735.1. Lineage (NCBI taxonomy): Bacteria > Pseudomonadati > Pseudomonadota > Gammaproteobacteria > Enterobacterales > Yersiniaceae > Serratia > Serratia sp. NA_13. Next base: position 200,240 of record NZ_JBQZFV010000006.1, read on the forward strand.
TTCTTCCAGACGCAGCTTGTTACGACGGACGAAGTCCAGCGAGCAGATCACCAACTGTTCGGTTTCAAACGGGTTGCTGCTGTCGAGCTTGGCCTCGGAGTAACGGCTGTCGTCGAACAGTGAGAAATACAGGTTGAAGCGGCGCATCATTTCGACCAGCCACTGGTGCTGCAGGGTTTCCGGCACCACGATCAGTACACGCTCGGCGCGGCCTGCCAGCAATTGCTGGTGAATGATCATCCCGGCTTCGATGGTTTTACCCAGGCCCACCTCATCCGCCAACAGCACGCGCGGCGCATGGCGCTGGCCGACTTCATAGGCGATGTGTAACTGATGCGGGATCAGGCTGGCTCGCATGCCGCGCAGACCGGCGAACGGCAGACGATACTGCTCGCTCTGGTATTTGCGCGCACGGAAACGCAGGGCGAAACGGTCCATACGGTCGATCTGCCCGGCAAATAGACGGTCCTGCGGCTTGCTGAAGGTCAGTTTGCTGTCCAGCAGCACTTCACGCATAGCCACACCGCTTTCCTGAGTATCCAGGCGGGTGCCAATATAGGTCAGCAGGCCGTTTTCCTCTTTGACCTCTTCCACCTGCAACTCCCAGCCTTCGTGGTTGCTGATGGTGTCGCCCGGGTTGAACATCACGCGGGTGATTGGCGAGTCATTTCTGGCATACAGGCGGTTTTCGCCGGTGGCGGGGAAAAGCAGGGTAATCATGCGCGTATCCAGCGCTACGACGGTTCCCAGTCCTAATTCGCTTTCCGTATCGCTGATCCAGCGTTGACCAAGTGTAAAAGGCATATATTGTCGGCTCGATTCTTTAAGTAAGTCTTGTTACCGGGCGAGAGGGCCGCGGCACCCGTATCAAACGTCTGCTAATCCCGATTTATTTTAATATGGCGGGCAATAGCTATTCATCCCATGCATACATCGTGAGACGGCATGGGTGGAGTGTGGTCCAGAATTTGGGAAGGGCGCTATGGTAATGGAAGGCGGCGCGTTCGTCACCTGCAAAACCCGATGAATTTTCTTAACCCTTCGCCAACGCCCGCAGGGCGGGCTGAATGCTAAAACAGGCCCATCTGCCCGGTCACCAGCGTAGTAAAATCGTCATGCAAAAATGGCAGTATGGCGTCAGCCACCGGTTCCAACTGGCGATCCAGATAATGGGGGTAATCAATCGCCGACTGCTGGGTTTCCAGCGGCTCCGGCCCGGCCACTGTCATCACATAGCTGATCCAACCGCCGTTCTGGTATTGCAGCGGTCGCCCCTGCTGACGATTATAGTCGTCGGCGATGCGGGCTGCGCGGACATGTGGCGGGACATTGCGTTGATATTCGTCCAGCTTTCTGCGCAGGCGCTTGCGGTAGACCAGCCGATCGTCGAAATCGCCGTTAAGCGTTTGGCTAACGTATTCACGCACAAAATCCTGATACGGCTGGCGTTTGAAAATGCGTTGGTAAAGCTGTTGTTGGAACTGCTGCGCCAGCGGTGTCCAGTCGGTGCGCACCGTTTCCAGCCCCTTGTACACCATTTCTTCACTGCCGTCCGGTCTGGCGATCAGTCCGGCATAACGCTTTTTACTGCCCTGTTCGGCACCGCGAATGGTGGGCATCAAGAAACGTGAGTAATGGGTTTCGAACTCCAGTTCCAGCGCATTCTCCAACCCGTACTGTTGCTGCAAATGCTGTTGCCACCATTGGTTTACCTGTTCGACCAATCTCCGGCCTATTTGCGACGCCTGCTGTTCGTCATGCGGCTGTTTGAGCCAGACGAAGGTGGAGTCGGTATCGCCGTAGATCACCTGATAACCCTGAGCTTCGATCAGTTCGCGCGTCTGGCGCATGATCTCATGGCCACGCAGGGTGATTGACGAGGCCAGCCGGGGATCGAAAAAGCGGCAGCCGCTCGATCCCAGTACGCCGTACAGCGCGTTCATAATGATCTTCAATGCCTGGGATAATGCTTTGTTCTGCTGACGTTTAGCCGCTTCGCGGCCCTGCCAGATCTGCTCGACGATCGCCGGCAGGCAGTGTTTGCTGCGCGAGAAACGGGCGTTGCGGAAACCGGGCACCGAATCGGCATCGCCGGGGTGCTGCATGCCTTCCACCAGTCCGACCGGGTCGATCAGAAAGGTACGGATGATCGACGGGTACAGGCTCTTGTAATCGAGCACCAGCACCGAGTCATAGAGGCCGGGCTGTGAATCCATCACAAAGCCGCCGGGACTGTGTTCTTCCGGCTGCTCGCCAAGGTTGGGCGCGACAAAACCCAGCCGGTGCATACGCGGCATATACAGATTGCTGAAAGCGGCCACCGAGCCGCCGCTGCGATCGGCTGCCAGCCCGGTCACCGTGGCGCGCTCCAGCAAGAAGGTCAGCAGATCGGTTTTGGCAAAGATTCGGGTGACCAGCTCGCAGTCCTTCAGGTTGTAACGCGCCAGTGCCGGTTTATCTTCGGCAAAGCGCCGGTCGATTTCCGCCATTCGTTGGTAGGGATTGTCGATCGACTTGCCTTCTCCCAACAGCGTCTGTGACACATGTTCGAGGCTGAAAGAAGGGAAGTTCCAGGTGGCGGATTTGAGCGCCTCGATACCGTCGATAATCAACCGCCCGGCGGCGGAGGCGAAAAAGTGATTTTGCTTGAAGCCGTGTTCACGCCATTCAAGCAGATTGCCCCCGCGACCCAGTTTTAACGGGATCTGGTAACGCTCAGCGTGCTTTTGCAATACCCGTAAATCGAACTGCACCAGGTTCCAGCCGATGATGGCGTCGGGATCGTGCTGCTCCAGCCACTGATTCAGCCGTTCCAGCATTTGCGGGCGGCTGACGCAGTACTTCAGGTCAAAATCCAGCGGTTCATTGCCACCGTTGGCCGGCCCGAGCATGTAGACCTGGCGCTGACCGCAACCTTCCAGCGCAATCGAGTACAGCTCACCGTGGACGGTGGTTTCAATGTCCAGCGAGACCAGTTTCAAGGTCGGGCGGTATTCCGGTGCCGGTTTCATTTGGCCGTTGATCAACGGGCCATTGCCGTTGGCCTGGCCGCTGAACCAGACCGGCGCGGTGATAAAACGTTCCATCAGGTAGCGTTCCGGCGGGCGAATATCGGCCTCATAGAGGTTAACGCCGCCGTCTTTCAGCAGCCTTTCCAGTTTGATCAACTGGCGGTGCTGACGGCAATACAGCCCTAGCACCGGGCGATGATGAAAATCGGTCAGCGGCAGCGGTTTTAGCTCCCATTGCCGCTCTTCCCGCAGCAACAGCTCGGCGCGTTGGCGCTGTTCGGCCGGGATAAAGGCGACCGAAGTCTGCGGTGCCAGGCGAAGTTGCTGCGGGCCGTTCTCAGTCGCCAGCCAAAACTCCACCTCGGTGCCGGTGGGCGTATCACGCCAGTGGCGGGTGAGCAAGAAACCCTGTTGGAGTGACATCTATACCCTTCGTCTTTCAAGCTGCAGCGTTGTTGGCTGCGTGCGTTCACCCCAGTCACTTACTGGTGTAAGCTCCTGGGGATTCTCTTTCTTGCCGCCTAGCTGCAACGTGAAATCCATTGGGTATACCCTTATTTTCGAGCTGCAGCGTTGTTGGCTGCGTGCGTTCACCCCAGTCACTTACTGGTGTAAGCTCCTGGGG
>NZ_JBQZFV010000007.1:0-202200 GCF_052691735.1 Serratia sp. NA_13
TATCTCGGACAGTCTTTCGGCTCCTTCATCCTGATGGGCTCTTTAATCGGGTAGTTAGCATTTCTCGGTGACCAGCAACTGGTCGTCACCTTCACCTCATCGCAGGGCAAAAAGTGCACCGTGATACCGCAGGTATCCTGGCCGTTGTAGTCAGGAACCGGGACGGTTTTGCTGTGCTGGCGATTTTGATCCTTCATTTGCTTAGCCCAAACAAGATATTTTTCCCTATCCTGATAGCCGGGAAATCCATCCATATCTCCAACCCCAGTTTCCCAATCAATACGCACCGTCATACCCGGTGTCCACCGCGCGGGTACGCTATAGCAGCAACCACCCCCACCGCCCTGGAACGGACCGATAATGTCGATGCCAGACTGGTTATTTACACTAAAGTGGTTAATCGCCCATTTGGTGTGGTTGATGGCATCAATGGTGCCACCGCCCCCCCGAGCCTGAGCGACAGGCTGTGAGCAGCCGGTTAACAGCAGCCCACCAGCAAGAACGCAGATTCTGAGGAGCATCAGGCTGTTGCTCCTGTGGAAAACCATCTTTTCATTACCCAAGCCTCACGCGCCTCATCCAGAATAATGCCCTGATCCGTTGCCTCCAGCATGCCCTGGTAACAGTCGGAAAACAGCGTCTGCCGTGATGCATACACGCCGGCTGGCGGCGCACGGTGCCCCAGCAATACCATGACATCACACACGCACATCAGCTGTTCCAGTTGGCGATCGCTGAGTTCGATTTTCTGGCTTTTCTCTCCGCGTGCCGGCGGCATGCCGTTACCGTTCAGGCCCCTCGACATACCGTCCATATCCTGCCAGGCCCAGAACAATGCCGGGCGCAGCAGAGGCTTTTGCTGTTCCTCGCTGAGGATATGCGTAAAAAGCAGCGGGAATATCCGCGTATCGTAAAAGCGTAAAATCCCGCCTCTGCCTTCCTGTAGGCAATCCATACACTGCGTCAGCCAGTCCGCCAGGGAGGGCAAGGCCCAGGCGGAGCACAACAGCAGCAACGGCGCCTTAACGGCAGCCTGTTGGCTGATTTCCTGCAACCACGCCATCTGCTGAATATCATCAAGGACCAGGCGCGCAACCAACGGCGCGTCATCGACAATAAATTCTTCCGGCAAGCCACGATAAAGCGACAGCCAGGGTACCGACAGCGCATTCAGCGCCGGGATAACGCTGAAGTCCAGCCCGGCCTGATCGATGATAATATCAAGATAATCGACGGCGGATACCCGGCAAGCCGCTGCCACTTCCCCAATCCATAGCGTGGTCATTTATGCCTCCCTGGGCACGAAGCCCTGCGCCTGCGCCTGCGCTTTCTTCAGGCACTCTTTACATACCGACGCCGGTAATTCAGGCAGTGGGAAATCCTCGCTGGCGGGCCCCTGTAAGTTATGCTGCCCCTTCAGACTGATTAATCCAGGCCCGTGAATTTCGACTTCCCCCTGTGGCGTAAGGCGGATGTAGGCGCCGCCACAGCCGATAGTGATACCGTTTTTCGCCGTCAGTTGCAGGTGCCCCTGCGTGGACTGGACGGTGATATCTTTTAGTGACGTCAGCGATAAGGTATCGGCATGAGATTCCACCGTCAGCGCCCCCTTGGCCGACACCAGACGCATCCCTTCATCCTTGGCCAACAGGGATATCGCTTTGCTGGCATTGACTGAATAGCGTTGCGCCGTGGCAATATTCACTTCCCCCAGACTCTGCAGGTACAGGCCTTTTCCGCTGTGCAACAGCGTAGTTTCAGGGGTTACAGCAGCGATACCTTTTGGCGCGCTCATCAGTAAGGCTGCTTCTTTCAGTTCACTGGCCCCATTAACCAATACTCCAAGCGGATCCGTATCTGGGGAAAAATTATGATGCGTCTGGGTGATGCTTCCCCATTCAGTGATCTGATTAACGGCCCCTTTCAGCAGACTGACCGCCGGCTGCATCTCCAGCACCTGACCCTGCGCCTTTGCCTGGCCGTCAGCGCTGATAAAAATCCCTTTCTGCGCCCGGATGGCTCCCCAGCTGTCGGTTCTGAGCTCAAACCCCTCACCGCGCTGTTGTTTTTCGCTGTCGACCAGATGTCCAAGGTTCAGCTGGCTTTTGCCGCCGTATTCCGTGCTGACCTTGATATGCTCTTTCCCGCGCTCGTCATCGAGGCGGATTTTGTTGTTCGCCGGCGTGCGCAGCACGTTACGTTTGTAGTTGCGGATGGTGACGTGGTCGCCGTGGGCCGAGTCGTGCAGCACGCCGACGATGTACGGCCGGTCCGGGTTGCCGTCTTCAAACCCTATCGCCACTTCGGTGCCCGCCAGCAGCGGCAGGTGCAGGCCATAGGTGTCGCCGGCATAGGGACGGGACTGGCGCACCCACAGGCTCTCGAATCCGGTCTCCCAGTTATCACGGTCAAACAACATGTTGACGCGATAGCGGCCGTCTTTATCGATATGCCCGTAGGTGTCATTTTCGGTGGTGCTGGTGACGCGGGCCGGTAGGGTCCCCGCCATCTGCGGGCGTTTGCCCGGCTCCGGGCGGAAGCTAACATCGGTGCTGTCCGGGATACCGCTGAAATGCACTTCAAAATCTTTATCACGGCGGGCCGCACTTTTCATCCCGGTAATGAGTACACCCTGGCTGAACGCCTCCGCCACTTCATAGCCACCGGTGACTTTCAGCACCTGGCCGGGCGCCAGTGTCGGGCAACTGGAGATTGCGCGGGTCTGCGTCTGGCCGTTCAGATAGCGTTCATGACGAATGCGGGCATAAAACGCCCCGGACTCCAGTGCCGGATTGCGGTCATAGGTACTGCCCTGCGTCAGGTAGTTATCGGCATAGTGATAGGCATCGCCGTAGGTGGTGCTGTCGCCGCGGGTCGCATCCACCTGGGTGTTCATGTCATCCGTGGCCCGCCGGTAGTTGTAATCACGGGTGCTGACCTGCTTCTGCACCACGTTATGATGACTCTCCATGCCCCAGACCGAGTCCACGCCTTGCGAGTGCTGGCCGGATGGCGGAACCGATGACAGCGTCAGGCCTTTTTCATACCCCTGCTGGCTGTCGTAAAACTCCACGACGTCGATGTTCAGTCGCGAATCAGTGGTAAAGCGGAACCAGATGCCAACTTCCCCCAGCAGGCGGGTAATAAAGTGCAGGTCATCCTCGCCGTATTGCATCACCTGCTCTCGGCGCGGGTATTCTTTTGACAGCGAGAACAGAAAATCCTGACCGCGCATGCCGTGACGTTCGCGCAGGATTTTTTCCACGATTTGTGGGACCGACATATCCTGATAAATGGCGTTCTGATGCGAACGATCAAGCAGCGCCAGACGTGGCTGGAGCGTCAGAGCATAATGGGTTTCATCCTTTGAGGTGTTGAGACGTTCAAAACCACTCACTACTCCCTGAAGGGTGCGCACGGCCTGCTGCATTTTGATGCCGTAACCCTGTTCCACCGGGGCCTGTAGCGTCAGTGAGGCCGCTTTCATCAGCATCATTTCTTTGCTGATGCCGTGGTCGCGGCTGGTAAACTCAATGCGGTAGCTGAAAGGCTGGCTCAGGGTTTCATCGCCTTCAAAGGCCAGTACATCGAGATCCGCTTCACATCCCTTCACCGACAGCTGGTGATGATTGTGGCTGAATATGATCGCGGGATTGATGCTCATGCGTGCACTCCTTGTGTCCGGTCAAACTCCAGCCCGATCCCCTCTTCCTCACTCCAGTTAAGACGTAACGACTGTGGTTTCTGTCTGGCGGCCATATGGGTGAGCAACTGCTGGCTCAGCACCGGCAGGATTTGCTGATTGAGCAGGCTGTCGACGTTACGCGCGCCGGTATCGGGCAGCAGGCAGGCGGCGGTCAGCGCGTCATACAGGCTCTCATCAATGTGTGTGGTCAGGCCGTAGTGACGGTTCAGGCGCTTACTGACCTGGTCGAGTTTCATTTCCACGATGGTACGCATGGCAACTTCCGCCAGCGGGCGGTAAATCACGGTCTGGAAACGCGCCAACAGCGCGGGCTGGAAGTGGTCACGCAGCATTGGGCGCAGCAGTTCCTGCAAATCGCCTTCCGTCGCTTCTGGTTGCTCATCGAGCAGTTGCATCAGGTCGTCGCTGCCGAGGTTCGAGGTCATCAGGATAACGGTGTTGCGGAAGTCGATTTCACGCCCTTCGCCGTCGCGCATAAAGCCCCGGTCGAACACCTGATAGAACAGGTTCATCACATCCCGGTGAGCCTTCTCCACTTCATCGAGCAGCACCACGCTGTACGGACGCTTGCGTACCGCTTCGGTGAGTATGCCGCCCTGACCGTAACCCACGTAGCCCGGCGGCGAGCCTTTCAGCTGCGACACCGTGTGCGGCTCCTGGTACTCGGACAGGTTGATGGTGATGAGTGACTTCTCGCCGCCGTACAGCACATCCGCCAGCACCAGCGCGGTTTCCGTTTTCCCCACACCGCTCGGGCCGACCAGCAGGAACACCCCCTGCGGGCCGCTCTCAGAAGTAAGGCCCGTTTTGGCTGCGCGCAAACGCTGGGCAATGGCGTTGAGCGCCACGTCCTGCCCGACCACGCGTTTGCCGATTTCATTTTCCAGCGTCAGCAGTTCGGTCTGCTCGTCTTTCATCAGGGAGGACAGCGGTACGCCGGTCCAGTCGGCAATCACATTGGCAACCGTGCGGGTGTCCACATCCACCTGAACCAGCACGTCGCCTTGCTGTGCCTGTTCCAACTGCTGCTGCAGGTCGGAAATCTCAGCCTGCTGACTGATATCCTGCCGGCTGGCCATCAGCTGCTGCGCCAGCGCCTTTTCGTGACTGAAACGCGTCTCCTGCTCCTGAATACGCGCTTCCAGTTCAGTCCGCTGCTGCTCAATGGCACCCAGGCGGTCACCATGACGGTGACTGCCGGCGGCGATATCTTCCAGTAACGCCTGCTCTTCCAGTTCCAGTGCGGTCAGTTGTGCTTTCAGGCGCACAATTTGTTCCGGCACCGTGTCGAGACTCATACGCACGCGGGCCGCCGCGGTATCCAGCAGGTCAACGGCCTTGTCCGGCAACTGGCGTCCGGTCAGATACCGGCGCGACAGCGTAACGGCAGCGCGCACGGCGTCGTCGGTGATATGTACGCCGTGGTGTTCGGCATAGCGGGATTTCAGGCCACGGAGCATCAGGCAGGTAGTGTCGTCATCCGGCTCGTCGACTTTCACCATCTGGAAACGACGCTCAAGCGCGGCATCACGCTCAAAATATTGTTTGTATTCAGACCAGGTGGTCGCGGCGATGGTGCGCAGTTCGCCGCGGGCGAGTGCCGGTTTCAGCAGGTTAGCCGCATCCGCGCCGCCCGCCTGGTTACCGGCCCCGATAATGGTGTGGGCTTCATCGATAAACAGCAATATCGGCACTGGCGACTGCTGCACCGCGTCGATGACGTTTTTCAGACGCTGTTCAAACTCGCCTTTCACGCCTGCACCCGCTTGCAACAGGCCTAGATCAAGGGTGCGCAGGATGACCGGTTTGAGGGATTCCGGTACGTTGCCCTCGGCAATACGCAGCGCCAGGCCTTCGACCAGAGCGGTTTTACCGACACCTGGTTCGCCGACCAGGATCGGGTTGTTTTTACGACGGCGGGAGAGAATGTCGACCATCTGGCGGATTTCCGTGTCACGGCCGAACACCGGGTCAATCTTGCCCTCTTTCGCTTTGGCGGTGACGTCGAGGGTGAATTTATCCAGTGCGTTCTGTAGCGCAGGATTGAGTTCGCCTTCTTTTATCTCAGCCCCGGCCGGGCGGCCTATAAACTCCACTTCGCCACCGTGGCTCTGCGCCAACTCCGCGTCCTGCTGGACGTCCGGACGTTCATCGGACTGCGCATCGAGCAGCGGGCGCAGGCGCTCCAGCTGGCTTTGCCCCAGCGTCAACAACGGCCACAGACCGTCACAACGCGCCAGTTTGGGTTTATTCACCAATGCCATCAGCAGATGCACACTGCGGATATGTTCTTCGCCTGCCAGTGACGCCCGCATCCAGGCTTCCTGCATCAGCATCTGAATGCTGTCGGACAATTCCGGCCGCCCGCGTACAGAACGCGGCAGCGTACCCAGCCAGCCGAGTAAATCCTGCCATAGGCCGTCCATGTCCCATTCGTAGCGACGCGCCAGCACCGTGAGGTCACCTTCGCCCTGCTCCAGCAGTTTCAGCAACCAGTGCTCTGGCAGGATTTCCGCATGGGCACGGGTCTGGCACAGGGAGGCCGCCCCTTCCATCGCACGGGCACAGTAAGGGTTCAGACGTCGCAACAGGATAGCTGGGTTTTCCATGAATCTCTCTCTTTGTCGGTTCCTGGACACGCTACCGCCCCTCGCTGTTTCCCGTTGTTCAGGAGACCAAAGCGCACAAGGTCGGGCTGGCAGGCAGATTGTGGTTTTCTTTGCTGAAGGTCCGCATCCGCAGGCGTTCAGCAAAAAAGAAAAAAGCGGACAGAGGAGACTGTCCGCTCACAGGCTTACGCGGTGGCGCGTTCGTTCCAGGAATCGGAATGAATGATGTTGCCGTCTTTGTAGGTCCAGGTGATTTTTTCGTAACGCAGTTCAATACGCTCGAGGTGGTTGTGTTTCTCTTTAGAAGGATCCTTGATGTCGTACATTTCAGGATTCACTTTCACCACCTTCACGTTTTCCAGTTTGGTGTTGAAGTACTCCACTTCCTGGCCCGCGTCGTTGATTTTGTACCACTTGAATTCGGCAGACTTGAGGGTCTGGCCAGTGGTCACCGCCTTGTACAAGTACGGGCTGGAGGAGTCGATTTCCTTGGTGAACAGGAACGGGGTGTGGATACGGGTGCCGGTCAGCTTGCCGGTGTTGTTATCGGTCGGGATGTACAGGTTATGCTCCTGTGCCACCACTTCGATGCTGCCTTCGCGATCCTGCACGTCTACGGAACCTTTGATGTCCGCGCCGCCGTCGTCTTTCAGCCAAAGATAGACTGGAATTGCCATGATATTATCTCCATTTATACACTTCATCCTTCAGGCTGCCTCTTTGTTGGCTGCCTACATTTGCCCCGGTCACAGAGTTATCTCTGCCCCCGGGGACACATTCAGTTGCCGCCGCGACCCAGCCCGAATGATTTTGTGTATCTTGTTTTACGAAACGTCATCATCCGATGACGCCGGGGTGTTGCCCGGTATCTGGCAGGCATCTGCCTGCGGTACCAGACTGATTTCGACACGCCGGTTAAGCGTACGCCCTTCCGGCGTGTCGTTAGTTGCGATCGGACGGCTTTCGCCATAGCCCTGAACCGCAAAACAGCTCTCCGACACATCGCCGGTATCACGCATCCAGTCGCGTACCGCTTCGGCACGCTTCAGGGATAACGTCTGATTGAGTTTCGGGTTGCCGGTGTTGTCGGTATGCCCACTGACCACAATCAGCCAGCCCGGCTTTGCCTTGATACCAACCAGAGAAGTCACCAGCATTTTGGTTGAGCCAGCCTTTAGGTCAGATTTGCCGGAATCGAACAGCGACATGCTGTCGAGACGGACAATTTTCGGTGCCTGTTTGGGTTTCGGCTGTGGTTTTGGCGGCGGTGGCGGAGGCACCCAGGAGCGGATCGCATCCAGCACCGGCATTCGCAGACGCTCTCCCTGATATAGACCGAGGCCCATCCGCGCCGGTACGCCATTACGCGCCTGTTCATCCAGCTCTGCCGCATCGTCACGCAGAACGGCAACGGCCTTGGCTTTCGGTCCGAAATCATGCATCGGGATACGGTCATAGCGGGCAATATCGAAGCTCACACGCTGCAGCAGCTGGCGATTGTTCCATCCACTGCTGAGCAGCGCAGCAATGGCCGCCAGCGTGAAGATCCCGAGCGCACAACGGAAGGCTCGCCCACGCGGCGTCAGGCCTCGCCCTTCCGGCAGCAGCGGCAAAATAAAATCCGGGAAGGGGGAAATTACCGTGCTGTCCGTTCCCACCGGCTGCCAACCCGCCACCTGCTGCATCGCAGTGTGACGGGACAACCACGCCGTCCAGACCGACGTGGCCAGGCTTCCGGCAAGGATGGATCCCATTCCCCACAGCACCGCGGCAGGTGCAATGACAGGAACATCGGGGTTCTCATCCATAAAGACAGCGTTGACGTGCTGATGGAACCAGCCCATCAGGCTGTTCATCAGCACCTGTTGCTGCATTGCAGGCGACCCACCGGTGGTAACCCAAGCAGCGATTGAACTCGGCGCTGAAGATTCACGCCAGACCCTCACCCCTTCCCCCGGGATAGCCGCCTGCCAGAGCAACTCATTCGTCATCGCGCTGCCAACCTGACCATTCAGAACCAGCGGCACAGAATGCCCCGTCTCTTTACGCAACTGGCTGATTTGCCAGCGCAGGGCCAGCAGACGGCTGGTAAGCCGCTCGCTGTCGGCGTGTTTCTGCGGACAGACGCTGACCATCACCGACAGTTGACGCCCCCAGTCAGGGCGCAGCCGCAGTACCTGACGGGCGGCCTGCTCCAGATCCTGCTGCTCCTCCACGCGGATCCAGCATCCCTGTGTAACCGTAAGCACCGGCGACTGCTGCGGCCAGGCCAGCGGCAGATCGCCACATAACAGCACCACAGGCTGACGGTAAGTGGCTTCCGGAAGGTCGTCCAGACTCAGGGTGACGTCATGCTCCGCACGACGGCTGGCGACAGTCCAGAACGCCAGGATAAGCCCCAGAACGGTAAGCAGAACGAGCACAGAAACCAGCCGGGATACTGGCAGAAAACCCAGGCAAACCACTGCACTCAGCAGGGCGGCCCACAGCGCAAGCCCGCGCTGTTGTGCAGGACTCATTTCACGGCTCCCGGCAACAGGGTCAGCAGCGTTTGATCCAGCCAGTGGCTCAGTCCCCACCAGAGCGCAGCAACCACCACCACGCTCAGGCCAATACGCACGGGCCATGACGCCAACCAGCCGCCCATTCCCCGTCCGGCACGGCTTTCCGCCAGTACCGGATGAGTTTGTGGATAGCTGAACGGCGTGACATGTTCACTGAGCGCGTTAACGAGTTTCTGGCGCTCCGTGTCGCTCAGGGAGCGGAAACTGCCGAGGAACCCCAGCATCATGACCCGCTGAAAGCAGGTCACAACGGCATTGTCAGGATCTGGTTCACGCAGCACATCGCGCATTCGGGCGCACAACGTATCACCGGCATCCATGGTGCCGAGGAAGTGCCCCTGCAGGGGAATGTCATACCACTGCACACAGGCGTCATCCTCCACACCGCGACCTTTGACCGCCTCATCAAGCAGCGCACACTGTGCAGTGAGAATATGCTGACAGCTGGCTTCATCGAGTTCGCTCGCCTTCAGTTCACGCTGCACACGTTCGACATCAGCAATGCAGCGCTCCCACAGCGTGCGCCCTTCTCCATCCTGAAACGTCGGGCCGTGACGCAGGCTGATCACCTGCAGCCAGGTGTCCTGCAGCAGGGCATCAATATCAATGGACGCGGCCACGCCGCGTTTGCGCTCACTCATGTTCTCAGTACCGCAAAGAGTTCAAGTTCAGGCTCGCCGAGCATGCCCGGAACGTAAAACATACAGGTCCCACCCTGGAGCATTTCGGTGGCCAGAGGATGAGAGACATCGAGGCTGAAATACTGGTTTTCCAGACGCAGTGGAATGGCGGCCGGCACATGACGCAGCGGCGTCAGCGGCACACCCACCCGTGATGAATTGACGATACTCCTGACATGATCGGGACTGCCGACCTTGCACTGACGCGGGAACTGTTCCTGCAGTTGTGCCACCGGCATCGATGAGCGCACGGAGAGGTAGTAATCCGCCCCTTCGCGCAGGCGTGGGTCATGCAGACGCGCCTGCCAGAAGTGAAGCCGGACATCATGCTCAAGCTCAATCGCTACCACACGCGACGGCAGACTGGCCTCCAGCAGATCGCCCAGTAAGTCAAAGAGCGGCGGGAAGACGTTATTCAGTTGCTCATGCTGCCAGACAGGAATAGCACTCACCTGGTGTTCCAGCGAGAAGGTCAGCAGGCTGCCCGCAAGGCGTGCCAGCTCCGGATACAAACGTTCAGGCGGGCTTTGCGGGTGTCGCTGAAACTGCCCGAGCACAGGTTCTGCGCTGTTCAGGGCATTGAGCAACCAGAATAGAGACACATCAGCCACGGCAAAATCGGCCATGCGTTCGTTACTTTCCCGGCGCATTGCCATCAGGCGACTCAGACGGGCTCGCAGTTGCGTCATCAGCTGTTCCAGCTGAGTTACCAGCCAGTGACTGCCCTGCAGAGCCAGCAGTGGCGGAAGATAGGTTTCATCGAGTGCCCAGCTCCCCTGCGAATCCTGCTGCAGACGGGCAACCGGGCAGGTCAGGTAATCACTGTTGTTCTGATGGGCGAACCGCAGCGTCAGCTCAGGCTGCATCACCGCAATCTGGCGGGTATCGTCCCCAAAGGTGTTACGGACATCCCGCCAGCGCTGGCGATAGCGAACAGGGCGATCGGCCACCTCATCGGGTTTAAGACAGTTACCGCCATTCGCCCGCAGCAGCGGAAGGGCCAGAACCACCACCACGTCCTGTGATTCACTCTCAAGCGCCAGCACTGGTGGCAGGTCGTCAGCATTATCCGTGTCGATAAGCGTGCCATCGGGGAAACGGATGTGCAGATGACGAGCCTGCAGGCGGCCCAGTTTCAGTGCATCCAGTTCAAAAGTGGCATCAATCATACCCCAGGGATGGGATAGACCCAGTCGGGCGATGCATTCCGCAGACCAGGCCGCATACGCGGCCTGTTGCTGAAAGTGCTGGGGAGAGACCATAACGCCTCTGCCCCATAACGGTTGTTCCGTTTTCATTGGCTTCCTGCCTTAGCTTATGATTTCGCCTTCGGCATCTGGGAAACCAGCGACAGGTTGACGTCCATCCCTTCCACCTGGAAGTGCGGCACGGCATACAGCTTCACGCGGAAGAAGCCTGGGTTGTCCTCAATATCTTCCACCACCACTTTCGCGTCACGCAGCGGGTGAGACGCCTGCAGCTCGTCGCCCGGATCGGTCATTTCGGTGACCAGACTGCGCACCCAGGTGTTGAGCTCCAGCTCCAGCAAACGGCGGTCTTTGGTGGTGCCGATGTTTTCACGCTGGATAAGCTTCAGGTAGTGGGCAATACGCGACAGCAGGAAGATGTACGGCAGACGGGCGTTAATACGGCTGTTGGCCGTCGCATCGGCGGTGTCATACAGTGCTGGCTTCTGGGTGGAGTTAGCGCTAAAGAAACAGGAATAATCTCTGTTTTTATAATAACTTAGCGGGATAAAGCCCAGGTTGGCAAATTCAAATTCGCGGGTTTCCGGGATCATCACCTCAGACGGGATTTTCACCTGATTGCCGGTACCCAGATCATACAGGTGGATAGGCAGGTCCTGGACGGCACCACCGGCCTGCGGACCACGAATTTGTACACACCAGCCGTTGTTAATGAAGCTACGCACCATGTTGGATGCGAACGCAAACGAGGCGTTGGTCCACAGGTATTTGTCGTGATCCGGGCCTTTCACTTCCTCAACGTAGTTGAAGCTGCGCACCGGCACGGTATCCGGGCCATACGGCAGGCGACCCAGCACGCGTGGCATCACCAGGCCGATATAGCGGGAATCATCCGTTTCGCGGAAGGATTTCCACTTGATGTACTCCGCACGGTCAAAGTAGTTGCCAATGTCTTTAATCGCCGCCACCTCTTCCATCTTGTCTTTGAGGAAGAACTTCGGCCCCGCCGAACCGATAAACGGCATGTGCGCCGCCGCTGACACTTTGGAAATGTTACGCAACAGCGCCACGTCCTGCGCCGAGGCATCAAATTCGTAAGCGGAAATCAGCGCGCCAAGCGGCTCACCGCCCGGGGTGTCATACTCATCAATATAGGTGTGTTTATACAGTCCACTCTGGATGATTTCCGGGCTGTCTTCGAAGTCCTGACGCAGGTCTTCTTTGGACATATCCAGCAGTTCAACCTTCACGTTCTGGCGAAAATCGGTTTTGTCAACCAGGGACTTAACACCACACCACAGACTTTCTACCGCCTGGAATTCTTCGCTATGCATTACCGCATCCAGCTGACGACTAATCTGGTAGTCCAGTTCCGCGATATGGTGGTCAATCAGGTTTTTGTCGAGTTTTTCAACTCTTGAGCCCGATTTTGTCAGGCACTCCAGGAACACCTGCATCCCCGCCGTTAAACGTTCATCCGCGGTCGCATCCGACATCGCCTGCGCGTCCTGCCAGATGTCCAACGCGCTCAGCTCAGAGACCGGGTTCAGGTTGATTTTTTCAAACAGGGACGCGTAAACGCCACCCGCAGCAGGACGTTCCAGCACCACACTCTCGCTACCAGCCGCATTCTCATTTTTTACAGACATCAGCATCTTCCTTATTAATCCATTAAATCATCGTGACCGTTATGGCTGTTTCGGAGCCAGGGCTGAAAGTTCGGCTCTGAGTTCTGCACTTAATGCCGGGTCGAGCAGAATTTTTTCCAGCTCTTTTCGGAAAGCCTGATTGTCCAGCAGGTTCGCTTTTAAATCGCGAAGCAGGTTGCGCATGGAAAGCATCGCCTTCAACTGAGGTATTTGACGGGCAACCTGCTCAGGGGTGAAATCCTTCATGCTCTGGAAGGTCAGACTGATATTGTCTTCACTACCATCATTGGCAAGCGTGTTTTTAACGGTCAGATTGACTTTTGGGGAATATTCGGAAAGAACTGAATCAAAATTATTTTTGTTCAAGTTAACTTTTTTGCGCTCAGACAGTGGTGCAGACTCCTGACCATTACTGAAGTCGCCCGCCACCAGTAATTTCAGGGGGAGCTCAGTTTTCTTGCTCGCGCCCCCCGTATGCAAATCGAGTTTCAGATTAATGCGCGCTTTAGGGATTTCGGACTGAAAGGAAGAGTTAGACATGGCTGTCCCTGTTCTATGGAGTAGTAGAAACGGTCAATGCCAGTGAGAAATTAATAAGAAAGGCTTACCTTGCCAAAACAACATCCCTGCTCGCGCCATCCGGCGCAAATCAAAACTGGGGTCAAAAGCGAGCGCATTCCATTCACTAGCGAGCATGACACAGTATTTTTAGGTCTTTATCTGAAAAGTGATGATTTCAGAATGTTACCTATTGATTTGAGTGTAAAAACATTATGAATATGATTAAAACTCATTATTTGTAACTAAGTGTTACGGTTTATGCTTTTAACAAAAAAAAGATCATCCAGTTGATTAATAAGAGCTTTCCTAGATAACCACCATAAACCGCATGGGATAAGGGTGTGCGGTAAATGATCAATCCGACTTAAGGTTAAAATTGAACAAATTGCGACCGTTTTGCGAGAAAAGCCTGATTTTATAATTTATAAAAAAATGAGAGGCTGCGCATGACTGAACAAACAAAAAGATAACGGCCCGTCTCAGTAGCAAAGATTTCTGTCTTTCACTTAAATGATGTTTACTGATTTTCACAGGGTGGGACTCGAGAAGAAATCATTGATTGTGCAATCTGGCTGAGAACATCTGTTTACCACTCAGGCTGCAATGTAATTCGTAGCGGTGCCAAGACGGCAGCATGTAGGTCATTCAACTGAAAAGCAGCTTTGCACACCGACTCATCCCCGGCCAACAGAAACTTAGCTGTCATCAACGGATTAAAAATGAGCATTCCGAAACCCAGGTGGCCCCCATCGTGCCCCCACCACCTCAGTAGCTCGAACCCAGTCCGTCCGTACATCTGCCACATCAACATCTTCAGGCGATTTACATGTCACTCGAAAGCCCCTTATTCCATCTGCTACTAATGGCTTCACATGTTGCGGCTGCATCTCCGCCTATCTCGAGTGCAACACTCTGAAGCACAGCAGCCTTGCTGGAACAGCATCTATGGCAACCAGGTGTTTATTTCACCTCCGCAAATGCCGCTCGCGACTGGAGCGTGAAGCCTTTATGGTGCTTTACCTCGACAATCAACACCGTCTGTTGCCCCATGAAACCTTGTTTACCGGCAGTATTAACAGTACCAAAGTCCATCCCCGCGAAATGGTGAAGTCGGCGCTGGAGCACAACGCAGCAGCGGTCCTGCTGGCGCACTGTCCCCCCCCGTCGGGACATGCAGACCCCAAGCGATTCCGACCGGCAAATCACCTGCAGGATACAGGAGGCGCTGATGCTGGCTGATGGAGAAAACAGAAACGGCGATGAAAGTCATCACCCGCAATATCGATCGCGGTATATGGCGAGACCTGGTGAAGAAGTCCGGAATGCTATCGCTCATGGACGCTCAGGCCAGAGACCAGTGGTATAACAGTCTGGAAAAGGATGAGATTCCTGAGATCTCTGAAGCCAATATTATCAGTACCTTTGAGCAACTACATCAGAGCAAGGGTGACGTGTTTGAACGCGGTGTCATTAATATATTCAAAAGCCTATCATGGAATTTTAAGACGAACTCGCCCTGTAAGTTTGGCAAGAAAATCATCGTGACCGCACTGGTGAAATGCGACCGGTGGGGATTTAGGCTTAGCTGGAGCTGGCAGCGGGATCGGTTAACCGACCTTGAACGCATGCTGATGATCCTTGATGGGCAGCCCATTCCCGACAGCCGCGCCGACGTTACCCGCCGTCTCGGCGCTCATATCCATGAAAACCGGCACAGCACCCATTATGAGGATGAAATGTTTACTATTAAATACTTTCAGAAGGGAACGGCACATATCACATTTAAGCGTTCGGAACTGGTTGTTAAGCTGAATGACATTATCGCCAGACACTATCCGGGAGCACTGGCAAAGAAATGAAACCGGAGATGGATGATAACCTGTCCGATGTATTCTCAAGGCTACCAGCTCAAGCCAGACGGAATTGGCATACTGGATGGCATAACGAGGGGAACGTAAAACAAAAAAGCTCATGTCAATCAATGACATGAGCTAAAAAAATGGCGGAGGAGCAGAGATTCGAACTCTGGAACGGTTTCCCGTCGACGGTTTTCAAGACCGTTGCCTTCAGCCACTCGGCCACCCCTCCGCAACGAGCCGAACTATAAACATAGCCGATCCGCTTGTAAAGCCCATCACCGTTCAACCGAGCGAAAAAACAGCACCTGGCGTGTGAGCGTTGAATAAAACGCCAACTCCGGCTCAAGGTTGCAACAATGATAACTAAGGGTAAAGATTGGTAAACAAACTTTAATCAAACGCTTGCGCTGCCTATCATCATCACTAATTTTGTGATGACCTGATAAGAGAGATCATTATGGACCGCATTGTCGTCTCATCTTCCTCACGCGACTCGTTACTGAGTACGCATAAGGTTCTGCGTAACACCTACTTCCTGCTTTCACTGACGTTGGCATTTTCGGCACTTACCGCTACCGCCAGCACCATGCTGGGGCTGCCGGCACCGGGCCTGTTGCTGATGCTGGTCGGTTTCTATGGGTTGATGTTCCTGACCCATAAGCTGGCAAACAGCCCAGCCGGTATTCTGGCAGCCTTCGCGTTGACCGGTTTTATGGGCTACGCTCTGGGGCCGATCCTCAGTTCGTTCATTAATACCGGAGCCGGTGACCTGATCATGCTGGCGCTGGGTGGCACCGCGGTGGTGTTCTTCTGCTGTTCCGCCTATGTACTGACTACCCGCAAGGATATGTCGTTCCTTTCCGGGATGATGATGGCCGGTTTCGTGGTGCTGCTGGTTGCGGTCATCGCCAACCTGTTCCTGCAGATCCCAGCCCTGCATCTGGCCATTAGCGCGCTGTTTATCCTGTTCTCCGCCGGTGCCATCCTGTGGGAGACCAGCAATATTATCCACGGCGGCGAAACCAACTACATCCGCGCTACCGTTAGCCTGTATGTTTCGCTGTACAACATGTTCATCAGCCTGTTGAGCATTCTGGGCTTCGCACGCAGCAACTGATTTAACGCCTGAGAAAGGCCCAAGGCCCCGCTCCCGCGGGGCTTTGTTTGATGACAAACACCCGAAAAACGTGGTTTTCGGGTGTTTGGGCTAAATCAGAAGATATAATCCTTTGTTTTTATTAGCCCTCAAAACGGGACTTTTAACTGCCAAGAACCTTGTCAGGTGTGTTGGCCCCGCTCCCGCGGGGCTTTGTTTTTGCAGCGACAAAAGTTTGCTAAACTGACGGCCGTTCTGAATTACCCATTACCGAGGCAGTATGTTGGAGTATCAAGGTCAGGTTATTGAAACTGACGCACAGGGTTACCTGAAAAACAGCGCCGATTGGCATGAGGCCCTGGCACCGCTGCTGGCCGCAGAGGAAGAAGTAACGCTAACCGAAGCACATTGGGAAGTGGTGCGTTTCGTACGCGGCTTTTACCTGGAATTTAATACTTCACCGGCAATCCGCATGCTGGTCAAGGCCATGGCGCAGAAGTACGGCGAAGAGAAAGGCAACAGCCGTTATCTCTACCGTTTATTCCCCAAAGGCCCGGCCAAGCAGGCAACCAAGATAGCCGGCCTGCCGAAACCGGTAAAATGTATCTGAAACGCTAATAGCGAATGCCGAAGCCTTGAAAATCAGCCGTGCCTCGCGGCTCCACCAGCACGCGATCGACCCGTGCACTGCGCGGTCCGCCATTTTTCAGCCATTCCACCAGCTTGTCCACCTGCGGTTGTTCGCCGCAGGCCAGTACTTCAACGCTCCCATCATCAAGATTACGCGCGTAGCCGCTTAACCCCAATGCCGTCGCCTGATGCTGGGTGTTGTAACGAAATCCCACTCCTTGCACCACGCCATAGACATACGCAGCAATGCAAACTTGTGTCATAATCGCCCCCTTATCGACTTTCGTTTATGGTATTGCCTGTGCGTCTGCACGGCGATGCCACTCATTTTATCTAGCTGGCAGCATTCTTAATTATGACCGTACGCCTGTTTCTCGCCAAAGGACGTGAAAAGTCCTTACTCCGTCGCCACCCGTGGGTGTTTTCCGGCGCTGTTCAACGTGTCGAAGGTAAAGCCCTTTCTGGCGAAACCATCGATATTCACGACGCCCACGGCAAATGGCTGGCTCGCGGAGCCTACTCTCCAGAGTCGCAAATCCGCGCCCGCGTCTGGACCTTTTTACCGGACGAAGAGATTAACATCGAATTCTTCATCCGCCGTTTACAACAGGCGCAAAGCTGGCGTGATTGGATTGCCAAACGTGATGGGCTGGACGGCTACCGCCTGATCGCCGGCGAATCCGACGGTATGCCGGGCATTACTATCGATCGCTTCCAGAACTTCCTGGTGTTGCAGTTGCTGTCCGCTGGCGCTGAATATCAGCGTGCCGCGTTGATTACCGCTTTGCAGCATTGTTACCCGGAATGTGCCATCTACGATCGTTCAGACGTCGCGGTACGTAAAAAAGAAGGTTTACCCTTGGCTCAGGGCCAAGTCGTGGGCGATCTGCCCCCTGCTCTGCTGCCTATCACCGAACATGGCATGAAGCTGCTAGTGGATATTCAGCAAGGCCATAAGACGGGTTTTTACCTCGACCAACGCGACAGCCGTCTGGCCGCACGTAACTATTCCGCCGGCCGCCGCGTACTTAACTGCTTTTCCTATACCGGTGCCTTCGCCGTATCAGCTCTGATGGGTGGCTGTACTCAGGTGATCAGCGTTGATACGTCGCAAGCTGCATTGGATATCGCCAAACAGAACGTCGAACTGAACCAGTTAGACCTGAGCAAAGCCGAATTTGTCCGTGATGACGTGTTCCAACTGCTACGCGCTTATCGCACCCAGGGGGAAAAATTCGACCTGATTATTATGGATCCGCCGAAGTTCGTCGAAAACAAGAACCAGCTGGCCGGCGCTTGCCGCGGTTACAAAGATATCAACATGTTGGCGCTGCAGCTGCTGAACCCAGGCGGCATTTTGCTCAGTTTCTCTTGTTCCGGTCTGATGCCAACCGATTTATTCCAGAAAATTTTGGCCGATGCCGCTGTAGATGCCGGGCGTGATGTACAATTTATAGAGCAGTATCGTCAGGCTGCCGATCACCCGGTTATCGCGACTTATCCTGAAGGGCTGTATTTGAAAGGGTTTGCGTGTCGGGTGATGTAACTTGAAATACGCTGTTTTGCCCTCATATAGAGAGCAAGGCACTGTTTCTCAGGAGGTCATCATGATTGCCAGCAAATTCGGTATCGGACAACAGGTTCGGCATAAGCTGCTGGGGTACTTGGGGGTGGTGATTGATATCGACCCTGAATACTCTATGGAACAGCCTAAAGCTGATGAAATAGCAGCGAATACCGATCTACGTTTCGCCCCTTGGTACCACGTGGTGATGGAAGACGAAGAAGGCCAACCTGTGCATACCTATCTGGCGGAAGCGCAGTTAGATGGAGAAGCCCAGGAAGCTCATCCTGAACAACCTTCGCTGGACGAGTTGGCGGAGTCTATCCGCCACCAGCTACAGGCTCCACGCCTGCGCAACTGATGCGTCAGGCCTGAGAAACAAACGACGAAGGCCTGGCACAATGCCAGGCCTTCTCTTTTTCAACGCTCCAGCCCCAAACGCGGAATTTCGATTTTAGGGCAGCGATCCATCACCACCTTCAGCCCCGCCTCGTTTGCCAATGCCGCGGCCTGTTCATTAATGACGCCGATTTGCAGCCACAGTACTTTGGCACCAATAGCAATGGCCTCTTGCGCTACCGCATATGCTGCCTCTGAATTACGGAACACGTCAACCATGTCCACCGGGTGCGGGATACCCTTCAACGTGGCATAGGCCTGCTGGCCCAGCAAGGTTTGCCCCGCCAGTTTTGGACTGACCGGCGTAACCTGATACCCCTGAGCAAGCAGATAGGCCATAACGCCAAAACTCGGCCGCGCCGGATTATCACTGGCACCCACCAGCGCAATGGTTTTCACCTGCTGCAGCAGGCTGGCAATATCGTTGTCTTGCATTTTCCGCTCCCAATTATCGACGAGGGATTTCCCTGTTTCGAGTGTAACCCACTGACCTAAAATCGGCTCAACCCTGAGTTACTGAAACTCCCAGCAACTTTTGCGGTCTGATGCTGTCACTGTCAGCCTCTGCAGGCTAAATAGTGTCAAAATAAATATAAATATGTACACTTGTAACTAAAAGCGCAATGCTGAAAAACTTTGACACAATCTATGGCGTGTTCAACACTAATAGCGATGCGCTTATATGGAGATAACAATGAAATTTGGTCTGATGGTTGCGGCGCTGCTCAGCATCGGTATCAGCATGCCTGCCGTGGCTACGACCCTGAAACTCTCTCCTGACATCGGCCTGCTGGTGGTCGATGGCAAGAAAATGACAGGTTCGTTGTTAAAAGGCGCTGACAGCCTCGAGCTGGATGGCGGACAACATCAATTACTGTTTAAAGTGGCCAAGTCTGTACGCTCAGGGCCAAACCAACAAACTGTCTATACTTCACCTCCGCTGATCGCCACCTTCAATACGCAAAATGTCAGCTCCGTCGCCATTGAGCTGCCGCGCATTGAAAATGTCCGGGATGGTCAGCGATTTGATAAAACGTTCAATTACCAGGTAATTGATAAAAACGGCAATGCATTGGCAATGAAACACGACGTATTACGCCCCGACGACATCACGCTTAACATCGACCTGGAAAAGCTGATGGCAGATTACAACAGTCAGAAACATCCGGCTTCCGTACCGGCGTTCACCCATGTTCGCGCCACCGCACCCGGTTCACCGCTGGCGAGTGCAGCGTTAAACTCGCCCACAGAGACACTGAAAGGTGAAAACGTTTCCGAGCAAATGCTGCAATACTGGTTCCAACAGGCAGACAAAGAAACGCAGAAACGTTTTCTTCATTGGGTAAATAAACAGCCAATGCGCTAAGCAAGATTGATGACGCCTTTTTTAAAGGCGCGCTTTCTTCGCATTTTCAGGTGTAAACGCTAGGCAGTGAAAAACAGTTTCAGTAATCTGTCGCACATCACCCGATTAGCGAAGGAAATCCAGATGGAATTTACTACCCGCACTATCGCCGCGCGCAAACACATTGCACTGGTGGCGCACGATCACCGTAAACAAGCCCTGTTAGCATGGGTTGAAGACAATAAGTCCGTGCTGGAACAACACCAACTTTACGCCACCGGAACCACAGGCAACCTGATCCAGCAAGCCAGCGGTATTCCGGTAAATAGCATGTTGAGCGGGCCGATGGGGGGCGACCAGCAGGTGGGCGCGCTGATCGCCGAAGGCAAAATCGATATGTTGATCTTCTTCTGGGATCCATTGAACGCGGTGCCCCACGATCCGGATGTGAAAGCCCTGCTGCGCCTGGCGACCGTATGGAATATCCCCGTCGCCACCAACCGCTCCACCGCAGACTTCCTGATTGACTCCCCATTGTTCAAAAGCGAAGTGGAAATCACCATCCCTGACTACCAGCGCTACTTGCAGGATCGTCTGAAGTAACCAGCACGGCATGGTTTTCGCCAGGCATTGGGTTTAGGGTTTCTTCTGCGACGGTACGCCAAGAGCCTGCAGTTGTTCAACGAACACCGACGGGCGCTCGCGATCCTGCAATAACCACACCTGATGCTTGGCGCGAGTTAGCGCCACATACAACAGCCGCCGCTCCTCGGCATCCGGGAAGTCTTCCGGCTGCGGCAACAGAACGTCTTCTAATATCGATTCACGCGCAACTGCAGGAAAACCGTCATTACCCTGGTGCAAACCAGCGATAATCACGTACTCAGCCTGCTGCCCCTTGCTGGCGTGAATGGTCATAAACTCAATGGTCAACTTAGGCCAGCGGGTTGCCGCTTTTGACAACACCTGCGGCTTCAGATGATGGTACCGTGCCAACACCAGAATCCGCTCTTCGGGCTTAGCATAGCTACTCAGCTTATCCAACAAATATTCGAGCTGTTCATGCGCTAGCAGGACTACCGATTTCTTGTTGCCTTTACTCAGGCTGTTCAACGGTTTTTTCAACTGGTGTGGGTTCTGCTGTACAAAGCGGTTTGCCACCTCACCAATGCGCTCATTGAAACGGTAAGTGGTATCGAGCGCACATTGTGCCCCTTCGCCAAAGTTCTCGGCAAATGCTGTGGTCAGCGTCAGTTCAGCACCGCTGAAACGATAAATGGCCTGCCAGTCATCACCCACGGCAAACAGGCAAGTCTGTTTGTTTTGTTTACGTAGCGCCGCCAGCAGCTGTGCCCGTTGCGGTGAGATATCCTGAAACTCATCGACCAGGATATGTTTCCATGGGCTGACAAAACGCCCTTTCTCCAGAATATTGACCGCCTGATGGATCAGGCCGGAGAAGTCTACCGCGCCTTCCTCTTTCAGTGCGCCTTTCCAGGCTTTGAGCAACGGTGCCATCAGCCGGATACGTTTTGAAAACAGGTCACGGACCTCTTCATCTGCCTGTTCGATCATTTCTGCCTGACTACCGCCGTGCATCCGCATCAACCCCAGCCAACGTTCCAGTCGGCCCGCCAGCCGTTCTGCCAGGCGTTTATCCTGCCAAAAATCACCTTCCGGCACTTCCCATTCCAGCTCTTCAAGCAACCATTGACGCCACCCTTTGGCCTGTGCTTTTTTCTCTGCGCACTGCTGCTGCCAATGGGTTATCAACAAAGCTCTTCGAGCCTTGCTGTCGGTTTCCAGTTTACTGATCGCCGGCACCTTGCGGTTGCCCTGCTGGATAATCTGCAGCGCCAATGCGTGGAAGGTTTTGGCCTGAATCGCCACGCTGCCCAGACGCTCCTGAATGCGCTCGTTCATCTCTTCCGCCGCCTGACGGCCAAACGCCAGCAACAGTATTTGCCCCGGTTCAGCCTCCTGGCGACGCAGCAGCCAACCGGCTCGCGCCACCAGCACCGAGGTTTTCCCACTGCCGGCCCCGGCCAGGACTAACACTGAATCTTCGCCATTAACTACTGCGCGGCTTTGCGAGTCGTTCAGGGGGGAGGTTTCGATATTCTGGAAGAAGTCGTGGTAACTCTCCAGCATACGTTCGGTCCACTGCTGATTACGCTGCCCGACACTGTGCAACCCATGCAGCAGCCATTGCTGACAAAGCAGATAATCATCCCGACAATTGTCAAATTGCTCCAGCCGCGCCACCGGCATGGGCAAGGCACCGAAAGACTCACGAATTTGTTGCTGCAGCTTGCCCAGCTCGGATTTTTTAAACCACTTATCCTGCTGTTCAATACGCTGGATATGTTCAACCTGTTGCTGCAACACGCCGGCGCTGACTTCACTCATCTCCAAGCTCCACTGCTGCCAGGCCAGCTGGAGATAGTGATAGAAGCGCTGAGTTTCCTGCCATTCGGTACCATGCAGGCGCACCACTTTCTCCTCCGGCAGCTCAAACTCCAGTTCGCCCCAGACGATGCCCCGCTTACACCGAACATGAATCAACTGATTGAAAGGAATAAGATATTCATGCTTCTCACCGCTCACCTCGACACCGGCGTGCAGCAACCGCACACGGTTATAAGGGTGTTGAGCCAGGTGTTTCCCCAGCGATGTCGCTTTAAGTTCCATATCGTCGCGCCATGACTATGTTGAGATTAAATAACGGATATCTGCCAGTTTACCTGCGATAAGCAGTGGCACTCTAGCGCTAAAAAAAGGGTAGAATAGATTTTGCGTTTTGATAGCAAACGCACCGCATCGCGGTTTGGCCATCATTAGAGCAGAATGACGACTATGCGTACTGTACTGAATATTCTTAATTTTGTGTTAGGCGGCTTTTTCACCACCCTTGGCTGGCTGGTCGCAACAGTGTTTAGCGTGGTGCTGATCATCACACTCCCCCTAACCCGCTCCTGCTGGGAAATCACCAAGCTGTCGTTACTGCCATTCGGTAACGAAGCCATTCACGTTAATGAATTGTACCCGGAAAAAAGTAATGTACTGCTTTCCGCCAGTGGTTCACTGCTGAACATTATCTGGCTGATCCTGTTCGGCTGGTGGCTGTGCCTGTCGCATATTGCCGCCGGGATTGTGCAGTGTGTAACGATTATTGGCATCCCGGTGGGTATAGCCAATTTCAAAATCGCCGCCATTGCCCTGTGGCCGGTCGGGCGACGAGTGGTATCCGTTGAAATGGCGCAACAGGCCAGAACTGAAAATGCCCGACGTCAGTATCAGCAGCGTTAATTTTTTCTCCGCCTGAGGAGTTTTTCGTGCTCTCTTTTGCACCAGCAATACGCCGTTATGCCTACAACAGTAATCTGCTTTATGATCTGCGCATCTTCATTGCACTGGCTGGTGCGGCCGCCGTACCCTGGTGGTTAGCCATTCCCAAGCTCACCATTCCCCTGACTCTGGGGGTGGTGGCAGCGGCGTTGACCGATCTGGACGATCGCCTGGCTGGCAGACTACACAATCTGTTGATCACACTGGTGTGTTTTTTTGTCGCTTCCGCCTCCATTGAGCTGCTGTTTCCTTATCCGTGGCTGTTCGCTCTTGGCCTCACTGCCTCTACCTGCGGTTTTATTTTGCTGGGTGCCCTGGGGCAACGTTACGCCACCATTGCTTTTGGTGCCTTGCTGATCGCGGTCTATACCATGCTCGGCACCTCAATGTATGACGCCTGGTATCAACAGCCGACGCTGCTGATCATTGGCGCCCTGTGGTACAACCTGCTGACGCTGATTGGTCACCTGATCTTTCCTATCCGACCTCTGCAGGAAAATCTGGCGCGTTGTTACAACCAATTGG
The DNA here is from genome assembly GCF_052691735.1 of Serratia sp. NA_13. NCBI lineage: Bacteria > Pseudomonadati > Pseudomonadota > Gammaproteobacteria > Enterobacterales > Yersiniaceae > Serratia > Serratia sp. NA_13. The sequence continues at coordinate 23,744 of NZ_JBQZFV010000007.1, forward strand.
CAAGTTATCTGGATGCCAAGGCCAACCTGTTTGACCCGGACGTCGAGCATGATGCAGACCTGCCGTGGATGGACGTTGCCATGGCCAACAGCGCCCTGGTGACCATTCTTAACCAGACCAAAGTTTCATTGCTGACGCGGCTAAAAGGCGATCGGGGTCAACGCGGAACTCGCCGCACGCTGCATTATTATTTCGTTGCACAGGATATCCATGAGCGCGCAAGTTCCTCCCATGTTCAATATCAGGCGCTGAGTCGACAGTTTCGTCACAGTGATATTCTGTTTCGTTTCCAGCGCTTGCTCAGCATGCAGGCTCGCGCCTGCCAACAGTTGGCACAGTCGATTTTGCTGCGGCAAAAGTATCAGCACAACCTTCGTTTCGAACCTGCCTTTGGCCGTATTGAAGAAGCACTGACTCGCATTGCCATCACCCCGGAAAACAGTGAGCTGACCAAAGCACTATCGCACCTGTTGAAAAATTTGCGCGCGATTGACGCCCAACTTGCAAATATTGAGTCCGAGCAGGCACTGGCCAGTGGCCTGGCGGAAGAGAATAGTCTGTCGGATGACCGGCTCACTGGCTGGAGCGATATTCGCTTGCGTATCAGCCGCCATCTAACACCTCAGTCTGCCTTGTTCCGTCATGCTATCCGCATGTCAGTGGTACTGTGCGTGGGCTACGCCTTTATTCAGTTTACCGGCATGCAGCACGGTTATTGGATCCTGTTAACCAGCCTGTTTGTCTGCCAACCCAATTACAACGCCACGCGTCGCAGGCTGGCGCTTAGAATTATCGGCACGCTGGCCGGTATTCTTATCGGCCTGCCAATCCTCTATTTTGTACCCTCGCTGGAAGGCCAGATGGTGCTGATCGTCATCAGCGGCGTTCTGTTCTTCGCTTTTCGGACCGTGCAATACGCCCATGCCACAATGTTTATTACCCTGCTGGTATTGCTGTGCTTTAACTTGCTGGGTGAAGGTTTTGAGGTGGCCGCACCTCGGGTTTATGACACGATTCTGGGATGCGCCATCGCCTGGGCGGCAGTCAGTTTTATCTGGCCAGACTGGAAGTTTCGCCAATTATCGGCAGTCGTCACTAAAACGCTGGACGCCAACTGCCGTTATCTGGATGCCATTCTGGTGCAATATCATCAGGGTAAAGACAACGGCCTTCCCTATCGTATCGCTCGCCGGGATGCACACAACAGTGATGCAGAGCTGGCTTCGGTGATATCAAATATGTCTGCCGATCCAAAAGCGGATAAAGGGGTTCAGGAAGCCGCCTTCCGCCTGTTGTGTTTAAACCACACCTTGTTGAGTTATATCTCTGCGTTGGGTGCACACCGTGAGCGTCTGAACAACCCTGCTACGCTGGCGCTGTTAAATGATGCGGTTTGTTATGTTGATGGAGCCCTGCATCAGGAAGAACTGGACGACCGGCGCATCACTCAGGCATTGGAAAGCCTGGCTGAACGTATTGTGCACGCTGCGCCGGAACCGGAAAGCAAAGATCAGTTGGTGTTGCAGCAAATTGGACTGGTCATTGAGCTGCTGCCGGAACTTACCCTGCTTAATACCCAAATCAGCAAATTGGCTTGATCACCCGGGGCCTTTTATCAGGCACCGGACTCCCGGATTATGTCCGTGACTAAGCAATGACATAGTACGTTCAAACCAATGCGTCAGCTCACTGCGTATTTCCGAAGGTAGAGCCTCATGATGATAACCGGCAATGGCCCCGCCCAGAGAAAGCAGTACCCGCAATCCTAAATTGCGCTTCTGCTGCAAAAGACGAAGATAGCTGTGTTTGGCACCATTCAGGCGCAAATCATAAACATTACGAATGCCTGCACGCCAAAGTAACCGTTCCATATTGATGTCGATGTTGGGTAAGGTTTTCAGCCGCCCCTGATTATCCGTTTTAACCTTAAGTTCTCGTCGCGCTTCACGAATAGCCTGCCAGGCTAACTCCACAAGCTCTCTCCTGTCGCGCCACAGCGTTTCATCGACCCAGTAATAACGCATGGTAATAGGTACCCCTCGCTTGGAGTACACCATATTGACCATGCCGCGAGAGCGAAAAGCTGGCTCCAGGCTATCCGTCGCACGAAGATACAGCTCCCCTTCGGCAATCACAGCGAACATGACGCCATCAGCCAGCAACCCATAACCGCCAAATTGCGAGCGTGTAGTAATGCCGCCTAATGCGTAAAAATACGCTTTGGCCTGCATGATCCTTCCACTTGATGTCCCTTTCATAGCCTTCTCCTTGTGTAGATTAGTGTTCTATCATTCCCCACACCAATGAAATAAAAGTAACGTGAACAAGTAATTAGAAAAATACGCACTATCTGCAGTCATGCCAATCACAAACGTCCTGTGTATGAAAAATGATCGCAATTATGCGATGTACTACGAATATTTGAGTTGATCTTAAACACAACTGGATGTACTGTATAAACATACAGTGACACTACGGGCGGGATACTTTATGCGTACTCAATCACTCTACAAACCCCATTTCAGCCACACCTCTTTTGCGCTGAATAATGCTGCACAGAGCACCGATGCCGGCAAAGCGAATGGCCTTATCAGTGAACTTGTTTACAACGAGCATCAGCCCGCAGTAGCGCAATTGTTGCTACCTCTGCTGCAACAACTGGGAATGCAGTCACGTTGGTTGTTATGGCTGACGCCACAGCAAAAACTGAGTAAGTTATGGCTACAACAGTCCGGCTTGCCGGTTGGAAAAGTGATACAGCTGAGCCAAATTAACCCGCTGGACACGGTTGAAGCGATGGAAAAAGCGCTGCTGACGGGTAACTATAGTGTAGTACTTGGATGGCTGCCCGATCTTACAGAAGAAGATCGTCTAAAATTAAGGCGTGCGGCAGAATTAGGTAACGCTTATGGGTTCATTATGCGTCCTCAACGTGACATAAACCCGATTCACGGACACTGTTCCACCCTAAAAATTCACTCTTCTTTGTATCATTAAGTAAATTTAGGATTTTTCCCATCATTTTCTTCTCTAGGTAAGGGAACCTTTATGGGATCAGGGACAAAGCGAGTGTGGCTGCGGTTCCGCGCCCCAAAACCAAGGTTAAAATGCTCGTTTTTTTTGCCGGTTAATGTTAGTAAATATGTATATTTCTGCGTTTTTTTTTAGAGCTTTATCACATCACACTTGTAACTTTCGCGCCACGTTGTAGACTTTACATCGCCAAGGTTGCTCTATAACGCCAGATAAACTGGCAGAGTAACAAACGAGGGCTCAAACCTTGGCGAAGGAATTTAACCAAGGGCTTAAAACAGCTTTAAAGCTCATTGCCTATTTGGATGATAACGAGGCGCAAAATGAAAAAGACAGCTATCGCATTAGCAGTGGCACTGGCAGGTTTCGCAACAGTAGCGCAAGCCGCCCCAAAAGATAATACCTGGTACACCGGTGCTAAACTGGGCTGGTCCCAGTACCATGACACTGGTTTCTACGGCAACGGTTACCAGAATGGTATCGGCAATGGTCCGACCCATAAAGATCAACTGGGTGCTGGCGCGTTCCTGGGTTACCAGGCGAACCAATACCTGGGCTTCGAGCTGGGCTATGACTGGCTTGGCCGTATGCCTTACAAAGGCAGCGTGAACAACGGTGCTTTCAAAGCGCAGGGCGTTCAACTGGCCGCTAAACTGAGCTACCCAATCATAGACGATCTGGACATCTACACTCGTCTGGGTGGTATGGTATGGCGTGCAGATTCCAAAGCTAACTACGGTAATGGCACTCGTCTGAGCGACCACGACACCGGCGTTTCTCCTTTGGCAGCAGTTGGTGTTGAATACGCACTGACCAAAAACTGGGCTACCCGCCTGGACTACCAATTCGTTAGCAACATCGGTGATGCAGGTACTGTCGGCGCTCGTCCAGACAACACCATGCTGAGCCTGGGTGTTTCTTACCGTTTCGGTCAGGATGATGTTGTTGCTCCAGTTGCTCCAGCACCAGCTCCGGCTCCAGTTGTTGAAACCAAGCGTTTCACTCTGAAGTCTGACGTGCTGTTCAACTTCAACAAATCTACCCTGAAAACTGAAGGCCAACAGGCTCTGGATCAGCTGTACACTCAGCTGAGCTCCATGGATCCTAAAGATGGTTCTGTTGTAGTTCTGGGTTACACCGACGCCGTTGGTTCTGACCAGTACAACCAGAAACTGTCTGAAAAACGCGCTCAAAGCGTTGTTGATTACCTGGTATCTAAAGGTATTCCTTCAGACAAAATCTCTGCACGTGGTATGGGCGAAGCTGATGCCGTCACTGGCAACACCTGTGGCTACAAAGCTGGTCGTGCTACCAAAGCACAGATCGCTTGCCTGGCACCAGATCGTCGCGTAGAGATCGAAGTTAAAGGTATCAAAGACGTTGTAACTCAGCCACAAGGCTAAGCTACCACTCTTAGTAAAAAACCCCGCAATGCGGGGTTTTTTTTCGGCTAAATTACAGTGGTATTGGCAACCAGGAACCCCTTCCGTGATAGGAGCTGGCTGGCTAGTGGGTTTACTCTTTATCTTTACCGAGAATAGCTTTTAAATCCTGCTTCAATGATGACATCTGGCTGGCATACTTCTCTTTACGTTCCGCATCTTCGATTAACTGCACCACTGTTTCTGACAGAGTCACCCCACGGCGACGGGCAAGCGCGGCCAAACGCTGCCAAACCAGAAACTCCAGATCGATAGATTTTTTACGCGTATGTTGGTGTTCTGCGTTAAAATGACGTTTACGGCGTGCGCGGATAGTTTGCTTCATCCGGTTATCCAGTTCCGGATTCATATGGTGGCTAATCCACGTCAGCACTTTTACCGGCTCATTTTCCAGCTTCAGCAGCTCGTCAATGGCTTCCTGAGCAGCGCTGTTTTCAATGTGGCGGGTAATAGCTTCCCCTTCCCGGTGCTTTTTCACCAGGTACTTCCATTTCCAACCGCTCTCCAGATTTTCCAGTTGCTGATATTTCATCGTGAGCTCTTCAGTGACCGCGTAACTTTATTAAGCATAACAGCTTTACGCCGAATTTCCCCGGCAATTACACCTCGTTTTAGACTGTTTTTTGCACAGTCATCGCGCGATGTCAAACTCCCTGACATCAACTGTAACTCTGCATCTATCAAGCTGCCGTTATTCTTGTATAATCGCCCTTTCCCTTTTTGACGATTGCATCTAACACTTTGACCAATAACCGACTTGAATGGCAATCACTGTTGCCGGACGTTACGCCTTATCAAGCGATATTTGATACCGCCGCGCAGTTGGCCCCCGTGTCCTTTGCCTCTATTCAGCCTCGGCTGGAAAACGCACTGACGCTGTTTTGCCATCCACAGTCACCACCGCGTTTCATGTTGTTGAAAGCGCAAGAAACGCGTGAGTATCTGGCGCTGATCGCCCAAGCAGTTGAACAACTGCAGCCGCAGAACACCGCGTTCAAGGGCAGTCACTATGTGATCCAGGGCAGCAAGGTCAGCGTAGAACCCGCCAGCCAGGGTGATGAACCCTTTGCCGCCGGTGGTGCCTGCGTGTATCAAGAGTGGGTTGAACCTGAACAGCTGTTTGGCTGCGTTCGGATCCACAATGGTGAAATCAACCTGCAGCCCGGCCTGGTGCATCAGGCCAACGGTGGTGTACTTATCCTGTCTGCGCGTTCTCTGCTGGCTCAGCCGCTGCTGTGGCTACGTTTGAAGCAGATGATCACCCAACGTCAGTTCCACTGGGTTTCCCCGGATGAAACACGCCCATTACCAATTACCATTCCTGCCATGCCGCTGGAATTGCGGTTGATTGTGGTAGGCGATCGTCACGGCCTTGCCGATTTCCATGATATTGAACCGGAGCTGAGTGAGCAGTCAGTCTACGGAGAATACGAGGAAGATCTGCAACTCACCGAAGTCGATGACATGGTGCAATGGTGTGGCTACGTCAATAGCCTCATCGAAGAGCAGCAACTGCCGCCGTTGGCAGCCGATGCCTGGTACCCGCTGATGATACAGGCAGTACGTCACAGTGGTGATCAAGGCAACCTGCCACTGTCACCGCTGTGGCTCGGCCAGCAACTTTCCGAAGCCGCGCTGTATGTCGAAGAAGAAAGCATCAATGCCAAAGCGTTTGAAGCCGCGCTGAATGCGCGCGAGTGGCGTGAAAGCTACCTTGCCGAACGGATGCAGGATGAAATTGAGCTGGGCCAAATCCTGATTGAAACCGAAGGCGAAGTCGTCGGTCAGATCAACGGTTTGTCGGTGCTGGAATACCCTGGCCATCCGCGCAGCTTCGGTGAACCCTCCCGTATCAGCTGTGTCGTGCATCTTGGCGATGGTGAGTTCACCGACGTTGAGCGCAAGGCCGAGCTTGGTGGTAATCTGCATGCCAAAGGCATGATGATTATGCAGGCGTTCCTGATTTCCGAACTGGAGCTGGACCAACCGCTGCCCTTCTCTGCTTCGATTGTGTTTGAACAATCTTATGGTGAAGTGGACGGGGACAGCGCCTCATTGGCTGAGCTGTGCGCGCTTATCAGCGCACTGTCGTTACAGCCAATTACCCAGCAGATTGCAGTAACCGGTTCTGTCGACCAATTCGGTAATGTACAGCCGATTGGCGGCGTCAACGAAAAAATCGAAGGCTTTTTTGAAGTTTGCCAACGTCGTGGTTTGACTGGCAAACAGGGTATTATCCTGCCCGCCACCAATGTGCGCCATCTGTGTCTGCATCAGGACGTGGTCGATGCAGTCCGTGAGGGGCAGTTCCATCTGTGGGCCGTCAATAGCGCTGCGGAAGCCTTGCCATTACTCACTGGTTACCCCTACTCTGATGAACAGCAACCGAACTTGTTGGCGGCCATTCAGGAACGGATAGCACAGGTGAATCCGCAGGAACGCCGGCGCTGGCCATGGCCACTTCGTTGGCTCAACTGGTTCAACCACGGCTGATCGGACTTGTTCAGCGTACACGTGTAAGCTAATCTGCGCCCTTCAATAAAATAAGGTTTACTGAGAACATGGTAGAAAAACGCGACTCCTATACGAAAGAAGACCTCGAAGCATCCGGCCGTGGCGAACTGTTTGGCGCTGGTGGCCCGCCGTTGCCGGCAGGTAACATGTTGATGATGGACCGCGTGGTCAAAATGACCGAAGACGGTGGTACCTACAACAAGGGTTATGTGGAAGCGGAACTGGATATTAATCCGGACCTATGGTTCTTTGGTTGCCACTTTATCGGCGATCCGGTAATGCCAGGCTGCCTGGGTCTGGATGCCATGTGGCAGTTGGTCGGTTTCTACCTCGGCTGGCTGGGCGGCGAAGGTAAAGGTCGTGCGCTGGGCGTGGGTGAAGTTAAATTCACCGGCCAGGTTCTGCCAACCGCAAAGAAAGTCACCTATCGCATTAACTTCAAGCGTGTGATCATCCGTAAACTGATTATGGGTGTGGCCGATGGTGAAGTCCTGGTCGACGGTCAGGTCATTTACACCGCCAGCGATCTGAAAGTGGGCCTGTTCAAGGACACTGCGGCGTTCTAACCGCAATCACGGCGGCCTTCTCGGTCGCCGTTTATTTCCCTTAGTTATCTTTTAATCGTTGTATCCATAGCGACTAAATAGTAACTACAATAATTGTAGTAACAAGGAGGTATGCCATGCAAAAAACTCGTTTTGATAACATGCCATGCCCGGTAGCTCGCTCACTGGACCGCGTCGGGGAATGGTGGAGCATTCTGATACTTCGCGATGCGTTTCACGGTTTGTCCCGATTTGATGAGTTCCAACAGAGCCTTGGGCTTTCACCCACCATATTGACCCGTCGCCTGAAGTATCTGGTGGAAAGCGGCATACTGTATAAACAACGCTACCAAACACGACCGATACGCTACCAGTACTTGCTCACTGAGCGCGGCAAAGATTTTTTCCCAGTGCTTGCAGCCCTGTTTCACTGGGGGAATACCCACCTGGCCGATGACGGTATCAGTGCTGAACTGGTCGATCGTCGTACCGGGCAACCCATACGCGTGCAACTGATAGACAGCAGTACTCAGCAGCCGATTGCGCTGCATAACATTACTTTAGCGCCAGGGCCGGCAGCGACCGAAGGCATGCGCCAGCGCGCGGCCCTGATGCTGCAGAACCTTTCTGCATTCCCCCCTGAATCATCCAAGGAGTCACTATGAACACTCGTCGTATAGTCATTACCGGCATGGGCGCCGTTTCGCCACTGGGATGCGGCGTAGAGGCTATCTGGCAGCGTCTGCTGAACGGCCAGTCCGGCATTCGCCCGCTGCCAGAAGAGATCATCGCCGACCTGCAGGTGAAAATCGGCGGTCAGGTGCCCACTTTGGAACAGGACCCCGAAGCGGGCTTCGATCCCGACCTTTCGGTTGCGCCAAAAGACCAGAAGAAAATGGACCGCTTTATCCTGCTCGCCATGGCAGCAGCCGATGAGGCTATCCGCCAGGCAGGTTGGGTAGCTGATACTGAAGACAAACAGGAACGTACGGCAACAGTGATCGCTTCCGGCATTGGTGGCTTCCCAGCCATTGCCCATGCGGTACGCACCACCGACAGCCGTGGTGCCAAACGCCTGTCGCCTTTCACCATCCCTTCGTTCCTGGTTAATCTGGCCGCCGGCCATGTATCGATTAAACATCAGTTCAAGGGCCCTATTGGCGCCCCCGTGACGGCCTGTGCCGCAGGGGTACAAGCCATTGGCGATGCTGTGCGCATGATTCGCAACGATGAAGCGGATATCGCGCTGTGTGGCGGTACGGAAGCGGCTATCGACACTGTTAGCTTGGGTGGCTTTGCGGCGGCGCGTGCCATGTCCACAACGCCTGCGGAAGCTGCAGTCACCGCTTCACGCCCTTTTGACAGCGCACGCAACGGTTTTGTTATGGGTGAAGGTGCCGGCATGCTGGTGATTGAGACACTGGAGCATGCGCTGGCCCGTGGGGCAACGCCGTTAGCTGAAATTGTCGGTTACGGCACCAGTGCAGATGCCTACCATATGACCTCTGGCGCCGAGGATGGTGACGGTGCCTACCGTGCCATGAAAATTGCCCTCAAACAGGCTGGCGTAACACCAGAGCAGGTTCAACATCTGAACGCACATGCGACATCCACCCCAGTGGGTGATTTGGGCGAGATTAACGCCATTAAACATCTGTTCGGTACTCAGGGCAGCGTAGCGGTCACCTCAACCAAATCAGCAACCGGTCATCTGCTCGGTGCCGCTGGCGGGCTGGAAACCATCTTTACTGCACTGGCGCTGCGCGATCAGATTGCACCGGCCACGCTGAATTTGGAAAGTCCGGATCCGGCGGCCGAGGGGCTGCACCTGGTTGCGAACAAAGCGCAGCCCATGGCCATAAACTATGCACTGTCAAACGGCTTTGGTTTTGGTGGTGTGAATGCGAGCATTTTGCTGAAACGCTGGCAAGGGTAATATTGCCTGAAACAAAAACCTCCGCGCTGGGCGGAGGTTGTTCCTTTTATTTGACAGGGAGCCGCTTAAGCGGTCACAGCCCTGTCTTCCATGGCTTCTCGCCAACCTCCCAGCCATTGAGACCGGCTGTCCACAGTCGTTTTATAAGGACAAAGATCTTTCGGATGTCCTAAAATACCTGCCTGATAACCTTTCGAATGCGCCCTTTCCAGACGATCGCGTTTCTGTCTCTTCATGCCTCGTTTCCCTCACTTTTTTGGTCTGGTGGAAAGAAAACAATGGCTGCTTTTTGTGCAGCCACGTTTAAGCAATAGCGCTAAATGGAGCGAAAATCAATGCGCAAAATTCACGCCAATGTCATATTTGTGAGCTACGCACGCAGAATTTGCTAACTGACTGATAGATAGGAAGGAAGCTAACTTATTGAAATAAAATAAAAACCCCTTGCGACGAGAAAACCCAATATTTCTCGCCGAAAGGGGTTAGACCGATTTAGTACAAATTATTTCTAAAAACGACCAGCTTGCGTGGCAATATCCTGAGCTTCTTGTTGCCAGCCCTGTGCCAATGTCCGCACCAACGCATCATAGCCGTCTTCACCCTGTTTAAGCTCTAGGCTGAATGGACGTTTAGTCAGATTGCCCTGATGGTTCAGCACCCACTCGCCACGAATGATCGCCTTGCCGTCAAAGCGGCCGTGGAAACCACTGATGGTGACGTTGAGCACATCCTGATCGCTGCTCATCGGCTGCGAGGACACCACCCAACCCGGCAGCGCGCTGCTCAGGTTAGTGACCAGCGTCTGCTGCAACTGTTGATCCAGCGGGCTGGCCCACAGGTTATTCTGGGCAATCACATACTGCACGTCATTGGTCTGGTAAACCACACCGCTCTGTGCCAGGTAATCCGCCACGCTAACATGCTCCAGCCAAAGCTGGCGCGACGTCGTGCTACCGCTGACCTGTGCCGGCGAGCCCAACGCCGGCAATTGATAGTAGGTCTTCTGTGGTGTACTGCTACAGGCGCTGAGTAACAGCGCCAGGGCTACCGGGATCCATTTCATCATTTATTGGCCTTCTTCGGCTGAGGATCGTTACTGCCCGCGGCTTCAAATACCAGCGCGTTGCTCTTTTCGTTCAGGGTGCGCAGCACCGGCTGCAGTTCACGCAGCACCTGATCAAGACGTTGCATATCGCCGACCATCTTGTTGTAGGCCGGAGAGCCTGGCTGGAACCCTTTCATGCTGCGGTTCAGTTCCTGCAAGGTTTTCTGCATATCCTGTGGCAGTGCCTTCATCTCTCTGCTGGCGATAATATCATTCAGCGACTGCATGGTTTTCTGCGTCGTCTGCATGGTTTTCTGACTTTCAGCCAACGTTTTGGTCGCTTCATTGATCATCGGATTCAGCGGCATCGAGTTGATTTTATCCAGCGTCTGCATCAATTTCTGCTGGATCTGTGCCAGGCCACCGCTGGTGGTTGGCATCAGTCGATAACCAAACAGCTCACGTGGCCCTTTATAAGGTTTCTCTTGCGGATAGAAATCCAGATCGATATACAGCGAACCTGTTAGCAGGTTAGCGGATTTCAAAGAGGCACGCATGCCGCGCGACTCTGCGTCTTTCAAATGACTCTCAAAGTCGAAGTTGCCACCCAACTGTTTCTGGAAGCGATCCGGTTCGATGCGGATCAGCACCGGGATCCGGTAGTCGTTGTCCAGACGCTGTATCATCCCTTTTTTGTAGAACGGCACCTGGCCAACGGTACCCAGACGGATGCCACGGAATTCCACCGGCGCACCAGGCTGCAGCCCGCGAACCGAATCGGCGAAGAACAGCAGGTAGTCTTTATGCACGGTATACAGCGAATCCTGAATGCTGCGCTGGTTGTCGAACAGGTGGTACTCCGCTTTCGGTTGCGCCAGTTCACCGCGGTCCCACCCGTCCGGTACGTCAAAGCTGACGCCGCCGCTGAACAAGGTCGCCAACGAGCCCATTTCCACCCTCATTCCCTGTGCCGACATATCGAACGCCACACCGCTGTCTTTCCAGAAACGTACGTTACTGGTCACCAACTGATCGTAAGGTGCGGAGATAAATAATTGATAACGCATGGCACGCATCTTGGGATCAAAATAACTGGTTTCCACCGAGCCAACGCGATAACCACGGAACAACACCGGATCGCCGGCGTTCAACTGTCCGGATCTTTCGCTGTCCAGAACAATGCGTAACCCTTTAGCGTCAGGAGAGGCCAGAGGCGGCGCATCCAGCAATTGGTAGTCCTCCTTGCCTGCCTTGCCTTTAGTGCCCGGCTGCAGTTCGATATAGGCGCCGGAAAGCAGCGTCCCCAGACCGGAAACGCCCTCGCGACCAATTTGCGGCTTCACTACCCAGAAGGCAGAATCCTGGCGCAACAGCTTCTCCATGCCGGAGTTCAGACGCGCCTCGACCACCACCTTGCTCAAGTCTTCGCTCAGGGTCACCGTTTCCACCACCCCAACGTCAACGCTACGGCTTTTGATTTTGGTTTTACCCGCCTCCAGCCCTTCTGCGGTAGTGGTGACCAATGTGACCACCGGCCCCTGGTGGCTGAAATGGTAAAACAGGATCCAGGCGCCGATCAGTGCGGTGACAATCGGGATGATCCACACTGGTGACCAGCGCTTGATCTTCTCGACGTCCGCGACGCTATGATTATTTTCCGTCACCTTGCGGCTCCTTTTTTATTGTTTCGTTCACGCGATCCCAGGTTAATCGGGGATCAAAGGTCATAGCTGCAAACATAGTGAGAATCACCACCAGAGCGAACAGCAGTGCGCCAGTAGCAGGATAAATGCTCATCAATTGTCCCATCCGTACCAATGCCGAAAGCACGGCAATCACAAACACGTCGATCATTGACCAGCGGCCAACGAATTCAACCACCTCATAAATCAGATGCATTCGCTCACTGTCGGCCCGTGCCTTACCGGTACCGTTAGCGTCCCAACACAGCCAGCCAATCGCCAACATTTTTAGCGAAGGCACCATGATACTGGCGATGAAGATCACCATCGCTACCGGGTAAGATCCTTCTCCCCACAGCAGGATCACCCCGGCCATGATAGTAGAAGTCAGCTTGTTGCCCAGTGCCTCGGTAACCATAATCGGCATCAGGTTTGCCGGAATATACAGCAAGATAGAGGTAAGCAGCAGCGCCAACGTCCATTGCAGACTGTGCCGACGGCGCACATAACCACGGGAATGGCAGCGCGGACACTGGGTCAGTTCCGCCGGTAGAATAGCCGTGCAACACTGGCAGGAACGCAGCCCCTGACGCAGCCCGGTACGCCCGACTTCCATCGGACGATCAAGGTGCGGTGCGGGTTCAATGTCATTCCACAGCCAACGGCGATCGACACACTGGAAAGCACGCACCTGTAGCAGACAAAACAGGCAGTACGGCACAAAGCTGCTACCGACGCCGATATCACCATAAGCCATCAGCTTAACGAAGCTGACCAGTACCCCGGCCAGGAAAATCTCCACCATGCACCAGGTTTTAAACTGGAACAGCATTTTGGCCATCCACTCTTTCAAACCGGTGGGGATAGGCACCTTGGCGCACAGCACAATGATCGCCACCATGCAAAAGGCCGGGATCAGTTGAACAAACACCATAAACAGCGTGGCCATGCTGGCATAGTCTTCAGCCACCATCACCTGCGGGATTTGGATCAGTTTGATTTCGTTACCAAGGCCGGCAACGCGCATATTGATAAACGGGAAAATATTCGCCAGCAGCAGCATAAACAAGGCGCTGAGGGCGTAGCCGATTGGCCGCTTGCGCGGTTCCTCCCAGCGGGAACTGAGGGTAGTCTTACAACGCGGGCATACCGCTTTCGAACCATATGCCAGCGGCGGCAACGCCACCAGCATGTCGCACTGCGGGCACAGCATCAGATTGTCCTGTTGCTGTTTCGCGTGCGTTGCATGGCTGTGCTGCTCGTGATTCTCGTGGGAACACACCATAATCCTCCTTAATAACGTTGCTCACCGGTACGGCAATACCGCCCGCAGCAGCGCGTGGGCGGTATTCTCAACGGTTAGCCGTTTTTCATCGCTTCCAATTCTTCCCAACGGGCGAATGCCTCTTCCAGCGCCCCTTCGGCCGTGGCCAGTGCCGTCAGCACCTGTTGCGTTTCGCTGTGAGGACGAGTGAAGAAATCAGCATCGCTCATTTGCGCCTGCAGCGCCGTAATTTCTGCCTCCAGCTGTTCCAGGCGTTGCGGCAACTGCTCCAGCTCACGTAACAGGTTATAGCTCAGTTTAACCGCTGTTTTCTTTGGCTGTTCAGCCTTTTTTTCTGCCAAAGGCTTGTTCTGCTCGGCCGTGACCTGGCGGATCGGTTTTGCCGTAGCGCGTTGATGATGCGCGTCGTAATAACCGCCGACGAAGGTGCTGATCTCACCGTTGCCTTCAAAGATCCAGCACTCAGTTACAGAGTTATCAACAAACTGACGATCGTGGCTTACCAACATCACGGTGCCCTGGTAGCCGTCGATCAGCTCTTCCAGCAACTCCAGCGTTTCAACATCCAGGTCGTTGGTAGGTTCATCGAGGATCAATAAGTTACTAGGCTTCAGGAACAGCTTGGCCAGCAACAGACGATTACGCTCACCGCCCGACAAGGCTTTCACCGGCGTCATCGCCCGTTTAGGGTGGAACAGGAAGTCCTGCAGATAACCCAACACGTGACGGGAACGGCCATTGACCAGCACTTCCTGTTTACCTTCCGCCAGGTTGTCCATGACAGTGCGCTCCGGATCCAGATCCGCGCGGTGCTGGTCGAAGTAGGCCACTTCCAGCTTGGTACCGCAGTGCACGCGGCCACTGTCGGCTTTCAACTGGCTGAGCATCAGTTTCAGCAGCGTAGTTTTGCCGCAGCCGTTCGGGCCGACCAACGCAATTTTGTCGCCACGCTGTACCTGGGCGGAGAAATTACGGACCAACACTTTGCCGCCAACCTGATAGTTAACGTCTTCCATCTCAAACACGATTTTGCCGGAGCGAACCGCTTCTTCCACCTGCATTTTAGCTGTGCCCATCACTTCACGGCGTTCGGAACGCTCGTTACGCAATGCCTTCAGCGCACGAACGCGGCCTTCGTTACGGGTACGACGCGCCTTGATACCCTGACGGATCCACACTTCCTCCTGCGCCAGCTTGCGGTCGAATTCGGCGTTTTGCAGCTCTTCCACCCGCAGCGCTTCTTCTTTGCTCAGCAGGTATAAATCATAATTACCCGGCCAGGACACCAGCTTGCCGCGATCGAGATCGACAATGCGCGTCGCCATATTGCGGATAAATGAACGGTCGTGGGAAATAAACACGATGCTGCCCTGGAACTCTTTCAGGAAGCCTTCCAGCCAATCGATGGTTGAAATATCCAGGTGGTTGGTCGGTTCATCGAGCAACAGTACGCGCGGAGAGCTGACCAACGCACGACCCAGCGCCGCTTTACGCAGCCAGCCGCCGGAGAGCGAGGAAAGTTCCGCATCCCCATTCAGGCCCAACTGCAACAGCACTTCGCTGATGCGGCTATCCAGCTGCCACAGGCCCTGGTGATCGAGGATCTCCATAATCTGTGCCATGCGCGTCAGATTTTTTTCGCTTGGATCGGTTTCCACCAGATGCGAAATCGCGTGGTAGGCTTTCAGGTGTTCCGCCTGCTCGGCGACGCCTTCAGCCACGAAATCAAACACCGTACCGCCGATATTGCGTGGGGGATCCTGTTGCAGACGAGCCACAATCAGATCCTGCTCGTAAATAACCCGGCCGTCATCCAGCGGAATCTCTTTACCGAGGATCTTCAACAGCGTGGATTTACCGGCGCCATTGCGCCCAACCAGACAAACGCGTTCGTTGTCTTCAATATGAATTTCGGTGTTGTCTAAAAGGGGGGCATCGCTGAAAGACAGCCAGGCACCGGACATGCTAATTAACGACATAGTAATTATTTTCCTTCGCCGGCATGGGTAAGCAGCCAGCAGTTATGAATTTGACGGTTACGGGCAAAGTCCTGCGACTGCGTCTGGGCGGTAATTTCTTTCGCCTCCAGACCCAATGCGCTCAGGCCGGCCATATCCATCTGGAAACCGCGCTTGTTGTTCGAGAACATGATGGTCCCGTTACGACGCAGCAACCGTTTCAAATCTTGCATCAGCGCCAGGTGATCGCGCTGAACGTCAAAAGTGTTCTCCATTCGCTTGGAGTTGGAGAAGGTCGGCGGATCGATAAAGATCACGTCGAATTGTTCGTCGGCATTTTGCATCCATGACAAACAATCCGCATGGATCAATCTGTGCTGTTTGCCGGTCAAGCCGTTAACCCGCAGGTTTTTCTCTGCCCATTCCAGATAGGTGCGCGACATATCCACGGTAGTGGTGCTGTGCGCCCCACCCAGTCCGGCATGCACGCTGGCGGTACCGGTATAGGCAAACAGGTTGAGGAAGTCTTTGCCTTTGCTCATCTCGCCCAGCATGCGGCGGGCAATACGGTGGTCGAGGAACAGACCGGTATCGAGATAGTCGGTCAGGTTAACCCACAGCTTGGCGTTAAACTCTTCCACCAGCAGGAATTCGCCTTTCTGCGCCAGCTTTTCGTACTGGTTTTTGCCCTTCTGGCGCTCGCGGGTTTTCAGGATCAACTGGTTGGACGGCAATTCCAGCACCGCCAGCGTGGCGTTGATCACGTCGAACAGACGTTGACGCGCCTTCTGCGCATCAACGGTTTTCGGCGGTGCATATTCCTGCACCACGACTTTGCTGCCGTAGCGATCCACCGCCACGTTGTATTCCGGCAGGTCGGCATCGTACAGACGGTAGCACTCAATGCCCTGCTGTTTGGCCCACTTGTCGAGCTTCTTCAGGTTTTTGCGCAGACGGTTGGCAAAATCTTCCGCCACCTGCACGCCACCGGCACCCAATGGGTTTTCTGCCAGTTGGTAATTTTTCTGCACGCAGTCCAACGGACCATTTTTGGCCTTGAACTGACGCTCGGCACGCAGTTGCAGACAGCTCAACAGCTCCGGTGAGGCGCTGAACAGTGACAACTGCCAGCCACCAAAAGCGCTTTTCATGATACGACCCAGCATATTATGCAAGGCAATCAACGCCGGTTCGCTTTCCAGACGTTCACCGTACGGCGGGTTGCAGACCACAGTACCCGTAGGGCCTTCCGGCAGCGGGTTGGTCAGTTTGGCTACGTCGTTGACGTTAAAGGTAATCAGTTCGGCGACACCGGCACGACGGGCGTTGCCACGAGCCATTTCAATCACCCGGCGATCGATATCAGAGCCGAAGAAACGCGAGGTGGTTTCCTGCAGGCCACGACGAGCACGTACCTGCGCTTCGGTGATCACTTCACGCCACAGATCGACGTTGTGACCATTCCAAGCGGTAAAGCCCCAGTGTTGACGATGCAGGCCAGGTGCGCGATCGGAAGCAATCATCGCCGCCTCGATCAGCAAGGTGCCCGAGCCACACATGGGATCCAACATCGGCGTGCCTGGCTGCCAGCCGGAACGCTGCACAATCGCCGCTGCCAGGCTTTCTTTCAGCGGTGCCTGACCGGTCAGGTCACGATAGCCACGCTGGTGCAGGCCTTCACCGCTCAAATCAAGCGCTACGCTGGCCATATCGCGCTGCAGGAACACATTGACGCGAATGTCCGGCTGCTGCTTCGCCACCGTCGGGCGCTGTTCAATTTTGCGGGTAAAACTGTCGACAATGGCGTCTTTGACCTTCAGTGCGCCATATTGGCTGTTGCGGATCTCTTCGTTAACGCCACTGAAGTGAACGGCGAAAGTTTTATCCACACCAAAAATGCTCGTCCAGTCGATCGCCTGTACGCCCAGGTACAAATCCAGATCGCTGTGTACGCGGAATTCATTCAACGGCAGCAAAATACGTGAGGCCAAACGGCTCCACAGCAAGCTTTGGTACAGAAGACGATCGTCACCCTGAAAATGTACCCCACCCTGTACCACTTTACAGGCGTGAGCGCCCAGCGCTTCGAGTTCGCTTTTTAACAGTTCTTCCAGTCCACGCGCCGTGCTGGCAAACAGAGAGTTCATATCGTACTTATCACCAAAAAGAAAATTGTTGCGCATTATAGCTAATCCAGACCGCTTGTCATAAAGTTGCTCCCTTCTATTTACTAATCGCGCGGAGACAAGGGTGATTACGCTAGCCAAACTTTACGTTCATCCGGTTAAATCGCTTCGGGGTTTGCAGCTTTCTCACGCCCAGGTTTCCAGTAGTGGCCTGGCTTTCGATCGCACTTTTATGATCACCGAGCCGGATGGCACCTTTATTACTGCGCGGCAATATCCGCAGATGGTGTTATTCACTCCGGCACTGCTGGCAGACGGCCTGTTCCTGACTGCACCGGACGGAGAAAGTGCCGCTATCCGCTTTAGCGATTTCGCCGCCGAAGCGCAACCGACCGAAGTCTGGGGCAACCATTTCACTGCCCTGATCGCACCGCAGGCGATTAATAGCTGGCTGAGTGGCTATTTCCAGCGTGAAGTGCAATTGCGTTGGCTTGGCCCGGAGCTGACCCGCCGCGTTAAAAAACACCCGGAAATCCCGCTGTCCTTCGCCGACGGTTATCCCTACCTGTTAATTAACCAAGCCTCGTTCAACGACCTGCAACAGCGCTGCCCCGGCAGCATCAAGCTGGAACAGTTTCGTCCGAATCTGGTGGTGACCGGCGCTGGCGCCTGGGCAGAAGATGGCTGGCAGGTGATCCGCGTCGGTGACGTGATGTTTGACCTGGTGAAACCTTGCAGCCGCTGCGTGCTGACCACCGTCAGTACTGAACGTGGACGCAAACATCCGAGTGGTGAACCGCTGAGTACCTTGCAAAAATTCCGCACCGCCGATAATGGCGATGTCGATTTTGGCCAGAATATGGTGGCGCGCAACACCGGCATTATCCGCGTTGGCGATGCAGTTGAAGTGTTATCCACCAAGCCGCCACGCCCTTATGGCGCAGGTAAAGTGGTGGAAAGCGTGCAGGCACCACAGGACAGTACGCAGAGCGTCACTATTGACTACGCGGGAACGGTGTTTACCGGCAACAATCAGCAGATATTACTGGAGCAGTTGGAACAGCAAGGGCTTCGCGTGCCTTATTCATGCCGTGCGGGAATTTGCGGAAGCTGTCGTATTACTTTGGTCAATGGCGAAGTGGCACCGCTGAAGAAAAGTGCGGTGGCCAACAATGGCACCATTCTTTGCTGCAGCTGTATTCCCAAAAGCGATCTGACGCTGGCGTAATTGCCTTACATCGCCCTGTCGTAAGCCGGGGCTGAGGCTTCATCTTGCGCGCAAGGTTTAAGGCGATCGTGCATCACTTTGATGGCATCGCCCAGCACCATGGTACGGCCGGCCAGTGAAAGCTGATTTTGAGCCAGCAGGCACAGGCTGGCGTTATCGCCGGCTTCCACCACTAGCAAGCGGGCTTCAATGCCGCTTTCCATCACTTTTACCGCCGCCAGTTCGCCGTTCTTCGGCTGCAACGGATAATGCTGCTGAGAAAAATGCCAGCTCTTCGGCATCAGCGGTTTCAGGAAGCGATAAGCCACCAGGGCATTTAATACCAGTTCAGCACGCTGCTCATGGCTAAGCTTTATCTGTTTGCACTGCTCTTCATAATTAAAATAAAGTGCGGCGTCATCGACACAGAAAGAGCATTCATCGAAGGCATCCGGGGTTAACATTTTGGCAGGGAAACGCGAGCGAAAGATCATCCCATTAGCTAAATCCAGCATTAGCCGATCGTGTTCAGCGTCAAAATACCAACGCCAATTATCGTCAGGTTTTATCTTCATCTCTTATCCTTCTCGCTGCCCATGCCACGCAATATTTACCCTAAAAGGTGATTTTATCACCATTAAAGTCGCTTAAACATCGGATAATTCCGCGAACGATATTTATGCTAGTGAACAAAATATAGACGAGCCGGGGGAAGAAATAAACCCCCGGCGGAAAATGAAAGGAAAAATATTAGATGTAGTTAACGATATCTTTAATCAGGCGCGGACCTTTGAAGATAAATCCGGAATAAATTTGTACCAGCGAAGCCCCTGCAGCCATTTTTTCCCGCGCCGCCATCAGGGAATCAATTCCGCCAACGCCGATAATCGGCAAGCGGCCTTGCAGCTCCAGTGACAGACGGCGGATCACTTCGGTGCTGCTCGCCTGCAGCGGACGACCACTCAGGCCCCCCATTTGCTCACAATAATTCAGCCCCTGGATCAATTTACGATCCAGCGTGGTATTGGTCGCGATCACGCCATCTATATTATGGCGTACCAGGCTGTCGGCTATTTGGATCAATTCCTCTTCAGAAAGATCCGGCGCGATCTTTACTGCCACCGGCACATATTTGTGATGACGTTCATGTAATTCCTGCTGCTTATTTTTAATCGCGGCCAGAAGATCGTCCAAAGCTTCGCCATACTGTAGGGATCGTAATCCTGGGGTATTAGGTGACGAAATGTTAATCGCGATATAACCGGCATACGGATAAACCTTATCCATACAGATTAGATAATCGTCTTTTCCTTGCTCAACCGGGGTGTCTTTATTCTTGCCGATATTAATCCCAAGAATGCCGCCGAAATGGGATTTCTTAACGTTTTCAACCAGATTATCCACGCCCTGGTTATTAAAGCCCATGCGATTGATCAGGCCTTCGGCTTCTACAATGCGGAACAGACGCGGTTTGTCGTTGCCCGACTGTGGGCGCGGCGTTACGGTGCCGACTTCGACAAAACCAAAGCCCATGGCACCAAACGCATCGATACACTCGCCGTCTTTATCCAGACCGGCGGCCAAGCCCAATGGGTTTTTAAAAGAGAGCCCCATGCAGCTTACCGGCTTGGTCGGCACAGACTGACGAATAAGGAATTCTAACGGGGTGCCGGTGACACGGCGAAGCTGTTGAAAAGTCAATTCATGCGCACGCTCGGGATCGAGCTGGAACAACGCTTTTCTGATGAGGGGGTAGTACATGTACTCTCCTGATTTCCCGGTTGCAAACCGGGGGCGTATTATCCGGTATCCCCTGACCAATTGGAATTGATTAAAAGCAAAAAAAACGTTTTTTACGCAATCGTTTTCCCCCGCATAGGCTCAAACCGCCGCCAATCCGCATTTGCGCATAACAAAATCGAAAAATGAGATTTAAGTAACCCACCTTATTGCTGATAGGTTTAAAACACTTCTTGAAAATTTTCTGATCAAACCTAACTTTTAGTTATAAGGAGTGGTAATGCGCGTTATATCACTGGCTGGCAGTCCACGCATCCCATCACGCTCGGCAGCACTGCTTTCTCTAAGTAAAAACTGGTTGCAGCAGCAAGGCGTGGAGGTGATCTCCTACACCCTTCACGATTTTGATGCCGAAGACTTGCTGTATGCCAATTTTAACAGCCCGGCGATCAAAGCCTTTACCGAGCAACTGGCACAGGCAGATGGCCTGCTGGTCTCGACACCGGTGTATAAGGCTTCGTTTTCCGGGGCGCTGAAGACCCTGCTGGATCTGCTGCCGGAGCGTGCGCTGGACCACAAGGTAGTATTACCGCTAGCCACCGGCGGCTCCATTGGCCATATGTTGGCGGTGGACTATGCCCTCAAGCCGGTTCTGGCGGCGCTGAAAGCGCAGGAAGTGCTGCACGGGGTATTTGCCGATAACAGTCAGGTGGTGCTGGACGGCGAAGAAGTCACCCTGGCCGAGAATCTGGCTGCCCGGCTGGAAGAAGCCCTGGAAAGCTTTTATCTGGCATTGGGCCGCCGCAAGCCGCCAAGAGCCAAGCTCTCACCCTCTCTGTTTGCCCGCCAAACCGCCTGACGGCGCAGTATATAAGGAAATAAACATGAAACGACTTTCTTCACTGGGCCGTTGGCTTGGCACCAGCGCATTGGCGGGCATCATCTCGTTGGCATGGATCAATTCCGCCAGCGCACAGGATCCGGCGCAGTTTCGTATTGGCTACCAAAAAGGATCGGTCAGTTTGGTCCTGGCAAAAACCCACCGGCTGTTGGAACAGCGTTTTCCCAACACCAAAATCAGTTGGATCGAATTCCCCGCTGGCCCGCAGATGCTTGAAGCGCTGAACGTCGGCAGTATCGATCTGGGCAGTACCGGTGATATCCCGCCGATCTTCGCCCAGGCTGCCGGAGCAGACCTGCTGTATGTTGGCGTAGAGCCGCCAAAACCCAAGGCAGAAGTGATCTTGGTTCTGGAGAACAGCCCGATCAAAACCGTCGCAGAGCTAAAGGGCCACAAGGTGGCCTTCCAGAAAGGCTCCAGCTCACACAATTTGCTGCTGCGCTCATTGCAAAAAGCCGGGCTGAAGTTCACCGATATTCAGCCAGTCTATCTGACCCCGGCCGATGCCCGCGCCGCCTTCCAGCAGGGCAATGTCGATGCCTGGACGATTTGGGATCCCTACTACTCCGCGGCCTTGTTGCAGGGCGGCGTACGGGTACTGGGTGACGGTACCGACCTGAATCAAACCGGCTCCTTCTATCTGGCGGTGCGAACTTATACCGAGGCCAACGGGCCGTTTATTCAACAGGTGCTCGATACGCTGACCCAGGCCGATGCGCTGACCCTGAGCGATCGCGCACAAAGCATCACGCTGCTGGCTAATGCCATGGGCCTGCCGGAGAAAGTGATTTCGACCTATTTGGATCACCGTCCGCCCACCGCCATCAAACCGCTGGACGCACACACCATCACCGCTCAGCAGCAAACCGCCGATCTGTTTTATGCCAACCATCTGGTGCCGGTGAAAGTTGATATTTCGCAACGCATCTGGCACCCAAGCGCACAATAATTTAGGAGAACTGACGATGAGCCTGAACGTATTTTGGTTTTTACCCACCCACGGTGACGGTCACTATCTTGGCAGCACGGAAGGTGCCCGCTGCGTCGATTACGGCTATTTACAGCAAATTGCCCAAGCTGCCGATCGATTGGGTTTTGGTGGCGTACTGATCCCTACCGGCCGCTCATGTGAAGACTCCTGGCTAGTGGCCGCCTCGCTGATACCGGTAACCCAACGACTGAAATTTCTGGTCGCCCTGCGCCCTGGCATTATTTCGCCCACTCTGGCGGCTCGCCAGGCAGCGACGCTGGATCGTTTTTCCAACGGCCGGGCATTGTTTAATCTGGTCACCGGTGGCGATCCTGATGAATTGGCGGCGGAAGGCCTGCACCTGAATCACGAAGAACGCTACGAGGCCTCGGCGGAGTTCACCCATATCTGGCGCAAGGTGCTGGAAGGAGAAACCGTCGACTTTAACGGTAAACATATTCAGGTAAAGGGCGCAAAACTGCTGTACCCGCCAGTGCAACAACCGCGCCCACCGCTCTACTTTGGCGGTTCCTCCGCCGCGGCACAGGATCTTGCAGCCGATCAGGTTGAAATGTATCTCACCTGGGGCGAGCCGCCGGCGCAGGTAAAAGAAAAAATTGCCGAGGTACGTGCCAGGGCCGCAGCCAAAGGTCGCCAGGTGCGTTTCGGTATCCGCCTGCACGTCATCGTGCGCGAAACCACCGAGGAAGCTTGGCGAGCTGCCGACCGGCTGATTGCCAATCTGGATGAAAAGACCATCGCCGATGCCCAGCAGGCCTTCGCCCGGTTTGATTCCGTAGGGCAACAACGGATGGCGGCATTGCACGGCGGCAAAAAAGACAATCTGGAGATCAGTCCCAATCTGTGGGCTGGGGTAGGTTTGGTACGCGGCGGTGCCGGTACCGCGCTGGTTGGCGATGGCCCGACGGTGGCAGCGCGTATGCAGGAATACGCCGATTTGGGCATCGACACCTTTATATTGTCCGGCTACCCGCATCTGGAAGAAGCCTATCGCGTTGGCGAGCTGCTGTTTCCGCATCTTGATCTGGTGAAAACCCAGGCGCCCGCGTCACACCAACCGGCCAAAGCACAGGGCGAAGTGGTGGCCAATATTTATATTCCACAAAAAGCATCGCAAAGCTGAGGAGCCGCACTATGGCAAACGGCACACAACGAATCTTGCACCGCTTGGCCCCCTGGGCATTGCCGGTAGCGCTGGTGGCAGTCTGGCAAATATCCGTGGAAGCGGGCTGGCTGTCGAACCGCATTCTGCCGGCGCCGAGCGCCGTAGTGACCGCTTTCTGGACCCTGAGCAAGAGCGGCGAGCTGTGGCAACACCTGACCATCAGCAGTTGGCGCGCGTTGATCGGTTTTAGCATTGGCGGCAGCATCGGGCTGGCGCTGGGCTTTATCACCGGCCTGTCACGCTGGGGTGAACGCTTGCTGGACAGTTCCGTACAGATGATCCGCAACGTGCCGCATCTGGCATTAATCCCACTGGTGATCCTGTGGTTTGGCATTGATGAGTCCGCCAAGATTTTTCTGGTGGCGTTGGGCACCCTATTCCCTATCTATCTGAATACCTATCACGGGATCAAAAATATCGATCGAGGCCTGCTTGAAATGGCTCGCAGCTACGGCCTGAGCGGATTCCAGTTATTCGCCCAGGTGGTTTTACCGGGTGCCCTGCCCTCGATCATGGTCGGCGTGCGTTTTGCATTGGGCTTTATGTGGCTGACGCTGATCGTCGCCGAAACCATTTCCGCCAATTCGGGGATTGGCTACCTGGCGATGAATGCCCGTGAATTCCTGCAGACCGACGTGGTGGTGGTGGCCATTGTGTTGTACGCCCTGCTCGGCAAGCTGGCGGACCTCAGCGCCCAATTGCTGGAGCGCGTCTGGCTGCGCTGGCATCCGGCCTATCAACTCAAGCAAGGAGAAGCGCTATGACGACTCCCTCACGTATTCCTCAGGGGACCCCGGTCACGCTGGAATCCATTGCCAAGCAATACGGTAACCGCAGGGTACTCGACAATATCCAGTTACGAATCAGCGCCGGCCAGTTCGTCGCCGTGGTTGGCCGCAGTGGTTGCGGCAAAAGCACGCTGCTGCGTCTGATGGCCGGGCTGGAAAATGCCAGCAGCGGCGCGTTATTAACCGGCAATACACCGCTCGCCAGTGCCAGGGAAGATACTCGCCTGATGTTTCAGGATGCGCGCCTGCTGCCGTGGAAAAAGGTGATCAACAATGTCGGCCTCGGCCTGCGGAGGGATTGGCGAGCCGACGCATTACAAGCGCTGGAAACCGTTGGGCTGGCCGATCGCGCCAATGAATGGCCGGCAGCCTTGTCCGGCGGGCAAAAACAGCGGGTGGCGCTGGCTCGTGCACTGATCCACCGTCCACGCCTGTTGCTGCTGGATGAGCCCTTGGGCGCGCTGGACGCGTTAACGCGGATTGAAATGCAAGGCCTTATCGAAGGGCTATGGCAACAACATGGTTTTACCGTACTGCTGGTGACGCACGACGTCAGTGAAGCTATTGCGCTGGCGGATCGGGTGATTTTGATTGAGGAAGGGCGTATCGGGCTGGATTTGACCATTGACCTGCCGCGTCCACGCCGTAAGGGATCATCCAGGCTGGCGGAACTGGAGGCCAAAGTGCTGGATCGGGTGCTGTCACCACCGCCGCTGGCTGAAGCTTCGCGCCAGGTAGCTAATTAAACAAAGGACGGCATGCCGTCCAGTTGAACAAAGTTCTGAATAAGAATGTGCGGCGTTGTTTAAGTGGGCGTCCCCCTCTCCAGAGGGAGAGGGCCGGGGTGAGGGGCTTTAACGTTCCTGCTGCCTGTATCCCCTCACCCTAACCCTCTCCCAACGGAGAGGAAACAATTCACCTTAACTGACAAGCATTACAGAATGCTGTCCCTTCTTAGGTCTACGCATCGAGCGCTTTGGTGATCTTCTCGAACAGGTCGCCGGACAGATTCTCCAGCCCTTTCAGTTGTTCAAGCGCTTTGCGCATCAACGCCTGACGTGAAGCATCATAGCGTTTCAGGCGGATAAGCGGCTCAATCAGGCGTGCGGCAATTTGCGGATTGCGCTGGTTCAGATCGCTGAGGATCTCGGCCAGGAACTGATAACCACTGCCATCAGCTGCATGGAACGCCGCCGGGTTGGCGGAAGCGAAACCGCCAATCAACGAACGCGTACGGTTGGGATTGCTCAGGCTGAATGAACGGTGTTTCAGTAAGCTACGCACCTTGGTCAACACGTCCGCCGCCGGGCTGGTCGCCTGCAGCACGAACCATTTGTCCATCACCAAACCATCCTGGTGCCAGCGCTCATCGAATGCCGTTAACAGCGCATCGCGACAAGGCAACTGTGCAGCTACCGCCGCCGCCAGTGCCGCCAGTGAGTCGGTCATATTGTCTGCCTGACGATACTGCTCGGACACCAGTCGGTCGGCCAGGGCCTCGTCACCAAAGGCCAGATAACCCAGGCACACATTGCGCAGCGAACGTTTGGCGATGTCAGCGTGTTCCACCCGGTAACCGTCTGTTTTATTGGCGTTATAAACCGCCAGCCACTCGTCGGCCATTTCCTTCGCCAGGCAACGGACGATCGCTTCATGCACCGCAGCAATTGCTTCGGGATCGATGGTCGCGAACAGCTCGGCAATTTCACCTTCTGATGGCAACGTCAGAATTTGCGCGGCCAATGCCGGATCCAGCGTCTCGTCCAACAGCACGGCGCGGAACGCATCAGCAACGTGTAGTGGCAGCGACAACGGTTGTTTCTGCTGATGTTTGGCCACGTTCAGTTTGATGTAGGTGGCCAGCAGGCTCTGGGCCGCATCCCAGCGGGCAAATTCATTGCGCGCATGCTGCATCAGGAAAGTCAGTTGCTGATCGCTATACGGATAATCCAGTTTCACCGGCGCGGAGAACTCGCGCAGCAGGGACGGTACCGGCTTGTGCGCCACGCCGTCGAACACGAAAGTCTGCTCCGCCTCGGTCACGTTCAAGACGTTATTGACCGCAGAGCCGTCTTTCTGCAAAGCAATTACATTGCCTTGCGCGTCGTACAGTTCGATATCCAGCGGAATATGCAGTGGCAATTTCTGCGGCTGGTCGGCGGTCGGTTCGGTCTTCTGGCTGACGTGCAGGCGATACTGCTGGAGTTCGGCATCGTATTCATCGCGCACGGTGAGCAATGGCGTACCGGACTGGCTATACCAGCGGCGGAACAGCGACAAGTCAACGTTGGATGCATCCTCCATCGCCTGAACGAAATCATCGCAGGTGGCCGCGCTACCGTCATGACGCTCGAAATACAGCTGGATGCCTTTCTGGAACTGCTCTTCGCCCAGCAGCGTGTGCAGCATGCGGATCACTTCAGACCCTTTCTCATACACCGTCAGGGTGTAGAAGTTGTTCATTTCGATCACTTTGTCCGGACGAATAGCGTGCGCCATCGGGCTGGCGTCTTCAGCGAACTGCGCGCCGCGCATCACGCGCACGTTATCGATGCGGTTAACCGGACGTGAACCCAGATCAGAACTGAACTCCTGATCGCGGAACACCGTCAGCCCTTCTTTCAGGCTGAGCTGGAACCAGTCGCGGCAGGTCACACGGTTGCCGGTCCAGTTGTGGAAGTATTCGTGGCCAATCACCGCTTCAATATTCAGGTAATCTTTGTCGGTGGCGGTTTCGGCTTTTGCCAGCACGTATTTGGAGTTAAAAATATTTAACCCTTTATTCTCCATCGCTCCCATGTTGAAGAAGTCAACCGCGACGATCATATAAATATCGAGATCGTACTCAAGTCCGAAACGGGTTTCGTCCCATTTCATTGAGTTCTTCAGCGAGGTCATCGCCCAATCGGCGCGATCCAGGTTGCCACGGTCAACGAACAGTTCCAGCGCCACTTCACGCCCAGAGCGGGTAGTGAAGCTGTCGCGCAGCACGTCGAAGTCACCGGCCACCAGCGCAAATAGGTAACAAGGTTTTGGGAACGGATCTTGCCACTGCACCCAGTGGCGTCCGTCTTCCAGCTCACCCTGGCCTACGCGGTTACCGTTTGACAACAGGAACGGATAACGAGCCTTGTCAGCCACAATGCGGGTGCTAAAGCGGGCCAGCACGTCCGGGCGATCCAGATAATAGGTAATGTGGCGGAAACCTTCGGCCTCACATTGAGTACACAGCGCCTCACCGGACAGATACAACCCCTCCAGCGCGGTGTTTTTCGCCGGGTGAATATCATTGACGATGGTCATGGTAAATTGTGCTGGCAGTTGCATGATAACCAGTTTGTTATCCTGCAACTGATAGGCAGTCCATGGCTGGCCGTCGATCTCAATACTCACCAGCGTCAGATCTTCACCGTTCAGTACCAGTGCCGCGTCAGCTGCGCCCTGGCGTTTAATCTTGCTGACGGCGGTGACGCGAGTGGTCTCTGCGTCCAGCTCAAAATCCAGGTCAATGTCAGTAATGGTGTAATCTGGCGCGCGATAATCATGGCGATACTTCGCCTGTGGCTGTTGTGTCATAAAAACCCTTCGACGTCTCAGTGAGTTACAGGTGCCAGGCTTTCATCTTGGGGTTATTTCGCAGTGGGGAAAGAGCAGAAATTTTGATGAGCCTGATTGTAAATAAACTGTATCACAGCTACAAAAAAAACCCAGAGATGCCGGGCTACCAGAGCAGAGAAATCGGAGGTGGATCCTAATATTGTCGACGAATTGCCCACACGGTCAGCCTCCCTGACCTCAGACAGAATGAAAATCAGCATTTAATGCTAAAAAATATTCTTAGGGATTTACGCTTCACGGGCGTCAGTCGCTGGGTAAACAGCTCGACTTTCTCAGGGCCCACGGGCAAGCAACTCTTATTCAGCAGCACTTTGCTGGTCACAGCGCCCAGGCGGGTATAGCCAAGACAGCCTGGGAGCCGCAGTGATATAATTAACTAATCTGGCTCAAGGACGCGCGGTGCATATGAAAGTAAAATATCTGATCTATTTTTTTACCTTTGCCCTGATGTCCTCTTTCGCCCTGTTCATTTCCGATGAGCTGCTCGAGGCCAATACCGACTATCGCGACAATCAGCTTAACCTGTACAAAATTACCCGAGCCAAAGAGATTTCCGAAGCTTTTCAAGCCACTTTATTAGCGCACCGTTTAAAACGTCTGAGTCTGATAGATCCTGAAATTACGCCACAGCAGTGGCAGGACGCCGATCGATTGGCACGGGTGAAAATCGCCCGTTTTCGGCCGCATCTCGACAGTGCCATATCGCAACAGCTTGGCATTCGGCAAAAAATCGCCGCACTGTCCATGCTCAGCCTGATGGAACAGCTGTTGAATAACGACAACCTGCAGCTTTCTCATATAACCGACATCAATGCCAATTTGTTTAATATCAATAGCGCCTATTATATTTCTCAGGCCAGCAAGAGCTATTACCGTTATAGCTACGACAACCGCATGGTCGATGCCGATTCATTTTTATTTCTGGAGGCTGTGCGGTTAAATAACCGGCTGAATTTGTCCGTCACTGAGCTGGTCGATCAGGTTATCGACGTCAATACCAACCCACTGGAGCGTAAGGTCGCCTATCTGAAAGCCGTTCAGTTGACCGGAGTCTTGAGGGCGCTAAGCACCCGGCTGATATTTATGAAGCTGACCTATAATGATGTGCAGACCACCCTGTTGGTCAATGAGGCCCTCGAACATCTGTCGCCCCAGCAAATCAGCCGCATTACCACCGAGCTGTATACCGCTGTGGATACCCATACGGCTTATCCCACTGAATCTATCCGTCAGTATGTTAGAAACCTCAGTGAACTGTCCCAGCGGCTTTTCCAGCGTAGTTTTGAGCTGGAGGTTACCGCCTATCAGCATCAAATCTATGGCAGCCAAACCGCCATTTACGGCATGATTTCCCTAGCCGGTCTGATTGCACTGTTTATTTTTCTGCCGACGCTGGTTTATTGCTCCAATATCAGCCGCTGGTTAACGAAAACACATAATAATATTTTGCGGCTGTCGCGCGGTAATATGAACATCGATCGCAATGAGGTGTTCTACGGCCAGGAGTTAATGGCCATCAGCGATGCCATTAAACAGCTGAAACAGTATCAGATGGAAAAGGTGACGCTGGAGAATGAAAAACATTTGCTGATCAAAGAGCTGGAAGCTTCTTCATTTCTTGACCCTTTGACCAACATCTATAACCGGCGCAAATTTTTCCGCGAGTGCGAATCGCTGGCCGCCAGCAGCTATCCGCTGGCCTTTTGCCTGATTGATATCGATAACTTCAAAAATATCAATGACAGCTACGGCCACCATGTCGGCGATCTGGTGTTGGTGGCTTTTGGTAAACTGCTGCAGAGTACCTTCCGCTCCAGTGATATTTTCTGTCGCTATGGCGGTGAAGAATTCGCCGTGATCCTCAGGCATTGTACGTTGGAGAACGCACGCGAAGTGATGTCCAAGCTACGCGAGCGAACCCACCAATTAACCCTGACAATAGCCGACGGGCAAAATGTTCGTTTCACCACCAGCAGTGGCATTGCCCAGGTGAGAGACATCCGGCTGTTGCCAATGGCTATCAAACAAGCGGATGAAGCGCTCTATTTCAGCAAAAATAACGGCAAGGACCGGATCGGCATTCACACCCCGAGCGGTTTTATCTGATTTGTTGTTTAAAATAATTAACATTATAATTTTTATGACTAATTAGCCTAAGTCATTCACCTTACAGGCTTATCTGAGTTTTCAGCCGCCATCCTGATGGCAAGCCAAGATAAAGGCACGTTTAATCCTCGACCCGCTCCGATGAATTGTGGTGTGATGCAGCTTCAATAACAGGATAATCCGGGTATACTCCCCCCACTTTTTTTGATTATCCGGATTTGGACACGCGCCTGACGAGGATGCAGTAACGCGCTATGACTCAATACGCCTCCCCGATTTTGACATCTCTGCTTGATACTGATGCCTACAAGCTTCATATGCAGCAAGCAGTGTTTCATCGCTACCCCGCTATCAGCGTGGCGGCAGAATTCCGCTGCCGTGGTGATGAGCTGCTTGGCGAATATGCCGACGAAATTGGTGCGCAAATCGCACTGATGAGCCAATTGGCGCTGACAGACGCTGAGTTCGACTATCTCTCAGGGCTACCCTTCTTCCGTGAGGATTACCTGAACTGGCTGCGCGATTTCCGCTACGATCCGCAACAGGTCCAGATCGAAAACCTCCAGGGCAAGCTACATATTCGTATTGCCGGCCCGTGGCGCGAAGTGATCATGTGGGAGGTTCCGCTGCTGGCGGTGATCAGCGAAGTGGTACATCGCCACCGCTCACCGGAGGTCACGCCAGAGATGGCGGTAGCCCACCTGCGTAACAAACTCGCGCAGTTTAAAGCCGTGAGTAGCGATGTTGATATTTCGCGTTTCAAGCTGATGGACTTCGGCACTCGCCGCCGTTTTTCACAACCTGTACAGCACGCTATCGTCAGCACGCTGAAAAGCGAATTCCCCTATCTGGTAGGTACCAGCAATTACGATCTGGCGCACCAGCTTGGTCTTGCGCCAGTAGGTACCCAGGCCCATGAATGGTTCCAGGCGCATCAACAGATAAGCCCGGTGTTAGCCAACAGTCAGCGGGCAGCACTGCAAGCCTGGCTGGATGAATATCCCGATCAGCTCGGCATTGCCCTGACCGACTGCATCACCATGAATGCCTTCCTGCGTGACTTCGGCCCGCAGTTTGCCCAGCGCTATCAGGGCCTACGCCATGACTCGGGCGATCCGTTTGAATGGGGCGAAAAAGCCATCGCGCATTTCCAGAAGCTGGGGATTGATCCGATGAGCAAAACGCTGGTGTTCTCCGATAACCTGGATCTGGACAAGGCGCTGGCGCTTTATCGCCACTTTTACCAGCGCGTCAACCTGGTGTTCGGTATAGGCACGCGCCTGACCTGCGATATTCCCGGGGTTAAACCGCTGAATATCGTTATCAAACTGGTCGAATGCAAAGGCAAACCGGTGGCAAAACTCTCCGACAGCCCAGGTAAAACCATCTGTCAGGATCAGGCCTTTGTAAAAGCGTTACGCAAAGCCTTCGATCTGCCGCTGGTAAAAAAAGCGAGCTAGCCTCCTGCCCGATGAACGTTAAAAAGCCGGCTGACACCTCATGTCGGCTTTTTCTTCTTTATATAGTCCTTTCCGTTGCTCCCTTTTCACCCAGCCCCAAGAAATGTTGCGCCGATACGGCGATTTCTACTTGTGCTCTGCACCGTGCCAAGTAACATAGCAACATCCCCATATTCCTGGGTTATAAGCTATTTCTAAACCAAATTATTAAAGAGAGAAATCTATGAGCGTAGTGCCTGTAGTCGACGTACTGCAAGGCCGTGCTACGGTTGACAGTGAAGTCACCGTGCGCGGTTGGGTGCGTACCCGGAGAGATTCTAAAGCTGGTATCTCCTTCCTGGCCGTCTATGACGGTTCCTGCTTTGATCCGTTACAGGCCGTCGTTAATAATTCTCTGCCGAATTATCAGGATGAAGTGCTGCATCTGACCACCGGCTGTTCCATTGAAGTCACCGGCATTGTGGTAGCATCTCCGGGCGAAGGTCAGAGTTTCGAACTGCAGGCAACCGCGATTAAAGTGGTTGGCTGGGTTGACGATCCAGACACCTACCCGATGGCGGCCAAACGTCACAGCATCGAATACCTGCGCGAAGTGGCTCACCTGCGCCCACGCACCAACCTGATCGGTGCCGTTGCCCGCGTACGTCATACGCTGGCACAAGCCATTCAC
The DNA here is from genome assembly GCF_052691735.1 of Serratia sp. NA_13. Taxonomy (NCBI): domain Bacteria; kingdom Pseudomonadati; phylum Pseudomonadota; class Gammaproteobacteria; order Enterobacterales; family Yersiniaceae; genus Serratia; species Serratia sp. NA_13. The sequence goes on from NZ_JBQZFV010000007.1 coordinate 55,956, forward strand.
CGTTTCTATCACGAGAATGGCTTCTTCTGGGTTTCCACCCCGCTGATCACCGCCTCGGATACCGAAGGCGCCGGTGAAATGTTCCGCGTTTCAACCCTGGATCTGGAAAATCTGCCGCGAACCGATAAAGGTGCTGTCGATTTTAGCCAGGACTTTTTCGGTAAAGAAGCCTTCCTGACCGTTTCCGGCCAGTTGAACGGCGAAACTTATGCCTGTGCGCTGTCGAAAATTTACACTTTCGGCCCGACTTTCCGCGCCGAGAACTCCAACACCAGCCGCCACCTGGCGGAGTTTTGGATGATCGAACCGGAAGTGGCATTTGCCGATCTTGAAGACATCGCCGAGTTGGCGGAAAAAATGCTGAAGTATGTATTCCAGGCCGTATTGAACGAGCGCATGGATGACATGCAGTTCTTCGCCGAGCGCGTAGACAAAGATGCCATTGACCGCCTGCAACGTTTTGTTTCTTCCGATTTTGCTCAGGTTGATTACACCGAAGCGGTGGAAATCCTGATCGCTTCCGGCCAGACTTTCGAAAACCCGGTTTCCTGGGGGATCGACCTGTCTTCCGAACATGAGCGTTATCTGGCTGAGAAACACTTCAAAGCGCCGGTAGTCGTGAAAAACTACCCGAAAGACATCAAAGCTTTCTATATGCGTATGAACGATGACGGTAAAACCGTTGCCGCAATGGACGTTCTGGCTCCGGGCATTGGTGAAATCATCGGCGGTGCTCAGCGTGAAGAACGTCTGGACGTACTGGATCAGCGTCTGGAAGACATGGGGCTGAATAAAGAAGACTACTGGTGGTATCGCGATCTGCGTCGTTACGGCACCGTGCCTCATGCCGGTTTCGGTTTGGGCTTTGAGCGTTTAATCGCCTATGTAACCGGCGTGCAAAACGTGCGTGATGTCATTCCGTTCCCACGTACACCACGTAATGCAACCTTTTAATTAATCAGATAATACATTTCCCAATTAATTTAGTTACAAAACCAAGGCCAGCTTTGCTGGCCTTTCGCATTTATTTATATTGACCCACGTCACAAAGTTCCCTTAATATTACATTTAGTTACAAATACTTTCTTTTTGAAACCTCATTGGGACATTAGTAGCATTTTCGTTCTAGATTAACCCGGCTGTGAATGGAACACTGCGTGCAGACACAGGACGACACCAATCTATCAACAATAGTTCAAAAGAATTATTGGCGGCAGTGGCAAAGGTGTCCGAATAACACCAATGAGGGTAATATAATGATGAAGCGCAACATTCTTGCAGTGGTAATCCCGGCTCTGTTAGCGGCTGGTGCAGCAAACGCTGCTGAGATCTATAACAAAGACGGCAACAAGCTGGATCTGTACGGTAAAGTTGATGCACGCCATACTTTCTCTAAAAACGATGGCGACGATGGCGATCAGACCTACGTTCGCTTCGGCTTCAAAGGTGAAACTCAGATTGCCGACCAACTGACCGGTTACGGCCAGTGGGAATACAACGTTCAGGCTAACCACGCTGAATCTCAGGGCACCGAAGGCACCAAGACTCGTCTGGGCTTCGCTGGTCTGAAATTCGCTGACTACGGCTCCTTCGACTACGGTCGTAACTATGGCGTAATCTATGACGTTATGGCCTACACTGACCAACTGCCGGTGTTCGGTGACGATACTATGTATCAGAACAACGACAACTTTATGATTGGTCGTTCTAACGGTCTGGCTACCTACCGTAACAGCAACTTCTTCGGGCTGGTGGACGGCTTGAGCTTTGCCGTTCAATACCAGGGTAAGAATGAAAATGACAACCGTAGCCTGAAAGATCAGAACGGTGACGGTTGGGGTACATCTGTTGCCTATGACATCGGCGCAGGCGTTAGCGTTAGCGGCGCATACTTCTCTTCAAACCGTACTAAATACCAGAAAGCTGACGGCAACGGCGATAAAGCTGATGCATACGCCCTGGGTACCAAATACGATGCCAACAACGTTTACCTGGCAGCGTTCTACGGCGAATCTCGTAATACCACGCCATACGGTTCTGCTAATCAGATCGCTAACAAAACTCAAAACCTTGAATTGGTTGCCCAATACCAATTCGACTTCGGCCTGCGACCTTCCCTGGCTTACCTGCAGTCTAAAGGCAAGCAGCTGAAAGGCAACGGCGCATTCACCGGCGGCGATGCTGACCTGGTGAAATACATTGATGTAGCTACCTACTACTACTTCAACAAAAACATGTCCACCTACGTTGATTACAAAATCAACCTGCTGGACGAAAATGATTACACCCGCGCTAACGGTGTATCAACAGACAACGTTGTTGGTGTAGGCCTGGTTTACCAGTTCTAAGTTGTCGCGCTTAACGGCGGTTCACCGTCGGATAAGTTAAAAAAACAGGGCTTCGGCCCTGTTTTTGTTTGTGCGCCATCTGTGAATTTTTATCCTGCCGATTTGCCCTTCCCCGCCATTTTTTCTGCCTAACCTGCCCCCTTCACAAGATCGCGGTGTTTTTCTCGCAAACGGTTGGCAAAGGGCATCACTGGCGCTACCCTGATGCTTCTGTCTGCTTAACTCCGAGCCATGGAAACACCTGACATGTTTGAAAAAATCACTGCTGCACCTGCCGATCCTATCCTGGGTCTGACCGACATTTTCCGCGCTGACACCCGCCCTAACAAAATCAACCTGGGGATTGGCGTTTATAAAGATGAAACCGGTAAAACTCCGGTGCTGACCAGCGTTAAAAAAGCTGAGCAGTATCTCCTGGAAAATGAGACCACCAAAAACTATCTCGGCATTGAAGGTATTCCGGCGTTCGCCAACTGCACGCAAGAGCTGCTGTTCGGCAAACAAAGCCCAATCATTGCCGACAAGCGTGCGCGTACCGCACAAACGCCTGGTGGCACCGGCGGCCTGCGTGTAGCAGCTGACTTCATCGCCAACCAGACCAGCGCGAAACGCATCTGGATCAGCAACCCAAGCTGGCCGAACCACAACAACGTGTTTGGTGCGGTCGGTCTGGAAGTGTTGGAATACGCCTACTACGATGCAGCCAATCATGCGCTGGACTTCGATGGTCTGCTCCGCAGCCTTAAACAGGCTCAGACCGGCGATGTGGTGCTGTTCCACGGCTGCTGCCATAACCCAACCGGCATCGACCCAACGCCAGAGCAGTGGGCACAATTGGCCGAGCTGTCTGTGGCTAACGGCTGGTTGCCGCTGTTCGACTTCGCGTACCAGGGCTTTGCCAATGGTCTGGAAGAAGATGCCCAGGGCCTGCGCATTTTTGCCGCCAAACATCAGGAGCTGATCGTCGCCAGTTCTTACTCGAAGAACTTCGGTCTTTACAACGAACGCGTGGGTGCCTGCACCGTCGTTGCTGCTGACACAGAAACCGCCGACCGCGCCTTCAGCCAGGTGAAAGCCGCCATCCGCGCCAACTACTCTAACCCACCGTCACACGGTGCTGCCATTGTGGCAACCATCCTGGGCGACGATGCGTTACGTGCGCTGTGGGAGCAGGAGCTGACCGACATGCGTCAACGCATTCATCGTATGCGCCAGCTGTTCGTGAATACCCTGCAGGAGAAAGGCGCTGAGCAAGACTTCAGCTTTATCATCAATCAGAACGGCATGTTCTCGTTCAGCGGGCTGACCAAAGAACAGGTGCTGCGTCTGCGTGACGAGTTTGGCGTCTACGCCGTTAACTCCGGTCGCGTTAACGTTGCCGGCATGACACCGGACAATATGGCGCCGCTGTGCGAAGCCATCGTCGCCGTGCTGTAAAACCGTCGCATGACACATAGCAAAAGGGGCGCTCAAAGCGCCCCTTCGTTATTTCTACCAGGAGTTATTTCTGCCGGAAATAACTTACCAGATGGCCGGCTCTTCACGCAGGAACGGATTGGTTTCACGCTCTTGACCGAAGGTCGACATTGGCCCATGACCTGGAATAAACGCCATGTCATCACCCTGCGGCAATAGTTTGGTGCGGATCGAGTTAATCAACGCCTGGTGATCGCCTTGTGGGAAATCACTGCGCCCAACGCCACCGTTAAACAGCACGTCGCCCACCAGCGCCAATCGCGCCTGATCATTAATAAACACGATATGGCCAGGAGTATGGCCAGGGCAATGCAGCACCTTGAACGTCATCTCGCCCACCTGCACGCTATCCCCTTCTTCCAGCCACTGGGTTGGCGTCAGCGGTGCGCACTCTTCCAGCCCAAACATGCGGCTCTGCGCAGGCAGGCCGTCCAGCCAGAAAGCATCTCTCTTATCCGGGCCGAAGATCGGCACCTGGTAATGCTCAGCCAGCTCAGCGGCAGCGCCAACGTGATCGAGATGGCCATGAGTCAGCAGGATCTGCGTAACAGTTACGCCCTGTCTGGCTATTTCGGCCTTCAGTTTTTCAGGTTCACCGCCGGGATCGACCAACGCCGCCTGCTGAGTGCTCTCACACCAGATCAGGCTGCAGTTCTGACTAAAAGCGGTAACGGGAATAATGTGGTATTTCATAAGGCTCCAACGACAACGGCGCCATACCCTGCCGGGCTGACGCGACTCACTTATGGTGCACAGCGATTACCAGGTCCGCACCGGGCCGGTATCAATGTGTACGAAGTTGCTACGTGGGTAATATCCTACACCACCGGCGCTCATTTTTAACGCCGCTTTACGGATATTACTCAGTTGGATGCCTTCGATATGGAAGTCCATCGCCTGGCCTTTGGTGTGGTAACTGTGCTTGGCCACACCGCGGCTGCGTCCACGCAGCTCATTATTGGTGTCAAGGGAGCGATAACCTGAAACCAACTGCACCGGCTTGTTGGTGCCCAATAGACCTTGCAGACGATAGAGATGATCGAACAGACGAGGATCGATCGACTTGACCTTATTGGCTCGATAATCACGGAAGAGATGATTAAGGCGGACTAATTCGTCTTTATTATATCCCTTGCCGTCGAAGAATTCGGCTTTAAGCGATTCGCCCGTATGCATATTATTTACAACAAGAATACGCGGGCGCGAAGTAGAAAGGCTGGCAAAGGCTTGCCCTGGGAGCAGCGCTATGCCCACAGCGGCGCTACCTAACGCCAGCCATTTACGGCGATGATGATCAATTTTGTCCATGTTTCTGTTAAACCCGGCAAGAATATCAAAATATATGCACAAAACAGCGCACTGCCCGAACCATAACCGCCCACGCTGGCTGAGTCAACCCGTGATGTCCTGCGGTTTGCAGGCACTCACGCAATGAGTGCCTGCAACATGGCCCGATATTCTGACCGTTATTTATTTATAATTACTGCATTTATTGCATTAATTTTTCGGCCTGAGCCAAAATTTGTGCGCCCGATCTCACCGTTTCATCATAATTGTAAATATCTGTGCGGAATTGTGGTTTTCCATCATCAGAGACCCAAGCGGTTAAATAATACAATTTAACCGGGATATGCTGGCGAATATTTACGAAGGTGGTATTCCCCTGTTTCAGGGTGGAAGAAACACGGGTGTTGTTCCAGCCGGCATCCTGTAACAACATATTCGCCAAATCCGATGCCTTGTTGACCCGAACACAGCCGGAGCTTAAGGCACGAATGTCTTTCTGGAACAGATTATGGTTGGGTGTATCGTGCAGATAGATAGCGTCCGAACTCGGCATGTTGAATTTAAAACGCCCCAGTGAGTTGGTCGCTCCCGGAGCCTGGCGGATCCGATACGGGAAATTACGAGGCGAAATCATACTCCAGTCGATCATTGCCGGGTTAATCACCTCGGCATCGTTGCTCCAACCCGAAAGAACGGTATAGCCATGCTTCTGGAAGTAGCTGCCGTCACGCATCGCCTTCGGCACGATATCTTCACGCACCAGCGTAGTCGGTACGTTCCACGGCGGGTTCACCACCACATTATTCAATGCGCTGCTCATCAGCGGCGTCTTACGGCTCGGCCGCCCGACAATCACCCGCGAGGAAAGCACTTCATTGCCGTTCTGATAGTAGGTCAACGAGTAGTTGGGAATGTTAACCATAATACCGGTATCGACATGGCCGGGGAGTATCCGTAACCGCTGGATATTCAGTGCCAACAGCGAAGCGCGCATTTGCGGAGTCACATTAAGCCACTCACGAGTGCGCACGCCAATGATGCCGTCTGCACTCAGACCCTGCCATTTCTGGAAGCGCTTGACGCCCTCCACCAGATCGGGAGTATAGCGATTATCGGTAACGGTCACCGGGCTCTCTGACTGCTGCGAAAAAGGCGACTGCGGCGTTGGGACCAGCTCTTTCACTGGAGCTGCGGCCGGACTGACCACGGCACTCTGGCTTTCTCGACTTTTTTCTTCATCGACCGACAGGCCACCATCGTCAGGTTCATTACGCGAACCGGTCAATACCGCAGGGGGATCCTGCGCTTCCACCGGTACCGTAGAAGGCGTCAGCATGCCGTTACGCGCCAGGATCTCACGCAAAGCTGGGATACCATCGCTCAGTTGATCGGGACGCAGGCTTGGGCCATTAGCCATTTGCGGCCACGGACGACCATCGGCCAGCATATCCCGCAGGGCCTGATGCATCTTGGCGTATTGCGGATGCTGTGGCGCCAGCGTATTGACATAAGCCAGAGTTTTCCCCTGACGTACCGCCAACTGCCATTGGTTAATCACCGTATTGGGCGGCAGACCGAGTTTGTAGGGAATATTGCTGTAGAGCCAATTATTACCGTTGGCACCGATGGACGAAACGAACTGCAAATAGCCCAGCATCGCATCAGACAGCACCACATCGCGCGCCACATCGGTAATCGCCGGGTTGGTCAACAGCTTCACCCATTGGGTAAACTGCGGCTGTACGCCAGACATCGCCAACTCGGCCAGTTGCTGTTGAAATTGCTGAACCGCTTCGTGGTCCTGCCACATCAATTGCATCCGGTTCGCTGCATATAAAGGAGCCAGCGTCGAAAGATAATAGGGTGTGGCACCTTTCGGTAATGCCGCCATTATTTCCGAACGGCTTTGCGCCACTGACATGCCGGATGACGCTACCGGAAACGCAGGAACGGTTGCCCATACGGGTAAAGACGACGCAAGACCACATGCGATTGCGCAACTTAACGCCAGCCGCCGTACAGTGTTTCCATTTCTAAGCAACATCCATTGCCCCCTGTATGCTCACAAAAAATATAACCAAGACAACTTATTAGTTTCAGTATACGAACAGAAAAGCCATTTTGCCCTTTGAGTGCCTATGAATAACTGCTATTTCATTAGGCTACTCGGTTTTCAGCGCAGAAAAAAGCAGGACTATCATCCTCCCGCACAAAAAAATAGCCACCCCAGGGCGGCTATTTTCAGATTATTAGCGGGCTTTTTTTGCGTTTACGGCGTTTCTGCCGCAGTAACACCCAGAACCGGCGGCTCATTGGCAAAACCGCGCAGCCCTACTACGTGTACATGTTCATGATTCTGGAACACTTTACGCACCAGTTTATAAGTCGTGCCTTTTTCCGGGCTGATATTTTCCGGTGCTGCGATAATCAGCTGCATTTCCAGACGGTCGCACAGCTCGAACAGCGTGGCGATGGATTTGGCATCCAGTCGCGCCGCTTCATCGAGGAACAACAGTCGGCATGGAGAAATATCTTTACCACGCAGACGGCGTGACTCTTCTTCCCAGCTCTGCACCACCATCACCAGAATCGACATCCCGGTACCAATCGCTTCCCCGGTAGACAACGCGCCACTCTCGGCACGCAGCCAACCGTCCGAGCCGCGGAAGACTTCCACTTCCAGCTCCAGATAGTTGCGGTAATCCAGCAGCTCTTCGCCGATGGTCTGTGGCGTACGCTGTCCCATGTCAATCTGCGGATTCAGACGCTGATACAGCTTGGCCAAGGCTTCCGAGAAGGTCAGTCGGTTGCTGTTGAACAGGTCCTGATGCTGTTCCTGTTGCTCGGAAAGCACGTCCAGCAGCGTCGCATGCGCTTCACGCACGTTGACGTTCAATCGCACGCTCTTCACCTGCCCGAAGGAAACCGCCTGCAGGCCCTGGTTGAGCATGCGAATACGGTTCTGTTCACGCTGGATGGTTTTGCGAATGATGTTCGCTACGCTCTTGGAACTGATTGCCAGTTTCTGTTCACGCGCGGTCAACTCTTCGGTCAGGCGGCCCAGTTCGATCTCCATCTGTTCGATGGCTTCAACCGGATCGTCGGTACGGATGATATCCTGACGAATACGTTCGCGCAGATGCTGATAGACCGCAATATAGAACTGGATCTTGCGTTCCGGGCGCTTGGGATCTTCCGACAGGCGCAGCACATCGCGCAGGTGTTCGTTATCCGACACCGCCAGACGCAGCGCACCGAGCGCCTTATCCGACATTGAGCGCAGCTCGTCACCGTCCATATAGGCCAGTTCGCGGCGGTGCAGACGACGCTCAACCCCATTGTCTTTCACCAGGCGCATCACGGCGCACCAGCCTGCCTTGGCGGTAACCACCTGCTCACGCAGCTGATAATAATCGCGCTCAAGCTTGCGCAGTTTCTTCTGCAGACTGTCCATTTCCGCTTCGCAGAAGGTCAGCTGTTTTTCCAGTTGGTTACGGCGCGCACGGTTGGTGCTCAGGGCCGCATGCAATTCATCACGACGAGTGCGCGCACGGGCTTCGGCATTGGCATCCGCCTGCACACCGATGTCTACCAGTTCCTGGCTCAGCTCTTTGAGCATGTCGCGCTTGGCGTCATACGAGCTTTTCAGCGATGCCAACACCTGGCTGTACTGGGTGAACTGGGTCTGATACTGGCGTAGCTGCTCACGGGCACGGGTACGTTCCGCTTCCGCCTGTTCCAGACGTTGGCGCAGCTTGTCGTTCAGATCGTTATTGGCATTTTGCATGCCGGCAGAGTCGGTATAGCTGAAGTGTGCACGACGCTGCACCACTTCAATCAGGGCAAACGCCTGCTGCTTGGCCTGACGCTGCACGCTCTGCGCCTGAGTGTAATCCTGCTGCAACTGCTCATGCTGCTGCGGATCACTCTGCAGCACCGACAGCAGCGGCTCCAGCTTGGTCAGGGAAACGCCGTGCTGCTGAATATGACGCGCGGCATCCTGCGCCTCTTCCAGCTCTTCACGGATTTCTTCCACCCGATCCTGCAGGGTTTCATCGTTTAGTAATGAAACCAGCGGCGTCAGACGGTTCAGTGCAGAAATGCCCTCTTTCGCCTGCTCGTACTGCTGACGCTGCTGCTGGTTCTGCGCTTCATGGTTATTCAGCGCACGTTCGATTTCACCACGGCGGGTATTGAGGCCACGGATTTCGGCTTCCGGATCGGCGTCAAAGGCTACCGCCAGATGGTTACCGATAAAACGGCTGAAGGCCTGGTGCGAACGCTGGGTTTTCTGCACGTCGAACGACAGGGTGGCATAACGCTCTGCCAACTTTTCCCGCTCGGCATGCAATATTTCCAGGCGGTTCTCACGTGCGGCACGGCCAAACAACGGCACTGCCGGGTAACGTGAGTAACGCCACTGGCGTTCGGCAGTTTTAACCAACACCGCGCGGTCTTGTTCTTCGACGGCGAATACGCTGTCATCAAACGACTGCGGATCCCCTTCGATCAGATAGAGATCTTCCGGGCAGTCTTCCAACCCTTCCAGCATCTCGCGTACCAGCGACAGATCCGGCACCACGATGGCGTGGCGTGACGGACCGTACAAAGCGGAGAAGTAGGGTGCATCGTCGATGGTAACGTCGTCGTAGATTTCGGACAGCAACACACCGCCAAAACGTTCGGCCAGCGTGACCAGACGCTGATCTTCGGCACCACCTGGCTGGCTGAGACGTTCAATTTGCGCTTCAACAGCACGTTTACCGGCAGCCACTTCGTCACGCTCAACAGTAGTTTCACGTTCGCGCTCCAGCAGTTGCTGCATGTACTCCGTAACCTGCTGGCTGTTTTCAAGCGCTTCGCCGCTTTGCTCACCGAGCTGGCTCAGAGCATCCTGCGCCGCCAACCAGATAGGTGCGCGGGTAGTCAGTTCGCGGATGCGTTGCTGAATTTGCTCCAGTTCCTGGCGCATTTCCATCCTACGCTCACCGGCATCGCTAACGCCCTGCGACAGCGATTCCAGACGCTCTTCCAGTTCTTGTTGCAGGGCATCGAGTTCGTCCGGCTGATACTGCTGGCCATGGCGTTTGCAGAATTCCTGCAGCAGACGCTCGGCATCCTGCTGGGAGCGCAGACGCTGTTCCAGCTCGCTCAGGCGCATACGCAAGGGTTGCACGCGTTCGGCAAGGTGTTGCTGTGATGGCCAGTCGCGCAGCAATTCGCGCGCACACTGCCAGGCTTCGCTGCGGCTGACCTGGCCGGCGATTTTACCCACCAGCTGATAAGCCTGTTCAAACTGGCCGTGCGCGGCGTCGGCCACGCTCAGCTTTTGCTCGAGCATCAGCAGCGCTTCTGTCGCATCCTGCTCGCGCGCCTGGAAAGTATCCAGCCAGTGTTCGGCATTTTCGGCGGTCAGTTCCGGCAATTGGCACAACGCACGCGCACGTTCCAGTGCCTGCAATGCCTGTTGATACTGAATGGCACGGGTCTGCTGCACGTCGAGCGCCTGCTGATAGTCGGCGAGTTGGCTTTTCAGCTCATCCACTTCCAGTTCGGCGGCCTCGGCACGCGCTTCGTTTTCGGCCTGCTGTTCGCTGGCCTCCGCAACCACTTCATTTTGTTCTTCCAATCGGTAGGTCAGCTCTTCCAGATCGCCTTCATAACGCTCGATCTTTTCCTGCTGACGCATCGCCGTTTGTACCAAATTCAGGTGATCGCTGGCCGCCTGATAATCGGTTTCCAGATCGGATTCCGCACCACTCTGCTCCGCCAGCTCACGCGCCATTTCAACATGACGGAATTGCTCGGCGGCCAGCTGTTTGCGGCTGCCCAGCAGATCATTGCGCAGCACCAGTGCCCCGTCCAGATGAATGCGCCGCTCATTGGCATGACGCATGTAGTCCGCCGCCACGTAAGAAGTGGCCTCGGAAATCAAATGTTTGAACAGGTCACGGTCGGATTGGGTCACGCGGATCGCTTCCAGCGTCATGCGGTTTTCACGAAGCGCCGCTTCCATATCCTGGAATGCCTTGCGCACGCCGCTGTTTTCCGGCAAGAGGTAGTCGCGCAGTGAGCGGGTGATGGCGCTGGAAATACCGCCGTACAGCGAGGCTTCAATCAGACGATAGAACTTGCTGCGATCGGACGATGAACGCAGGCGTTTCGGGATCACGCCCAGATCGAACATTAATGAGTGGTAATCGGTGATGGAGTTAAACTGCTTAAACTGCACCCCTTCCATCTCTTCGACGCGATCTTTCAGTTCCTGCAGCGACAGTACGCGCGCCTGGCGCTCGCCCACCGTTTGGGTCAAAAGCTCCGTCGGCTGCATGGCCGTCGGTAGGCCCTGGATCACGAACGGCTTGATGTCGACCTTGCGGTCACGGCCGGCGACCTGCTGCAGACGAACACCCACGACTACACGCTGGTGGCGCGAGTTGAGCACATCAAGAGTCGAATAACATACACCGGCGCGCAGTTTACCGTGCAGGCCCTTGTCGCGAGAGCCACTGGTGGCACCGGCTTCAGTGGTGTTACGGAAGTGCAACAGCGTCAAATCGGGGATCAGCGCAGTGACGAAGGCCGCCATAGTGGTGGATTTCCCTGCCCCGTTACCGCCGGACAGCGTGGTCACCAACTCATCGAGATCAAAGGTGCGGGCAAAGAAGCCGTTCCAGTTAACCAACGTCAGCGAGCGAAATTTACCGCGTTCAATCATTCCTGTTCATCCTCTGCACTGTCCGGTGTGGTATCAAGCGACGCGTCTTCTGCATCGCTCTCATCATTCAGCAACAGGCTGTTTTCAACCGGCATTGCTTCGCCGTCGCGGATCATACGCAACTGCGCTTCACGCGGATCGTCACCGCTGCGCACATCGGCGCCAAAGCGGAACACCGCCTCGGTGATACGGAACTTGCTGCTGTCGTTGCCCATGAAATAGACCATGCCCAAACGACGCAGGCGGTTCAGTGAAGTACGTACTTTTTCATGCAGCTTCTGGCGATCGAGATCCGAGCCGGTAGAACGCTGGTTAACGAACTTCAGCAATTTGCTCTCGTCCGCCAGGCTCAGCAGTTCGTCGTACAATTCCTGATGGCTGAAAATACCCTCATGCGCCAGACGCTCCGGGCTGAGATACAGAAAGCACAGGATTTTCCCCACCATCATATCCAGCTCGGACAGTACCGAGCGCGGGATCAGCGTGGTAGAGCGTGGACGCAGGTAGAAGAATCCTTCCGGCGCGCGGATCAGCTCTACGCTGTAGCGGGTGTAGAATTCTTCCAGTTCATCCTGGAAATCCATTAAGAAAGCGTGGTTGTCCAGTTCATCGATACCGATGTGACGACCCGCACGCAGTTGGCTGTCCAGCGCTGGGAACAGCGCGTTAGACAATGCCTTGGCCAGCTTGACTGGCATTATTTGTTCAATATTTGTCGATGACATGGGCCTGGACCTTGGCTCCGTAATCATTGATTGCCTGCCACTGTGCCGGCAACCCTGAAAAATCTGCTTCAGCCACACCAAGGCGCACTGCCTGGTCGACCACTAAACGTGCCACGTCGAAATGACGAGCACGCGGATATTGCGCCAGATAATCGCGCATTACCGCCCCTAAATTGAGCGGCATCTGTTGTTCCTGATAAATCTTCAGTGCCTGTTCGATCATTGCCGCCAGTTGCTCACGGATTTCGCTGAACTCTTCGAACTCCAGATCCGGCGGCAGTTCCCCGGTCACTTCCTCGCTGCGCAACGCCAGTTCTTCGTCTCGCATATCCAGCAGACGGTCGGCATTGGCATGGGTCAGTGTCCATGGGTTGTCGAAATAGTTTTGCACCGACTGACGTAAACGCTGGGCGAACACCCGGTTCTTGTCCATGTCGATCGCGGTACGGATAAATTTATGCACATGGCGGTCGTAGCCAATCCACAGGTCAATCGCCTGCTGGCCCCAACTGATAATGCGGTCGAGCTTGCTTTGCAGGTCGAACACCAGTTTGTCAATAAAGCCCAGTTCCGCACCACCCAGCGTGGCATCCTGAATTCGCAACAGGTTGGCCTGCAGTTTATCGCCCGCCGCCTCCAGCGTATCCTGCAGTTCGCGCAGGGTACCCGAGGTTTCGGACAGCAGCATCTCACAGCTGGAGATCGCCGCACGCCAATCCTTGTTCAGCAGCGCTGCGATATCGTCCTTCACGCCCTGCTGTTGTTCATCCATGATCCGCTGAGTCAAATCGATACTGTCGAAGATTTCCGCCACCGAATATTTCAGCGGGGCAAACACGTTGCGGTGCCAGTGGAAATCATCACCGCCCTCATCGGCGGCGTCGGCCGCGCGTTTGAGCTCCTGCGCCACGATCGACAACTGCATCGATAAACGCAGCGTGGAGAATTCACGCTGACGGATATAGTAATCGGTAATGCCGATGCCCAGCGGCGTCAGACGGTAAATCGCGTTACCGTCCGCCAGTTCGCTGATAAAACGGTTTAACAGGCGCTGGCGCACCATGTCGTTAATCGCATTGTTGGCGCGCACGGCCACCGTTTCATGCGTCTGTTCGAAACCCTTGCTGACATGGCGAAATGCATCAACCAGCTCACCTTCGCTCATCTCACCGTCCAGCCGCTCGCCGTTCAAAGTGGCGATAGCAAGCAAAAACGCGAGACGCTCCGTAGGGAGCGAAATAGAGAAATCATTTTTCCGTGCCCAGGCGACCAGTTCGGGTACTGTCTGGGAAAATTCACTCATAGTTCGTCCTTCAGGTTTGGTTTATGCGCCATGACGTGAATATAGCGCCCCAAACTCACGTACGGCTCCTGCCGGCAATAGTGCTGTTCAAGCGCCAGTAACTCTTCAAATTTTTGTGTCTGTAACTGCCTGCTCTGCAGATAATCGTGGAACACCCGCACGCCGGTTTTCCCGCTGATGCGCATGCCCAACTGTTCCAGCCAGCCATACACTTGAGGCGGACTATGTGGATACTGCGGCGACAACGAACGCTTTCTGCGTCTTCTGACCTCTGGGTTAACCAGTTGGAAATTACCCAACACCACGTTACGCATCAAGAGGCCATTGGCGTTGAAGAACATCAATGACAGTGCGCCCCCCAGCAACAGGCAATTAAAGAGCGCCTGCAGCGCAGCCTCAGGTTCGGCGATCCATTCAAGCACCGCATGGAACAATATCAGATCAACCGGCTGTTCCAAGTGTTGACCAATATCCTGAGCTGAACTTTGTATGAATTGCATGTTCTGGCTCACACCTTTCTGCTCAGCCAGCAACGCGGCGCGTTGGATCATCTCACCAGAAAGATCGCACAACAACACCTGATGTCCTAATTGTGCCAATTGGCAGGCCATATGGCCTTCGCCACCGCCGGCATCCAGAATGCGCAGCGGCCGCTGCGGCAACTGGGCCAACAGCGTGGTCAGATCCTGCCAAACTACCGCCTGGCGGATTTTGCCTTTGGTGGTGCCGTAAATATTACGCGCAAACTTTTCAGCAATATCGTCAAAATTGCGATCCTGCATGGACAACGGCTCCGCTGATCTTATCCGGCTGGGGGCAAAGTACCAGCCCATTCAAACCTGCTATTTTGGCACAGACTGGCTTAGAATGAATCTTCTTGCGGCCCGATTGTGCCCGGATGTCGTTTTTTCGCCCAAAAGGACCTGATTTTTGATGCTGTTTAACCTGAAAAAATTCATTGGTGCCATTTTAATGCCGTTGCCCGCGTTGTTGCTACTGATGGGACTGGCGCTGTTGCTGCTGTGGTTCACCCGTTGGCAAAAAAGCGGTAAAGTCATTTTCACGCTGGGCTGGCTGTTTTTACTGCTTTTCAGCCTGCAGCCGGTGGCCGACAGATTACTGCGCCCGATAGAATCTGAGTATGTCACCTATCGTGGCAATGACCCGGTGAATTATATCGTGGTGCTGGGCGGCGGCTATACCTTTAATCCGGATTGGGCACCCAGTTCCAATCTGATCGGCAATAGCCTGCCACGAGTCACAGAAGGTGTGCGCTTATATCTCGCCCATCCAGGGACCAAAATGGTGTTCACCGGCGCCGGTAGTCCCCAAACCCAGAGTAACGCGGCAACTGCGGCGCAGGTGGCGGAAAGCCTGGGAGTCCCCCGCGCTGATATCGTTCTGTTGGATCGCCCGTTGGATACCGAGCAGGAGGCATTGCAGGTGTCGAAGCTGGTCGGTCAGCAGCCGTTTATTCTGGTGACTTCAGCCAACCATTTACCGCGGGCCATGCGCTTCTTTGAAGCCAAGGGGCTGCACCCGATCCCCGCGCCGGCCAATCAGTTGGCCATCAGTTCGCGATTGAATATCTGGGATCGGGTGATGCCGTCGGCGATGTTCCTCGGCCACAGCGAACGAGCCTGGTATGAAACGCTGGGCAGCCTGTGGCAACGGTTGAAAGGTTCCGATGAAGTTTCTGTCGACTAATCGGCGTTAACCGGTAATCCAGGGCAGCAGTTGTTTGGACGCATAGTCAAACGGCTGCCGCTCCAGTTTGCCGGTATGAATCAACCGTCCTACTGCTTCCCACACCACATACAACCAACGCCGCATCAGGAAGGACTCCGCTACCGGCGCACGTTGCAAATAATAAAACAGCAACTGGCTCGGCATTCCCACTTCACATAACCTGAATAACTCATATTCACGCGGTGCCCACAGCATCATTCCGGGGTTGAGCATTGCCAAAAGCTGATCGCTTTTCGGATCTTTCAACATACTGCGCAGCGACAAGTTACCGTGCACCAATACGCAAGGATCGTCGAAACCGACAAAAAAGTGGGTCAATGCTTCACGCGTGCGATATAACAAGCGACGATCATCCATCGTCAGCAACGGTGAGTTGAGATTACCCAAGGTTGACCATAGCACTTCGACCCGTTGTTGATACCAACAGAACCAATCGTTCTCCTGGGTGCTGTCTACCGTGCCCACGCAGCCATGGCTGTCAATCCGGTGCCAGGCTAATACGCCATCGACAATCTGCTCCATCAGGGTAGTCCAGCGGTTCGGCGTGCGTGTCGGTGCCTCTACGGATACGCCACGCAAGCGTTCGATCAACAATATTTCTTTATAGGGTGCCTGGTGGGTATAGACCACGCCATACACCGTCGGCAGGCGAATATCCCCTTCACGCGACAGCATCGACAGCTTGTAAGCTTCTTGTTGGGCAATGCCCTGGCAGACAAAGCTTTTTGCCATCAGCGGGATCGCGTGGCCCTGTTGGTCATACAGTGAATACATGTGGGCATAAGGTTGTTCGCTAACGCGTTCCAGCCGGCTGATGGACTCACCCAGCACCATACTCAGTTCGGCGCGTAACTGCTCCATAAGGGAATAGCCTCAAGAGAAAGAGAAGAGACGCTGACATCATCGAACGCTGAGCAGAAAAATTCTTCAACGCAGATCAACAAAATGGGGATTATTAAGAAGGGAAATCATATTGCCGGCGCGTTGCGTGACGCACCGGCATTCAATGCTCAGCCTTTGATACTGTCACGCACGCGCTGCAAATCCTCCGGCGTATCGACACCCACGGTCGGCATTGCCTTGGCAACCGCCACGTGGATTTTTTCGCCGTACCACAGCACCCGCAACTGTTCCAGCAGCTCAATTTGCTCCAATTGGCTTGGCGCCCAGGTCACGTAACGGCGAACAAAACCGGCGCGATAGGCGTAAATGCCTATGTGGCGCAACAGGCTGTCGCCAATGCTTTCTTTGGATTGGGCAAAACGTTCGCGATCCCATGGAATGGTGGCGCGTGAGAAATAGAGCGCATAACCCTGCGCATCCATCACCACTTTGACCGCATTGGGGTTAAACGCTTCTTCTGCACTGTCGATCGGCACCGCCAGGGTGGCCATACCGGCCTGACTGCCCGCCAGATTTTCAGCCACCTGACGTACAATCACCGGTGGGATCAGTGGTTCATCACCCTGAACGTTAACGATAATTTCGTCATCAGCAAACCCATAGTGCTCGATCACCTCTGCCAAGCGCTCGGTACCGGAATTGTGATCGGCTCGGGTCATGCAGACTTCACCGCCTGCCGCCTTGACCGCTTCGGCCACCGCCGGATGATCGGTCGCGACGATAACGCGGCTGGCGCCCGACTCACGCGCACGTTCCATTACGTGCACCACCATCGGCTTGCCGTGGATATCGGCCAGCGGCTTGCCCGGTAGGCGGGTTGATGCATAACGGGCTGGAATAATAGCGATAAAACTCATGCGTGTTTCTCATCCAATGACAGCGCTCGCGCTTCATTTTCCAACAGCACGGGAATGCCGTCACGCAACGGATAGGCCAGGCCATCTACTTTGCAGACCAATTCCTGGTTTTCTTTATTAAAATAAAGCTTACCGGTACAGACCGGGCAGGCGACGATTTCGAGTAAACGGTGATCCATGCTTCCTCCAGGGTGGAGATTTAACGTCAGGAAAGTGCGTGAGGATAGCATAACGCTATGCGCCAGGTTAATCACCGGCTGTTTTGTCGCTGCATTTTAATCTGCCAGGGGGATTGAATTGCCCCCGACGCAAGTGTAGAATTTTGTGATGCAAGTCACAAAAAACATCATCATGATCAAACGTCTTCATAAAATCATCGCCCTGTTTGCCAACTTCAGCAACTGAGACCCCCTTGTAACGAGCGGCGCTGAACATTCGTTTTACCCAAGCCGACAACGCCGTTCGTTATTCAACTTGCCAGCCAGTTCTCCACTCTAGAGCCAGCACCGCCGGAATATCCCCCAAAATAACTTGTGACGCACCGTGCCATTTTGCACTGCGGGTTATCGCCTGCCAAATATCCTGTACACGCTGCTTACCAAAGCGAACTTTGGCCTCCGGGTGGAAACTGATGATTTCGAAAATACCCTGCCGACGATGCATTTTTGCATCGATGCGGCCAATCAACTCACCGCGTTGCAACACCGGCAGCGTAAAGTAACCATACTGCCGTTTTTCTTTCGGCGTGTAGCATTCCAACCGATAATCAAAGTTGAAAAGCTCCAACGCACGACGGCGATCCCAAACCACCGGGTCGAATGGAGAAAGTAAAGTGGTCACGCTGGATTTTAACGCTCCTTGCTCTGCCAGCTGCAGCTCTGCCGCCAGCGAATGGTGTACGTAAAACTCTCCATCCAAACCGTCGATCCGCACGGGCAACACTTCGCCCTGCTGTTGTAACGACGTCAGTAGCGCTTTCGGCGCCACTCGCTTCAAACGGTAGTAATCTGCCAACCATTCGGCTCTGAAGATCCCCAGGAAACGACAGCTGCGCCTTAGCATTTCCTGTCGAGCATCATCGACAGACAATACATCCCGACTATCATCCCAGTGAGGTAATAATCTTTCCGTCAGATCGTAAACGCGATGGAAATTGCGCCGTTCGGCTACCATCAATTTACCGGCGGTGAACAGGATTTCGAGATGGCGTTTTTCCGGCTTCCAATCCCACCAACCGCTGTTGCCCTTCTTCTCGGCGCTGAAATCTGCTGAGCGCACCGGCCCAGCAGTTTCAATATGTTGCAACAGAGCATCTATTGCCGTCTGATGTTCCCGCATCCACTCTTCAGAGTATTTCCACCCCATCCCCTGCGGCTGCAACATTCGATGACGCAGCAGGCCAAAATCCTCAATGGGCAAAAAGCAGGCCTCGTGCGCCCAGTACTCAAATAGCCGGCGGCCAGCCAGGGCCTGTTCCAGCCACTCCGGCTGGTAGTCGCCCAGGCGGCTGAACAGGACCAGGTATGGGCTGCGTGCAACCACGCTGATGGTATCAATTTGCAGTAGCCCCATACGTGTAATGGCGGCAACCACGTCGTCGGGCCTGACTTTGCGTTTCATCGGGGATAGCAGCCCCTGTGCGGCAAGGTGGATCGCACGGGCGGCAGTAAGAGAAATAACCGGGGTGTACATCCTGATATCCGAAGTGATTGAACAATCGCTTGATAATAGTAGATATCGGGGAATTTATCTTCGCCAGTGCTTGGGGTGGCGGCACCGGCACTGGCGAGGAAGGGGGTGGGTCAGAACGCGATAACGTCTGCCGCTGACAGCCCGTGGGAGCTGCGATAGATCGAGAACTCAACGTTCTGACCTTCGTTTAACGATTTATTTTTAGTATTGGCGATAGAACGACGGCTTACATAGATTTCGTCGCTACCATCAACCGGTGAAATAAAACCATAGCCTGCAGCCTGATCAAACCATTTCACACGGCCCATTTGTAACACAGTATTTTTAAACATAACTTATTTCCTTTTACTTGAGCATCCGTAACAACGTTATTTTTATTATTGTTGGACGCTACCAGCCCATCCTAAAGTTTTTCGTAACAAACCTCTCGTGAGCAAAAAATAAAAAACCCGCACTCTGGCGGGCTTGTTGAACTTAATATCTTGCCCAATGAATCAGCGTAAACGCCTCATCATGGTTGTATTAAGTTCTCTTTACGTTATTCCCTGTTTATTTACAGGGCAACAACGTTGGCAGCAGCCGGCCCGCGCGGGCTGTCTTCTACGGTGTACTCAACACGCTGGCCTTCAGCCAAAGTTTTGAAACCGTCGGTCGCGATTGCGGAGAAGTGTACGAATACATCTTTACCACCGTCGTTCTGTTCAATAAAACCAAAACCTTTGCTTTCATTGAACCACTTCACTTGACCCGTCTTCTTAGACATTACTCATTTACCTTTTAAATATATATACAAAACCTGCCATAAGGCAATTTTGGCCGTTCTTAGAAACATTACTTATGGGAGGTACTTAGAAGGTTCGTCTTTGAAGCGGAATCAGATGATAACGTTTTTGGAGGAACTGCTTAATTCTAAACTCGAACATAAATAGGTCTGTATCACAGGCCGAGTTGCATTTACTCATAAATCTATCTTTTACACAAGAGGTTTATTGCCCTGTTTTTAGCATTTCGCCACATTTGTTTTTATACCTATGATTGTTAATGAATTATTTTGTCTTTCTTTACGTAAATCTCTTGGAGGCATTGCCTTCTGGATGGCCGTATTTTCCGTTTTTCACTGTTCAAATGAGAGCTAACGCATAAAAATCTAATATGCTTGGCCTGGCTATAACAAAACCTAATCGACCTAGCTAAACTTGAGGTGAAAACAAGGCAAATGACCTCTCAACCAGCACGTTTGCCGCCAAGAATGATATTTTTCAGATTATACTGAATAAAGGAGCTATGCGCATGACCGCCCAGCAGTTCGTCTCACCGAATGAAATCCGCGCCAGATTCTCCCACGCCATGTCAGATATGTACCAGAAAGAGGTACCTCTGTATGGCGATTTGCTCGAACTGGTGGCGGAGACCAACCGACAGGTCCTGCGCGAAGATGCCGCATTGGCTCATCAATTACAAATTACCGGCGAAGTCGAACGACTGGCCATGGAGCGCCACGGAGCTATTCGGGTTGGCACCGCAGAGGAACTGTCCACCCTGCGACGGCTGTTTAACGTGATGGGCATGTCTCCGGTGGGCTATTACGATCTGGCCATGGCCGGGGTTCCGGTTCACTCTACCGCATTTCGGGCAGAACATGAGGATGCTCTGCAGATCAGTCCATTCCGAGTATTCACCTCTTTATTGCGGCTGGAACTGATTGAAAACCCAGAGCTGCGTGAGCTAGCGCAATGCCTGTTGGCTCGTCGCCGTATCTTCACTGAACGGGCACTTGAACTGATCGTATTGCAAGAGGCTCAGGGTGGACTGGACGACAGTCAGGCAGATGAATTTGTCGAACAGGCGCTGGAAACCTTCCGTTGGCACAGCCGGGCGACGGTTAGCGCAGCCGAATATCAGCAGTTGCACGACCAGCACCGTCTGATCGCCGACGTAGTGGCCTTTAAAGGCCCGCATATCAACCATCTGACGCCACGCACTCTCGATATTGACCGTGTCCAAATGGCCATGCCTGACCGAGGTATCACCCCAAAAGCTGTGATTGAGGGCCCACCGCCACGTCGTCGCCCTATTCTGCTGCGCCAGACCAGTTTCAAAGCGCTAGAAGAAAACGTCGACTTTGTTGAACATGACGGTAGCGCCGTTGCCGGACACCACACTGCGCGCTTCGGTGAGATTGAACAACGCGGTGTCGCGCTGACAACCAAAGGACGTGCACTGTACGATCGCCTGCTACAGGCTACCAACGACGCATTGCAGGCACCGCCGAGCGAAAAAAATGCTGACCGCTACAATCAGTTGCTGGCGGAAAATTTCCAGGCGTTTCCAGATGATTACGCCACCCTGCGTGAGCAGCAGTTGGCCTGGTTCCGCTATTTCCCGACCGAATGTGGGCTGGCGGCTAAAGAAACCCTGGATCAACACAGCACGCTGGAACAGCTGATCGCCCAGGAATACATTCGCTTTCAGCCGCTGGTCTATGAGGACTTTCTGCCGGTCAGTGCCGCAGGCATTTTCCAATCGAATTTGGGCGACAGTGGCCACACTCAGTACAACGCAGCCTCAAGCAGGGCGGCATTTGAACTGGCGTTGGGAGCAGAAGTGATCGATGAATTGGCGTTATATCAGCAAACGCAGCAGCGTTCGATAGACGCCTGCGCGCAAGCACTGGGGCTGCACGCGCTGGCAGTCTGATTTACTTTTTCAGTAAGGCTTCAATACTGTGTAGCAACTGCTCAGCCTGCTCGGAGGGAAGTACCGCATCAACGGGTAAATACCACCAGTTGGGCTGAGCAAAAGCGCGGCATTTAACCGCGTCTTTCTCGGTCATCAATAACGTTTGCTCTGAAGATACCAGCGCTGCCAATGGGCCATGCTGATATTCCTGATGATCGGCAAACGCCACTTCCTTTTCGACCGCTACGCCCAGCTTTTCCAATGTGGCGAAGAAGCGCGGGGGATGGCCGATACCGGCCATTGCCACCACGTGTGGAAGTTCGACTGCCGGCCGGCGCTCACCGCTGGCAACATTAACCGCGTCACGCGCCTGCAACCGCATGGCGATTTCACCAGGCTGAGCCACACCCCCGTTGGCAATCAGGGCGTCAACACTGTTCAGACGCGAAGCTCGTTCACGCATCGGCCCTGCCGGCAACCACCATCCATTGCCAAAGCGGCGGACGCCATCGATCACCACCAGTTCAAAATCACGCTGTAAAGCGTAATGCTGCAGGCCGTCATCGGTAATCACCACATCAAGTGGCTGCTGCTTAAGTAGTGCTTGTACTGCTTCAGAACGCTTTGGTGAAATTGCCACTGGCGCAGCAGTACGCTGATAAATCAACACCGGCTCATCACCCGCCTGCTGGGTGGTAGTACCCGCGTTAAGTAACAGCGGATAAGCTTCTGCTTTACCACCATAACCGCGAGAAACCACACCCACTCGGTATCCACGCTGCTGCAACTGTTCCACCAGCCAGATCACCATCGGGGTTTTGCCGTTGCCACCAGCAGTGAGGTTCCCTACCACCACCACCGGTACCGGTGCGCGCCAGCTTTTACGCAGGCCGCAACGGTAACTGAGCCGAATCAGGCCGCTGACCAGGCCATACAGCCAGGACAGCGGTAACAGCAGCAAATAAACCAGCGAACTGCCTGACCAGATGCGCTCGATCATTATTGACCAAACTGCATGCGATGGAGCTGGGCATAAGCGCCCTGCTTTTCGAGCAATACCGCATGTTCGCCACGTTCAACAATACGGCCATCCTCAACCACCAGGATTTCATCAGCCTTCTCGATGGTCGACAGGCGGTGCGCAATCACCAGTGAAGTACGGTTTTTCTGTAATTCATCCAGCGCCGCCTGAATAGCACGTTCCGATTCAGTGTCCAGTGCCGAGGTGGCTTCATCGAGGATCAGTATCGGGCAGTCACGCAGCAAGGCGCGGGCAATAGCGATACGCTGGCGTTGACCGCCGGACAGCATTACCCCGTTCTCACCGATCACCGTATCCAGGCCGTTCTCCATTTTTTCAATGAAGTCCATGGCATAGGCCATGCGCGCAGCCTTCTCTATCTCTTCGCGGCTGTAGCGTTCTTCGCGCGCGTAAGCGATGTTGTTGGCAATAGTGTCATTGAACAAATGCACGTTTTGCGAAACCAGGGCCACCTGATCACGCAGCGATGCCAATGTGTACTCGCGTAGATCGTGACCATCCATCAGGATCTCGCCTTCCTGGACGTCATAAAAACGGGTCAGCAGATTGGCGATGGTTGACTTGCCAGAGCCGGAACGGCCCACCAGCGCCACCGTTTTACCTTCTGAAATACTCAGATTGATATCACGCAGCGCAGGCGTTTCTTTCCCTGGGTAGTAGAAAGTGACGTTACGGAATTCGATATCGCCCTTGGCTCGTGCGACTTCGCGGGTACCAGTATCTTTTTCCTGTTCCATATCCAGGATTGAGAACAGGGTCTGACACGCCGCCATCCCACGCTGGAACTGGGCATTAACGTTGGTCAGTGATTTCAGCGGGCGCATCAGGGCGATCATCGAAGAGAAGACCACGGTGATGGTCCCAGCGGTGAGGGTAGCCATCACGCTTGGGAAGCTGGCGGCATACAGCACAAAGGCCAACGCCAGTGAAGCGATAAGCTGAATAATAGGGTCAGAGATCGAGGACGCAGAAACCAGTTTCATGCCCTGCTGGCGCATGCGGTTGCTGACTGAATTGAAGCGATCGGTTTCAACCTGCTGGCCACCAAAAATCAGCACTTCCTTATGGCCTTTGAGCATCTGCTCTGCGCTGGTCGTCACCTGCCCCATGGTGTTCTGCATGTTTTTGCTGATATTACGGAAGCGCTTGGAAACAACGCGGATAGCAATAGAGACAACCGGTGCCAGAACGATCAGGATCACAGACAGCTGCCAGCTGTAGTAGAACATCATGGTGAACAGCGCGATTATCGACGCCCCTTCACGCACCACGGTCACCAGCGCGCTGGAGGACGATGACGCTACCTGTTCGGAATCATAGGTGATTCGTGACAGCAAGGTACCGGTAGACTGCTGATCGAAAAACGATACCGGCATTCTCATCATGTGGCCGAACAGCCGGCGACGCATATGCATCACCACCATGCCGGATACCCATGAAATGCAGTAGCTGGAGACAAAGCCAGTCGCTCCACGCACCACCATCAGGCCAATTACCGCCAATGGCATCCACAGCAGAATGCTGCTTTCCGTTTTCCCAAAACCGTCATCCAATAAAGGTTTAAGCAAAGACAACATAAAGGCGTCGCTGGCCGCGTTCAGTACCAACGCAATAGCCGCCACGATCAGCCCGGTCTTAAAAGGTGTGATCATCGGCCAGAGGCGACGGAAAGTCTGCCAGGTGGAGAGATCTTTATCATTCATCATGCAAATACCAGCATCGGAAGAAATAGCGGCCCATTTTACTCATTATCACCCTCTACGCCAAACCGCTGATGGTACCAACGGGGCATTAATTGTTCACGAAAGCCATTAATTTGCCAATCGTTGTCGAAAAAAAGTACGGATAACTGACCGGAGCGCGAAGTATCGTGCCAAATGATGTCATTTGCCAGATATCTGGCAACCACTTTAACCGCAGGTAATCGCCATTTATTGTAACGTGATGCCGAGGCGATTGCCGCTTTCGGCGCTACAGCACGCAAAAAAGGCGGGGTAGACGAGGTTTTACTGCCATGATGCGGCACCTGTAACACAGTAGCGCTCAATGAAGGGCGTTGATATCTCACTAACTGTGCCTCCGCCCTTTTTTCTGCATCCCCCGTCAGCAACAAACTATATTTACCATCATCGATACGGATGACGCATGAATCATCGTTCCCCGCTAGTTTTACCGCCTTTGGCGGCCACAGCACTTGAAACTGAAGCGATTGCCATTGCCATCGCTCTCCCGCCACACAGGGTAAGTGGCCGGCATCAAGACGTGGGCTCCTTACCGTCGCTTGTGGAAATGCACGCTGTATCTCTTCAAGACCACCGATATGGTCCAGATGATCGTGACTGAGAATGATTTGCTCCACAGGTAATCCTCGCCAGTTAAGAAATGGCAAAACATTCCGCCCGGCAGCGCTGCCGGTGCCCCAGCGGGGGCCTGTGTCATACAATATTGCCCGGCCGTTCTTTTCGATCACCACAGCCAGGCCATGGCCAACGTCAAGCATGTCTACGCGCCAACGGTATTGGGCTTCTCTTTCACGCCAGAGTACGCAACACAGTGCCAAAGTTGCCAGCGCCATTGCATAACGCAGCCACCAGTGGAAACGCCAAAAAACCACCAGTAACCAACCGACAAGACTGACAGCCAAAGATGCGGCACCGAGATCAACCCAGCCGACCTGCAGATAGTGTAATGGGGCAAATACCCCTGCCAACGTAAGATCCGCCAACCACCATAGTCCCGCACTCAACGCCGGGGAAATACCAACCACCACTGCCAGCAGGATCAGCGGCACCGTTATCAACGAAACCAAAGGCACCGCCCACAGATTGGCCGGTATGGAGCTAAGTGTCAGGCCATGAAACAATCCTGCCTGCATGGGCACCAATAGCAGCGTAATGCCAAGCTGGATATGCAACCAGCGCAATGGCGCCCAGTGCCATCCCGAACCAAAACGGGGATTTAACGGCACCCATTCAAACCAGAAAATCAGGCAAAATACCGCGGTGGCCGAGAGCCAAAAGCTGTCGGATAGTACCGCCAGAGGATCGCAAACCAGAATTAAGCCAACGCACCACAACCAGATTTGCCAGGATGAGCAATGGATGCCGCGTATGCGTAACAGCATCCACAATGTCAGCGCCAGACCCGTTCTTAGCGCCGGCGGATTAGCGCCAGCCAACCAAACGTAACCTAAGGCGCCGAGCCAACTGACGATCAGTGGAAAGCGGTAGTCAATCATCTTTGCCGGCAGAAAAAATTGCATCGCCCGCATCAGGCCCAAAATCAAAATGGCCACCATCGCCACATGCAACCCAGAGATAGCCATCAGGTGAGCAATGCCGGTTCTCAACATCAGAGTTCTCAACACCGGTTCCAGTGCAGCCCTCTCACCAAATGCCAACGCGAGTAACACCGGTTTATAACGAAGAGTGCCAATATTGTTTTCGGTATAAGTGATAATCCGTTGCCGCCAACCGCAGTCCTGATCCAGAAGGACAGCGCTTTTCACCTGTGCCGTCAGTGGTTGACGCTGCGACATCGCCCAGCGCTGGCTGTCAAAGCCCCCTTCATTAAGATTGCCGTGTATCGGCCGTAAGCGCAGTTGTAACTGCCAACGTTGCCCGGCGCACAAGGGGCGATCCTTGGGCTGCCAGAGGGTTGAGAAAGCGATGGAGGGCACCAGCCACCGGCCATTGAGCTGTTCGATACGCATAACCGTCTGCTTTCGTGTCGCGCCAGCCAGTGCAATACTGCTAACCTGAACCATGGCGCTCACCACCGGGCCCTGGCTCAGACGATTGATTTGATTCTCCAGGGTCCCGGCGGTGAATACCGCCCAAAGAAAACCCAATCCCCCCCATGCCATAAAGCGGCCTACGCACCCCCTCCCCCACAGGCAGAGACAAACGGGTAGAGTGAACCACAGAGCGATTCGCACATCGGGTAAGTACGGCATGATGAGCAGCGGAAAAATGCCGCAGATAACTGCACTTACTGCCAAATCCAACGAGTTTTTGATAGGCACTCTCCCGGTATAAGGCAGCAATCCAGGCTGCCAACTTCACGGGATTGTTTACGCATTGGCCAATACTCACCATCTGCAATCTGACAGTACGCGATCCTCTCCGCACAATAATAGCGGCCGTTACCGCGGCCAACCGTAAGCTGCGGCGTAGCTCGCAAGAAGCGCCGAGCCAGTTGCCAATAAATAACAGGCAAAAAAAACGGCGCCCTAAGGCACCGTTTTATATTTCTTTACAAGCAACAACTCTATGGGTAGTCAGCGACTAGCCATAGATATTGGCGCGGTCACGCAGCTCTTTGCCTGGCTTGAAGTGAGGAACGTACTTGCCGTCCAACTCAACTTTATCACCAGTTTTCGGGTTACGGCCCACACGCGGAGCACGGTAGTGAAGAGAAAAACTGCCGAATCCGCGGATCTCGATGCGTTCCCCATCGGCTAACGTAGCAGCCATATGTTCTAGCATCTCTTTCACTGCATCCTCAACGGCTTTCGCCGGTACATGAGATTGCTGGCCAGCAAGTCTTTCAATAAGTTCAGACTTGGTCATAGTTCCTCCAAGCTTTGCAGCTAAACTACCGTATCGGGGCGGTCAAAAACCGCCCCCCGTCATTACTCGCCTTTAGCCGCTTTGAAAGCTTCAGCCATTGCGTTAGAGAAGTTGCTTTCTTCTTGCTTGCTGCTGCTGTTAACAGTAGCGATTGCATCTTTCTCGTCAGCTTCGTCCTTAGCACGTACGGACAGGCTTACTACGCGGTTCTTACGGTCAACGCCGGTGAATTTAGCTTCAACGTCGTCACCCACATTCAGAACCAGAGTTGCATCTTCAATGCGGTCGCGAGAGGCTTCAGAAGCACGCAGGTAACCTTCTACGCCGCCTGCTAATTCAACTGTAGCACCTTTGGCGTCAACTGCAGTGACTTTACCAGTAACAATAGTACCTTTCTTGTTCATAGACAGGTAGTTATTGAACGGGTCTTCAGCCAGTTGCTTCACGCCCAGGGAGATACGCTCGCGCTCTGCGTCAACTTGCAGAACAACCGCTGCGATTTCGTCGCCTTTCTTGTATTCACGAACTGCTTCTTCGCCTGCAACGTTCCAGGAGATGTCAGACAGGTGAACCAGGCCGTCGATGCCGCCGTCCAGGCCGATGAAGATACCGAAGTCAGTGATAGACTTGATTTTACCTTCAACGCGGTCGCCCTTGTTGTGGGTTTCTGCAAACTGCTGCCATGGGTTGTTTTTGCACTGCTTCAGACCCAGGGAGATACGACGACGTTCTTCATCGATGTCCAGAACCATAACTTCCACTACATCGCCCACGTTAACAACTTTGGACGGATGGATGTTTTTGTTGGTCCAATCCATTTCAGAAACGTGTACCAGACCTTCAACGCCTTCTTCGATTTCTACGAAGCAGCCGTAATCAGTCAGGTTGGTTACACGACCAGTCAGCTTGGTGCCTTCTGGGTAACGTTTCGCGATAGCAACCCATGGATCTTCGCCCAGTTGCTTCAGGCCCAGGGAAACACGAGTACGCTCGCGGTCGAACTTCAGCACTTTAACAGTGATTTCGTCGCCAACGTTGACGATTTCGCTCGGATGCTTAACGCGTTTCCAAGCCATGTCAGTGATGTGCAGCAGGCCGTCTACGCCGCCCAGATCAACGAATGCACCGTAGTCAGTGAGGTTCTTAACGATACCTTTAACTTCCATGCCTTCCTGCAGGTTTTCCAGCAGTTGATCACGTTCTGCGCTGTTCTCTGATTCGATAACCGCACGGCGAGAAACTACAACGTTGTTGCGTTTCTGGTCCAGCTTGATGACTTTGAACTCAAGCTCTTTGCCTTCCAGGTGCAGAGTGTCACGTACTGGACGCACGTCAACCAGGGAGCCTGGCAGGAACGCACGAATACCATTCAGCTCTACAGTGAAGCCACCCTTAACTTTGCCGTTGATAACACCGACGACAGTTTCAGCTTCTTCGTAAGCTTTTTCCAGCGTGATCCAAGCTTCGTGACGCTTAGCTTTCTCACGGGACAGCAGAGTTTCACCGAAGCCATCTTCAACAGCGTCCAGCGCAACATCAACTTCGTCGCCTACCTGGATTTCCAGCTCGCCCTGTGCGTTTTTGAATTGCTCAGCCGGGATGGCAGACTCAGATTTCAGACCGGCGTCAACCAGTACTACGTCTTTGTCGATAGCAACTACAACGCCACGAACGATGGAACCCGGACGGGTTTCGATTGTTTTCAGGGATTCTTCAAAGAGTTGAGCGAAAGATTCAGTCATGTTTAATCTTCAGGGTTCTATAGTTTAACGTCCATTTAGCATCCCGCCGAATGGGGTTGTTTCACATACCCCGCCATTGGCTCCATGCCGACAGGGTTTAGGTTACAGGGGTAAAATTTTACCCGATATAGTTCGATACTGCCATGACAAATATGACAAAAAGCCAATAACGCCGCCGCGCTTACTGCTGCGGCAACGCTAAAACTTCATGTGCATAAGTCAACGCACGCTGGATGACTTCGTCAATCGACATGCTGGTCGAGTCCAGCACGAGGGCGTCAGAAGCAGGCACCAGTGGCGCGATAGGCCGATTACGGTCACGGTCATCCCGTTCCTTTATCTCGGCTAAAAGACGTTCAAAGTTAACATTAAAGCCCTTTTCCTGCAACTGTAGCATGCGGCGGTGCGCACGCTCCTCAGAACTGGCGTCCAGGAAAATCTTGACCGGCGCATCGGGGAACACCACCGTGCCCATATCGCGACCATCGGCAATCAGGCCAGGGGCTTCACGAAATGCCCGTTGGCGCCGCAACAGGGCTTCACGCACGCGCGGGAAAGCCGCAGCCTGCGAAGCGGTATTGCCGACGGTTTCAGTGCGGATTTCATTGCTGACATCCTCACCTTCCAAAATAACCTGCAGTTTGCCATCCTGGGCAATAAAGCGAACATCGAGATGTGCGGCCAGTGGAACCAGCGCCTCCTCAGACGTGATATCAACCTGATGATGCAGCGCTGCCAACGCCAGTACGCGATAAATCGCGCCTGAGTCAAGCAAACGCCAACCAAGGGATTCGGCGAGCGCCTTGCACAAGGTGCCTTTGCCTGCGCCACTTGGTCCATCAACGGTTATCACTGGGGCTGTAGCCGTCATTTCTCTCTCCTTCAGGTAGAAAACCTCACAGGGACATAACCTGCCGCCAGCACAATGCGAAAGCATAATTAAAACCGTCCCTGCCGCCCGCCCATCGGGGCAGTTACGGTGGCGCATTATACGCTGCCAAGCGGCGAACTGTTACACTGGAAGTGCCTGATTGTTGAAAATAAGCGTATGACCGCGCAAAAGTATAGCGGACGGATCCAGGCTACGGGCGTTAAAAACAATAAAGGCCCTATCAAGGGCCTTCAGACTGATGACAAACCTCATTCCTGCCCAGAGCGAGTAGAGGCCGATAAACAAAAATCAGGAAAATCAATTTATTGATTTTCGGCTGCTGACCACAAAGCAGGAAAAACCACGCTTTTTCCTGCTTTGTCAGCAACCTAAAGGCCCTATCAAGGGCCTTAAAAGAAAGTATCTGACTGCGGATCACGCCAATTGACTGATGCGCGCCAGCTGTTCGAAATAGTCCGGGAAGGTTTTCGCGGTACATTTAGGATCAAGAATGGTCACCGGCGTATCAGACAACGCCACCAGCGAGAAGCACATCGCCATACGGTGATCGTTGTAGGTGCCGATATCGGCAAACTTCAGCTTAGCTGGCGGTACGACGTGAATATAGTCCTCACCTTCATCTACCTCAGCGCCCACTTTACGCAACTCAGTCGCCATCGCGGCCAGGCGGTCGGTTTCTTTTACCCGCCAGTTATAGATGTTGCGAATGGTCGTTGGGCCTTCGGCAAACAGGGCCGCCGTCGCAATGGTCATCGCCGCGTCAGGAATATGATTCATATCCATGTCGATGCCGCGCAGTTCACCGCGGCTGCACTCGATATAATCATCGCCCCAGGTAATGCGCGCGCCCATTTTTTCCAGCACATCGGCGAATTTGGTATCGCCCTGAACGCTTTTTTTACCAATGCCGGTGACGCGCACGGTGCCGCCTTTAATCGCAGCGGCGGCCAGGAAGTAAGAGGCGGAAGAAGCATCGCCCTCCACCAGGTAATCGCCCGGAGAACGGTAGGTTTGGCGGCCATTAATGTGGAACACGCGATAGTTTTCGTGGCTAACCTCGACGCCGAAAGTACGCATCAGGTGCAGCGTAATATCAATGTACGGTTTGGAAACCAGTTCGCCCTTGATATGAATATTGGTGTCCTGTTCGGCCAAGGGAGCCGTCATCAGCAATGCGGTCAGGAACTGGCTGGAGACGCTACCGTCAACGGTGACATCGCCGCCGTGAAAACCGCCGCGCAGGCGCAATGGCGGATAATCGGTCTGTTCCAGGTAATCAATCTGTGCGCCGCCCTGACGCAGAGCATCGACCAAATGACCGATTGGACGCTCTTTCATGCGTGGCTCACCGGTCAGCACCACATCGCTATTGCCCAGGCACAAAGCGGCGGCCAATGGACGCATCGCGGTACCGGCATTGCCGAGGAACAGTTCAAGCGGCTGACTGGCTACCAGCGGGCCGGCCACACCTTCAACTTTACAGGTAGTGCGATCGGCTGACAGCTGATAGCTCACACCCAGCGCCTGCAGCGCATTTAGCATATGGCGCACATCGTCGCTGTCCAGCAGGTTGGTAAGCCGTGTCGTTCCCTCCGCCAGCGCAGCCAGCAGCAGAGCACGATTGGATACGCTCTTGGAGCCGGGTAAGTTGATGGTGCCATTGACCAGGGCAACCGGTTGTAACGTCAGGGAATCCACCATGTGAACAAAAATCTCCAAAATCTGATAAACGAAACGGCCCCGGGAAAATGCCGGAGCCGCTTTAATTCAAAAAGGACAACAGCGAAGACGGCCCGCTCAAGGCAGGTTACCCGGCTTAGCCGTGACGACGTTCGAAGTCGGTCATAAAGTCGGTTAATGTCTTCACGCCAGCCAGCGGCATGGCATTGTAAATAGAAGCGCGCATACCGCCAACTACTCGGTGGCCTTTCAGCGCCTGCAAGCCAATGGCTTCGGCTTCGCTGAGAAACACCTTGTCCAGCGCGGGATCCGCCAACTGGAAGGGTACGTTCATCCAGGAACGGTTGGCAAGCGCCACCCGGCTGCGATAGAAATCAGACTTATCGATAGTCGCATACAACAACTCGGCCTTGGCCTGATTGCGTTTGTGCATCTCTACCAGACCGCCCTGCTCTTTCAGCCATTTGAACACCAGACCGGACAGATACCAGGCAAAGGTCGGCGGTGTGTTGAACATCGAGTCGTTTTCAGCCAGCACGGTGTAATCGAGGATCGACGGCACTTCGCGGCGCGCCTTGCCCAGCAGATCCTCACGTACGATCACCAGCGTCAGGCCGGCCGGGCCAATGTTTTTCTGTGCGCCGGCATAAATCACGCCAAAACGACTAACGTCCAGCGGGCCAGACAAAATGGTGGAGGAGTAATCGCCGATCACGACTTTATCGCCGAAATCCGGTAGCTCATCGATAGCCACGCCGTCGATGGTTTCATTCGGACAGTAGTGCACGTAGGCCGCGTCGTCGTTCAACTGCCACTCTTTCATCGACTTGATGCCGAGCAGGCCGTCAACGGAGGTTTTCACGTCGATGGCGTTTGGCGTGCAGTATTTTTGCGCTTCGGTGATGGCGCTGTGCGCCCAGTAACCGCCGTCGATATAGTCCGCGGTCGTTTTGTCACCCAGCAGGTTCAGCGGCAGCGCGGCAAACTGTGCACGGGCCCCGCCATGGCAGAACAGAACTTTATAATTGGAGGGGATTTTCAGCAGATCGCGCAGGTCCTGTTCGGACTGCTGAGCAACTTCGATAAATTCTTTACTGCGGTGGCTGATTTCCATCACCGACGTGCCAAGACCGTGCCAGTTGCACAACTCCTGTTCCGCACGACGCAAAACTTCAACCGGCAGCATGGCCGGACCAGAGCTAAAATTATAAACCTGAGTCATTTCCCCTCACCACATTCACTATTCGCCAATGAAACTGGCCTACCGAAATACGCCCGAATTAACCCATCGGTTTTATCACTCGCGCCCCCTGCCTGCAATGGTTATTCGCCCAGCGCCGGGAAACGCGCTATCCCTGCAATAACAGGCTCTGCCAAATCATCGGTAATTTTTGCCATAAAACGCTATGACAGCGGCCAATTCAGTGGGTTAACGCGGTTTTTTATGCTGTATTCAGCCGACATGGCTGAGGGCCGCGCAGGCCCCCGAATGAAGAAAAGGCACTCAGTATTGATTAAACATCTGCTGAATTTGTTTGGCGTCTTTGGTCTACGTCAACGCCAATTGCAGCAGGATCCGCGCTTTCTGCGGGTTTAACGTGCCTGCGGCAACAAAGCCAAATTTGGTGTCATCTACTTCGGCATCTTCGGTAGTCGCCCCGATAGGCACCCTAGAAGAACGCACCACGGCGACGCCGTTCTGGGCGGCCGTCGCCAGCGTGTCGAACACCGTTTTATACAGGTTACCGTTACCGACTCCAGCGCTGACGATGCCCTCATTCCCCACTCAATGGGTTAATCAGAACGCTTACACCAGGCCAAACTCCCTCCGGTATCGGCTAATAGTGCTACCGTATCTAAAAAATAAGATAAAAACTCCATCTCTATTCTGAAATTTTAACCCGTATAGACTTTATGCTTGTCATACTTAATTGTTATCCACCAAAATAATAAGGAAGGTTTTCCTATACAACTGGATATTTTAAATAAATAAAAAGGAGTTATTTAGTGAATGAATTAAGCGGTAAAAAATGGGTCTCTCGTTTTCAAGGCAGTAATTCAACAACAACCTTAAGCCCAACGTTCGAGTCAAACGTTATCGCATTTTTACAAAGTTTAAAAAATGCGTGGGCACATGTAACTATCTCGGCAACACAGAGGCCTTCGGAAAGAGCCTATCTGATGCACTGGTCGTGGAAACTCGCTCGTGCACTTATTAATCCTGACAATGTGCCCAAAAAAACAGGCGTTAATATAGAGTGGTGTCATAGAAACGGTGATGGGAAAATTGATCGAAACAAAAGCATTCAAGCGGCAAAAGATATGGTAATCGCGTATAAAATGACGAATCTTAATGTTGCCCCGGCCCTAAAAAGTAGGCATACTGAAGGTAATGCTATAGATATGGATATAACATGGGTAGGTAGTTTAGAACTGAAAAATAAGAAGGGGGAAACAGTGATTATCAATAGTCTTCAGTCTTCCAACTGATGGTATGAACTCTCAGTTGCATGACGTGGGCAAAAGCTTCGGCGTTATAAAATATCATGGTGGCTCTAAAGACAAACCGCACTGGTCAACAGATGGACGATAACATGAAAATACCTGCCTTGCTCATTTCAATTTTATTTTTATCCTCATGTGTTCAAGCCCCTAAGAATTATCCCAACGATGTCAATGAATATCTAAAAAACGCCGATGATTGCCAATATTTATCCGGCGAATGGGACTCAACATTACCGATAAAGAGGCAACAGGAAATAGAGAAGGAAGCTAATACCACTTGTAATAACGCCAAAAGGCAGAAAGAAAAACTCAATAAAAAATACCAAAAAGATGAAAACACCCTGGAAGTTATAAACGCTTACGACTTCTGAGCACAGTAACGGGGTTAAAAAATATTATGGTTGCTCGAACAACTTAACGCTAGAGATTTGCCATAATTATACTAAACATAATTATCATCCCCTGAAAAGGCTTTAAAAATAGATATATCTACTTGTTGCAAAGTTTTTCACCGTTTCAAAAAGCAGAGGCTTACACCACCGGTCTCCTGCATCCCCCCCATCGAAAACATAGCCCAGCGACAAAAAACGGAGAGCGAAGCTCCCCGTCGCTCACGGCTCAAAACTGATTAAACATCTGTTGGATCTGCTTGGTGTCTTTGGTCTGGGTCAGCGCCAACTGCAACAAAATACGCGCCTTTTGCGGGTTCAGCGTGCCGGCGGCAACAAAGCCAAATTTGGTGTCATCCACTTCCGCATCCTCGGTGGTGGCGCCGGTCGGCACTCTGGAAGAACGCACCACGGCGACGCCGTTATGGGCGGCCGTCGCCAGCGTGTCGAACACCGTTTTATACAGGTTACCGTTACCGACTCCGGCGCTGACGATGCCCTGATAACCTTCGGCAATCAATGCCTTGGCAGGCGCATCGGAGGCGTTGGCATAATTATAGATAATGCCGACTTTGGGCAACTCAGTCAGACCGGAGACGTCAAACGGCGTATCCGTGGTGTGCTTGCGCTGCGGCGAACGCTGATAGTCAACCTTGCCGTTATGGATATAACCAAGCGGGCCAAAGTTGGGCGACTGGAAAGTCTGTACCGATGTGGTGTTGGTTTTTGTCACATCACGCCCATCCAGCACGCTGTCATTCATAGCCACCAGCACCCCGCGTTTGGCCGATTGCGGATCTGCCGCCGTCACCACCGCGTTATACAGATTAAACGGGCCGTCGGCACTCATCGCCGTGGCCGGGCGCATCGCCCCAACAATCACCACCGGTTTGTCACATTTAACCGTCAGATCAAGAAAGTAGGCGGTTTCTTCCAGCGTATCGGTGCCATGGGTGATTACAAAACCGTCGGTTTTAGTGCAGTCGGCGTTGATTTTCTTCGCCAGCTTCAGCCAAACCTCATCATTCATATCCTGCGAACCGATGTTTACCACCTGCTCGCCCTGGACATTGGCGACATTTTTCAGCTCCGGTACGGCATTCACCAGAGCATCAACGCCCAGTTTGCCCGCTGTATAGTTGGATTTTGTCGCCGACTCGCCGCCACCGGCAATGGTGCCGCCGGTCGCCAGCAAGGTGATGGTGGGCAATGCCAACGCAGAACCGCTTGCCCCCGCCAACAGTAGCGCTACAACGCTGAGTTTCACTGATTTCATTAGGTTTCTCCATGATAGATAACCCGCTGAATTATGGCCCTTATCCTCAAAAAAACTGTGACTTTGCCACCGCTTTAGGAATACGTGGAGCTTGGGCGTAAAACCCCGTATCATTGCGCGTTTTTAGTACGCTCAAAAAGTGAAGACAATGACGCAAACTTTTATCCCTGGCAAAGATGCCGCGCTGGAAGACTCTATCGCCCGTTTCCAACAGAAATTAAGCGATCTGGGTTTTAATATCGAAGAGGCCTCCTGGCTGAACCCAGTGCCGCACGTATGGTCGGTTCACATCCGCGATCGCGATTGCCCACTGTGCTTCACCAACGGTAAAGGCGCCAGCAAAAAAGCTGCGCTGGCCTCCGCTTTGGGCGAATATTTCGAACGCCTCTCTACCAACTATTTCTTTGCCGACTTCTATCTGGGCAAGCAGATTGCCGAAGGCGATTTCGTGCATTACCCGAACGAGAAATGGTTCCCGATCCCAGCCGATGATTCGCTGCCGGCCGGTATTCTCGATGAACGTCTGCATGCATTCTACAATCCGGATCAGGATGTTAACGCCAGCGATCTGATCGATCTGCAGTCCGGTAATGGCGATCGTGGCATTTGTGCCCTGCCGTTTTCCCGTCAGTCAGACCAGCAGACGGTTTATATCCCGATGAACATCATCGGTAACCTTTATGTGTCCAATGGCATGTCTGCCGGCAACACCGCCAACGAAGCTCGTGTGCAGGGCTTGTCAGAGGTGTTCGAGCGCTATGTGAAAAACCGCATCATCGCCGAATCCATCAGCCTGCCGGAGATCCCGGCGGAGGTGTTAAACCGCTATCCGGGCGTGGTGGAAGCCATCGCCAAGCTGGAGGAAGAAGGTTTCCCAATCCTGTCCTACGATGCCTCGCTGGGCGGTAACTATCCGGTGATCTGCGTTGTACTGTTCAATCCGGCTAACGGCACCTGTTTCGCCTCGTTCGGTGCCCACCCTGATTTTGGCGTGGCGCTTGAGCGTACCGTCACTGAGTTGCTGCAGGGCCGCAGCCTGAAGGATCTTGACGTGTTCACCGCGCCAACCTTCGATGACGAAGAAGTGGCAGAGCACACCAATCTGGAAACCCACTTTATCGATTCCAGCGGTTTGATCTCCTGGGATATGTTCAAGCAGGACGCGGATTACCCGTTTGTCGACTGGAGCTTCAGCGGCAGCACGCAGGAAGAGTTCGCCACCCTGATGAGCATTTTCGACAAGGAAGGCGCGGAAGTGTATATCGCCGACTACGAGCATCTGGACGTGTACGCCTGCCGTATCATAGTACCGGGCATGTCCGACATCTATCCTGCGGAAGACCTGCTGCTGGCCAACAACAGCATGGGTGCGCACCTGCGTGATCTTCTGCTGGCGCTGCCGGGCAGTGAGTGGGAGCCACAAGAATATCTGGCGCTGATTGAACGCTTTGACGACGAAGGCCTGGACGATTTCACCCGCGTGCGTGAGCTGTTGGGTATTGCCACCGGTAAAGACAACGCCTGGAATACCCTGCGCGTGGGCGAGCTGAAATCAATGCTGGCGCTGGCCGGCGGCGATATGGATCAGGCACTGATCTGGGCCGAATGGACGCAGGACTTCAACGCTTCGGTGTTGAGCCCGGCACGCAGCAACTACTACCGTTGCCTGCAAACCCTGCTGTTGCTAACACAAGAGCCAGAACGCGATCCGGCGCAGTATTACGCGGCCTTCGTGAAAATGTACGGTCAGGAAGCGGTGGATGCAGCCTCTGCGGCCATCAGCGGCGAGGAGCGCTTTAACGGCCTGTTCGCGGTCGATAGCAGTCTGAAAGCCTTACCGGCTCATCAGGCACTGTTAGCGGCCTACGAAAAACTGCAGAACGCCAAGCGCCGCTATTGGGCCCAGGCATAATCTCAGTACCTTTTGCGCCGGTGGATCTCTGCCGGCGTTATACCCCTAAAGCCTCTGTTCAATAATATCACCCTCTTATTTTGACGGTTAAATAAGCGGGTTTTCTGTTTATTTTTTTCGCCTAATTACGCACTTATCGGCAAACAAGATAAATAAAACGGCAATTGTTACTGGTTGGTGAAATAATAATTAACCGATAATTAAACCCTACCACCTGAAAAGTGACAAAATGCGTTAAAATTTAACCTTATCGAGGTTGTTATCACCGTCTTTTCAAAATTATTTGCAAACATTAAAAAATTGTTTTTGAATTAAATTCAATAACTTAGATAGATAACCCTTGCAATTCATCTGGTTTTTGACCGCTTTAGTTTCTCGCCTTATGATCCAAATCAATTTTTACCCTATACTGCTTTGTTAGTATCTTATTGCGTTGTTTTAACCCTTAAAAGCGAGAGTTAGTGTGAAAGCTGACAACCCTTTCGATCTGATATTACCTGCAGCAACGGCGAAAATCGCTGAGGATGCAGGTGTGTATAAAGCCACCAAGCATCCGCTGAAAACCTTTTATTTGGCGATCACTGCCGGCGTCTTTATTTCAATCGCATTCGTATTTTATATCACTGCGACTACCGGCACTGCCGGTGTGCCTTTCGGACTGGCAAAACTGGTCGGCGGCATCTGTTTCTCTCTGGGGTTAATGCTGGTGGTAGTTTCGGGCGCCGACCTGTTCACTTCCACCGTGCTGATTGTCATTGCCAAGGCCAGTGGCCGTATTAACTGGTGCCAACTGGGTGCCAACTGGCTGAATGTCTATATCGGCAATCTGATTGGCGCACTGTTCTTTGTGGCACTCATCTGGTTCTCTGGTGAACACATGGTCGCCAACGGTCAGTGGGGCCTGAACGTCCTGCAAACCGCGGATCACAAGCTGCATCACACCTTTGTTGAGGCCGTCTGCCTCGGCATTCTGGCTAACCTGATGGTCTGCCTGGCGGTATGGATGAGCTACTCTGGCCGCAGCCTGATGGACAAAATGTTCGCCATGATCCTGCCGGTCGGCATGTTTGTCGCCAGCGGTTTCGAACACAGCATCGCCAACATGTTTATGATCCCTATGGGTATCGTGGTTAAAAACTTCGCCACGCCAGAATTCTGGCAAGCCGTAGGGGCAACACCTGAGCAATTTGCTCATCTGACTGTAAGCAACTTTATCATCGACAACCTGATCCCGGTCACCATTGGCAATATCATTGGTGGCGGCCTGCTGGTTGGGTTGACTTACTGGGTAATTTATCTGCGTGGTGGTGAACAACAGCATTAAGCTGTTAGTTACCGCGCGCCGAGTTAGAACTCCACAATTAAAGGTAGGTGTATAATGACCGAACTTAACGAGAAGTTAGCCAAAGCCTGGGAAGGTTTCAGCAAGGGTGACTGGCAGAATGAAGTCAACGTTCGTGACTTCATCCAGAATAACTACACTCCTTACGAGGGTGATGAATCCTTCCTGGCTGGCGCAACTCAGGCCACCTCCACCTTGTGGGACAAGGTTATGGAAGGGATCAAACTGGAAAACCGCACCCATGCGCCAGTTGATTTCGACACCAACATTGCCGCTACCATTACCTCCCACGACGCGGGCTACATTGCCAAAGAGCTGGAAACCATCGTTGGTTTGCAGACTGATGCACCACTGAAACGCGCGCTGATTCCATTCGGCGGCATCAAAATGGTGGAAGGTTCTTGTAAGGTCTACGGCCGCGAACTGGATCCACAGCTGAAGAAAGTGTTCACCGAATACCGCAAAACCCACAACCAGGGCGTATTCGATGTTTACACCAAAGACATTCTGAACTGCCGTAAATCCGGCGTGCTGACCGGTCTGCCAGATGCATACGGCCGTGGCCGCATCATCGGTGACTACCGTCGGGTAGCGCTGTACGGCATCGATTTCCTGATGGCCGACAAGTTGAACCAGTTCAAGTCACTGCAGACCAAACTGGAAAACGGCGAAGATCTGGAAATGACCATCCAGCTGCGTGAAGAAATTGCTGAACAGCATCGCGCTCTGGGTCAAATTAAAGAAATGGCGGCCAAATACGGCTGCGATATCTCTGGCCCGGCTACCACCGCGCAGGAAGCCGTACAGTGGACCTACTTCGGCTACCTGGCCGCAGTGAAATCCCAGAACGGTGCAGCCATGTCCTTCGGCCGCGTGTCCACCTTCCTTGATGTGTTTATCCAACGCGACCTCGATGCGGGCAAACTGAACGAAGAACAGGCGCAGGAACTGATTGACCACCTGGTGATGAAACTGCGTATGGTTCGCTTCCTGCGTACCCCTGAGTATGATGAACTGTTCTCCGGTGACCCAATCTGGGCGACTGAGTCCCTGGCAGGTATGGGCGTTGACGGCCGTACCCTGGTCACCAAAAACAGCTTCCGTTTCCTGAACACCCTGTACACCATGGGGCCGTCTCCGGAACCGAACATGACCATCCTGTGGTCTGAAAAACTGCCGTTGAACTTCAAAAAATACGCTGCGAAAGTGTCTATCGACACCTCCTCCGTACAGTATGAAAACGACGACCTGATGCGTCCTGACTTCAACAACGATGACTATGCCATCGCCTGTTGCGTCAGCCCAATGATTGTCGGCAAACAAATGCAGTTCTTCGGTGCCCGTGCCAACCTGGCGAAAACCATGTTGTACGCCATCAACGGCGGCGTTGATGAAAAAATGAAAATCCAGGTCGGCCCGAAAGAAGCGCCAATGATGGATACCGTGCTGGACTATGACAAAGTCATGGAACGCATGGACCACTTTATGGACTGGCTGGCCAAGCAGTACGTGACCGCGCTGAACATCATTCACTACATGCACGACAAGTACAGCTATGAAGCTGCACTGATGGCGCTGCATGACCGTGACGTTTATCGCACCATGGCTTGCGGCATCGCCGGCCTGTCGGTTGCGGCTGACTCCCTGTCTGCTATCAAATACGCTAAAGTGTCCACCATCCGTGACGAAGACGGCCTGGCCGTGGACTTCAAAATCGAAGGTGAATACCCGCAGTTCGGTAACAACGATGCTCGCGTAGATGACATCGCCTGTGACCTGGTAGAACGTTTCATGAAGAAAATTCAGAAACTGCGCACCTACCGTAATGCAGTAGCTACTCAGTCCGTACTGACCATCACGTCTAACGTGGTTTACGGCAAGAAAACCGGTAACACCCCAGATGGCCGCCGTGCAGGCGCTCCATTCGGTCCAGGTGCCAACCCAATGCACGGCCGTGACCAGAAAGGTGCCGTAGCGTCCCTGACCTCCGTAGCCAAACTGCCGTTTGCCTATGCGAAAGACGGGATCTCCTACACCTTCTCCATCGTGCCAAACGCGCTGGGTAAAGATGACGACGTGCGTAAAGCCAACTTGGCAGGTCTGATGGACGGTTACTTCCACCACGAAGCCTCTATCGAAGGTGGCCAGCACCTGAACGTTAACGTGATGAACCGTGAAATGCTGCTGGACGCGATGGAAAACCCTGAGAAATATCCTCAGCTGACCATCCGCGTATCCGGTTATGCCGTTCGCTTCAACTCGCTGACCAAAGAACAACAGCAAGACGTAATTACCCGTACTTTCACTCAGTCGATGTAATTGCCCCATCCGGGCGGGGTTTCCCGTCCGGTGGTTAAGCTGAACCCCGGGGCCGGATCTTTCCGGCCTTTTTAATAAATGCAGTCCCCTGACTCAGCGCGAGTCTGTTTTGCCAGATGGCTATACTCAATGGAATGGCTATCCGGCAAAACAGTTATCCGGCGCATTAACCGGCCAACAGGAATCGTTCCACCCCAGTCATCGGGCCCTGCCTGCTTGCTGCATTGCTGATCCCTGGCTGGCGGTTACAAGCCTACTTTTAGACTGCGTTTGACAGTCAATATTGGAGAAAACCCTGCAATGTCAGTAATAGGCCGAATCCACTCCTTCGAATCCTGTGGCACCGTAGACGGCCCAGGGATCCGCTTTATCGTTTTCTTCCAGGGCTGCCTGATGCGCTGCCTGTATTGCCACAACCGTGATACCTGGGATACCCACGGCGGGAAAGAAGTCACTGTGGAAGAGCTGATGAAAGATGCCGTCTCTTATCGCCACTTTATGAACGCTTCCGGCGGCGGCGTAACCGCTTCCGGTGGCGAAGCGATATTGCAGGCCGAGTTCGTCCGCGACTGGTTCCGTGCCTGCCACGAAGAAGGTATCAATACCTGTCTGGACACCAATGGTTTTGTCCGCCGTTACGATCCGGTGATCGACGAACTGCTGGATGCCACCGATCTGGTGATGCTGGATCTCAAACAGATGAACGACGACATTCACCAAAATCTGGTCGGCGTTTCCAACCACCGCACCCTGGAGTTCGCCCGCTATCTGGCAAAGCGCAATCAGCGCACCTGGATCCGTTACGTCGTGGTGCCGGGTTGGTCAGATGATGACAAGTCGACGCACCTGCTGGGTGAGTTCACCAAGGACATGACCAACATCGAGAAAATCGAACTGCTGCCTTACCACGAACTGGGCAAGCATAAGTGGGTGGCGATGGGGGAAGAGTACAAGCTGGACGGCGTCCATCCACCCAAAACGGACACCATGGAACGCGTCAAAGGCATTCTGGAAAGCTACGGCCACAAAGTGATGTACTGAGGCCTGAGCATAAAAAAACCCGGCGCACTATGGCCGGGTTTTTTCATGCTCAGGCAGCAGCCAGCGGAGTGTGCTGAGGATCCGGTTTTTTCAGCAGCATCATCAGATAGACCAGTGCTACGGCGGCAATCATCACAAACAGCGATTGGTCGGAATAATTCTGCATCAGCAGCGCGGTCATCGACGGCCCGAGCAGGCTGCCAATGGTGTAACTCATCAACAGTGCCTGATTCATCGCCACCAGCTCATGCGGCATCGCTTTCTCACAGGCCCAGGACATCGCGACCGGATACAGCGTAAACCCGGCACAGCCGAGAATGAATAGCGCCGGAGCCATGGCGGAGTGACTGAGCATCGCCATGCTGGCGAGGATCACCACAAATACCTGAATGCGCAGCACCAGCAGGCGCCCATAGCGGTCAGCCAGACGCCCTACCGGCCATTGCCCGACAATGCCTGAACTAACCAGCAATGCCATCCAATAACCGACGTTGGCGTCGCTCATCCCCTGATGGGATAAATACAGCGGCATCAGGCCATACAACGAGCCGAGAACAATACCGGAGATAATACAACCATTGATGCCCAACCGCGCGCTGCGGCGTTTCAACATTGGCCAAACCGCGGCGTGCTGAGGTTCGTCGTGCTGGCTGTTAATCCGAGCAAACAACATCGGCAATATGGCACTGATCACAATGGCCGTCACCCAGGGCACCACGTTCAACAGTTCGGTAGACACCTTACTCAGCAGCAACTGGCCGACCACCGTCCCCAGATAGTAGACCATCATATAGGCCGCCAGCAGTTGGCCACGGTTGGAAAGGTTTCCGCTGCGCAATAAGGCGCTCTCAACAATCACCCAAATCCACGCGCAGCCGATACCGGCAAAGAAACGCCAGCCCATCCAACTCCAGAAATCGAGCGACAACGCCATACCAGCGGTCGCCACGGCAAACACCACGCAGGCAAGATGATAACTGCGGGTAAATCCAATGCGCTGGATCAGTTTGCCCGCCATCAGCGTGCCAAACAGATTACCGGTAAAGTAAGAGGAGCTTACCATTCCCACCCGCCCGGTTGACAACTGAGCATGGGTTAACCAAAGAGGAACTAACGTATTCAATACGGCAATAGAAACCGTGAGCAACAACAGACCACAGAGCAGCAGAAGCACTGGGCGGGAATATGCGGACATAGTGAGATTGAAACCGAACGCGCAATGAGAGTGCGCGCATCATGCCACTGGCGATAAAAAAGTCAATCAGC
Organism: Serratia sp. NA_13; assembly: GCF_052691735.1. NCBI lineage: Bacteria > Pseudomonadati > Pseudomonadota > Gammaproteobacteria > Enterobacterales > Yersiniaceae > Serratia > Serratia sp. NA_13. The sequence goes on from NZ_JBQZFV010000007.1 coordinate 99,670, forward strand.
TCTTATCAGTAGATCGCACGATTTGTTTTTGCCGCCGTAGCGCAGAGTAACATCTTCCGGAAACGGGCTCTCAATGACCGCTTTACGCCGTGTATCAATGGTGTTTCGGCGTCGCCCCTTCCTTATAGACGACGCCAAACTTTATTAACGCGGCCGGTGATAAACCATCGCCAACTGACCCGCTATTTCGGCGGTATTCACCAATACTGCCGCATTGGCCATGGCCGAACGTCCCTGGGTTGCCTGCTCAACCGCTTTCATAATGAATTTGGTTACCTGGCTGCCAGTCACCCCTTCAGCAGTCGCGTCCTCTATCGCGGCCTGGATCGCGGCCTGAACGTCACCGCTGTCAATCGCATCCGCCGGTTTGGTCGGTGCTGCCACCACCATCGCCGCACTGCCCGGTAATGCACGGTTAATATCAATCGCCCGGGCAATATCCTCCAGGCTGTCCAGACGTTGCGGACTGCGAAAACCGCTACTGCGGCAATAGAAGGCCGGGAAATCGTCCGTCTGATAGGTCACCACGGGAACGCACTGGGTTTCCAGAAACTCCAGCGTACGCCCGATATCGAGGATATTTTTGGCACCTGCACACACCACCGTCACGTCTGTGCGGGTAAATTGGATCAAATCGGAAGAGATATCCATACTGTCCTCCCCCCCGCGATGGACACCACCAATACCTGCTGAGGCAAAGAAACGAATGCCGGCCAGTTCGGCCAACATCAGTGACGAAGCCACCGTGGTGGCCCCCATGCCTTTTTGCGCCAGCACAAAAGGCAAATTATTGCTGGATACTTTTGCGATGCCAGGCGTGGTGGCGAACCGCTCGATCTGTTCGCGATGCATGCCCACCAAAATTTCGCCATCACAGATACCAATGGTTGCAGGAACCGCGCCGCTGCGACGTACTGCCGCCTCCACCGCCAGCGCCGTCTCCACATTGGCAGGATAGTTCAGCCCGTGGGTAATAACGTTTGACTCCAACGCAACCACCGCGTGGCGACTTTCCAGGGCAGCTTTCACTTCAGGATGAATAACCAAAGGCAGTAAATTAGCTTGCATCATGACTCACTTATCACATTAACGGAAACAGAAGGAAACAGCGCCGCTTGCAGTTGCGCGACACCTTCAGGCTGCAGCAATTGGTAATGGTCGACCGCCAGTTGGATCACCCGTGGCGGATTAGCTTGCAGAGCTGGCGAATTTTCAAGTTGGGAATAATGGTCGCCGGCCGCTTTAATGACAGTTATCGGTGCCTGAACCTGGCGTTGCTGCAGTTCTTCGAAGTTATAACCGAAGGCATAGGTTTGCTTGACGATCTCAATGATCCGCACCACCAGTTCCACCTGAAGCTGTGGGAAACAGCGGCAAATAAAACGCACAAAGTCCTCCTCTTCACGGCACTCTGTCAGACAGCGTTCAAGCAATGGCCCCTCCACCTGGCGGGCAAAAACGGAAAATAAAATCGCCACAAACACCGGGTTGGTGAAGCTGACTTGTTGGTTACCCTCTTGCTCTCGGTCAAACTGTGTTTTCGGCGAACCGGGAGCAATCAGATACAGCGCCTCGACTTCCTGGCCTTCAGCCTCCAACTGGTAGGCAGCCTCGAAAGCCACACGTGCGCCGAACGAGTATCCCCACAAGGTATAGGGCCCATGGGGCTGCAAGCGTCGGATTTGCGCGATATCGGCCGCCGCCATCTGTTGAATGGACTCCAGTGGCAATTCCCCTTCGTTAATTCCCAGCGCTTGCACGCCATAAAAAGCACGCGCCTGGCTCAGGCTCTCCCCCAGCGCTTTCAGACTCAGCGGATAGCCCCCCAAACCTGGCCAGCAGAAAATCGCCGGCGCCTGCTGTCGATTAAAGGGCACCAAACGCGACAGCTGTGGCGCGAGATAGGCATTGCGTTCTATCCAGTCGGCCAAAGCAACGATGTTTGGCGTTTGAAACAGGATCTGCATCGGCAATTTAATATCGAGCGCTTTGTTTACCTGGTTGATAAACATGACTGCGGTGAGGGAGTTACCCCCGCTTTCAAAGAAATCATCATCCGCAGAGACCCTTTCCCACTTCATGACCCGGCACCAGATTTCGGCCAAACGCTGTTGTAATTCGCCCTCTGGCACCAGGATTGGTTTTTCGGTATTCAGTTGGCAAGCATACATACGATTAAGCGTTTGTTGGTCGACCTTACCGTTGGCCATCAGCGGCAGCTTGTCCATGACCAGCACGCGGTTGGGGATCATGTATTGTGGCAACTGCGCGGCTAAATCGGCTTTCAGCATTTCAGTTGGCCCTTGCATATGCACCCGGTCCTCATCCATACCGTCATGGCTCAGTTGCGACTGACTGAGCGGGCCGCCGATACAGAAATAACAGCTCCGCATCGGTAACCCGTGGCGGGTCAACAGCGTCCTCATCGCCTTTGCGGCAGGCAAGTCGTGCCCGCTTTTCGAGCTATAGCCGGCCGACATCATCCCCAGCCCCAGTGGATTGGCTTGCAGGCGATGCAGCGCACGCCCCAGCATAATGTAATGCCCCTGAGCATCAGCATGGTTGTTCACCAGCATGATGCCAAAGCCCGCGCGCTGATAGACCTGCTGATTGATGGCAATAACGTGATGGCGCGCCAGGATCTCCTCATCCATAAAATGCAGCGATCCCTGGCGATAGTGGTACAGCCCAGGAGACATATCGGCGACGCCCTGTGCATGCACCTGGACAAAAAATTCTGGATGCTCGACAACGGCCTCCCTATTGGCTGGCTGAATGCGATAATCACCAAAATAATAGTCAGTTGCGGCTCCGTCATACCACTGTGGCAATGCCTCCGGTTTGGCATCGGTGATGACCTGCAAACCATATTCAGGCAGCAGTTCATCGAACAGCCCCAACATATGGCCTGTCTCCATCTCCAGAACTTCTTGAATATTGTTCTGATAGACCTGATCGATAGCCGCGCGTTTGCCGATAAAGTGGATTTTCAGGCTCGCCGTTGCCTGTTCCGACAGTTCGCATATGCAATACAGACGATGGTGCACCGGGTGGTAATAATAGATCCCCGCCGGCCAGCCAAACATGTGGTGAAGCTCGAGGTACATCTGAACCGAATACAGCGCCCCCGGCGACGCATAGGCGTATTTGGGCAATAAACGTTTTTCACTGGCGAACTGGCCAAAGTTTCGCAGCAACGCGCCAAAATCCTCAGCCGACAGCGCCTGCAAATCACTCGCTGATACGGCACGCGGGCTGCGCCCCAGGATCGACAATAATTGCGCCTCGGTGACCCGCGTCGTCCCTTCAAAGAAACGGTAGCTTTTGCGGCTGAAAGCCCGATAGCTTTGCTGCGCGGTAGCCTGTGCGCCGGCAAGCGCGATCGCGGGCAATGCCCGACACTCGTCTTCGCTGCGGCATCCCGCATTGGACAGCTGCGCCTTGACCTGTTGCCTGCTGGCCTTGGACTGATGATGCTCGCCATGGACTCCCTGATCCATCAACACCGCATGCTGCGAGTCCAGCTCGACGCAGGCGATCAGGTTTTGATAATGAGTTCGCTCATCCTCATTGACCATTACCGCCGCCCTTTTCACCCAGAGGTGACGCTCAATGGCCAGGCGAATTTCATCGAGCTCGATACGGTAACCGCGCAGTTTAATCTGGTTATCAGCCCGGCCGGAAAAGTGATAGTCGCCGAGGCTATCCCGATAAACCACATCCCCGGTACGATACATACGCGCATGTTCGGCCGCAGTGTTAAATGGATTCGTCAGAAATCGTTCTGCCGTCAACTCGGGACGCTGCAAATAACCATTGGCCACCTGCACACCGGAAATGTAAAGCTCACCTTTTTCACCCTCCATCACCGGCTGACGGTGCGCATCAAGCACATAAAAAGCGGTATCCGCCACCGGCCGGCCTATCGAAACAGCGTCCGGCGACTGTTCCAGTCTGTCTTTCTCAACCTCATGCACCGACGCATTGATGGTGCATTCCGTTGGACCATACAGGTTGACCAGGCCGGCCTGTGGCACACACTGAAAGAACTGCCGCGCCAGGTTGCGGGTCAATATTTCGCCGCCGCAAAACACCTGCGTTAACGCCTTGCAATCCTGCAGCAACGGCTGCTCGACCAGCGCTTGCAGCAGCGTGGGGACGCATTGCAGGCTGGTGATTTGATGACGCAGCAAGGTCATCACCATCATATCCGGATCGCGGTAGCAATCCTTCGGGGCCATCACCAGCGAACATCCCATCGCCGGTGCCAGGATCTCCCACTGTGCCGCATCAAAGCTCATGGGCGTTTTCTGCAAAATTTTGCTGTGTGCGCCAAAAGCGAACCGACCGCTCAGGTAATGCATATGACGAGAAATATTAGAGTAACTGACCATTACGCCTTTCGGTTTGCCCGAACTGCCGGAGGTGTAAATCACATAGGCCAGCCGCGCGGTATCACTGGCATCAGCAGTGTCAAAAACCGTTTCGGACAAATCAGAAAGATAAGGAATGTTATTGTCGGTAATAATCGTGACATCTGGCCCGATCAGCGTTTGCAATTTTTCTTTGAGATGATATTGGCAAAAAATAACTTTTACCGCTGAGTCGGCAATCATATAACGCAGCCGTTCATCGGGATATTCTGGCGCCAAAGGTAAATAAGCATAGCCACTGGCCAAAATCCCCCAGGCACCGCTTACCAGAGTAGTGGAAGGCTCGCAGAATAAACCGATACAAACGCTATCTGTGTTAATCCACTGCCGCAAACAGGAAGAAATACTGAAAACATGATGGCAGAAGTCGCGATAACTCAGTACGCTGTCCGCGTCTTGCACCGCAATGGCTTCGGGTTGCCGGCTGTAGTGTTGAGCCAACTGTTCAAATAGTCCCGCCGAAATATCCATTTTTACTCTATGAACGCCTCACATTTGCCAGGATCCCGATAGGGTTGTAATGACGACGTGCTTTAGCCCCCCCATTCAGGGAAAATGCCGGCCTTATACCATTAGGGGATATCTGTCGTTGTCATTACTGTCGTTATCCATGCAGCTTTTCGGCATTCACCCTCTTTCAGAGTTAATAGTTGCCAGTTGGCAGATGACAACTGACGTCATTTTTTCGCAGGCATGAGCCTGAGCGACTTTTGCCCATATCCTTTGGATCTATTTATTTGTCATGGCGCTAATTGCGTTATCAGCGTAAGCATGGCGATATTTATCGCCCGTAAACTTTCACCATTAAGAAATAGCGCTGTCTGCGGCCCTGAATAACCAGTAATTCTTTTGCTGTTGTTAGCCTGCTGCTGCGCGACTAACGTCTCTGTGACGGCACCAGTCAACCACGGCGGCAAAAGAGCTTACAATAATGCTGGGCTCGGCCGCGGCCAGTACCTGACGATTTTGAATACCATAATCCACCGCGATCACCTGACAGCCAACCTGATGAGCCATCAATATGTCGTGCGTAGTATCCCCCACCATCACCGCATCGCTCGCCCTGACCTGATAGTGATCCAGGATTTTGTTGCCAGACTCCGGCGCCGGTTTTTTTTCCGTCACCTGATCGGCGCAAACCACCACATCAAACAGCGGGGCAATGCCCGCCGCTGCCAATAGCGAATTTGCACTGCGTGCGAACTTATTGGTAGTCACTGCCAGATGAAAACCCTCACTTTTCAACTGTTGCAGGCCCGCGGCGACGCCAGGAAATAACAGCGATGCCGCCATCGGTAAAATCAGCGTCTGAAACTGCCGTTGATACTCCGCCACGCAGTCAGTCACAGCCCTTCCATCGGCCTCCTGAGACAGCAATTGAGCAAAGGCACGCTCCAACGGCAGGCCTATCGTTTCACGAATCAGCTCATCGTCGGCCGGCTGTGGTAATTGCAGTTGTTGAAAGGTGGCACGAAAAGCGGACACAATCGCTCTCGCCGTATCAAACAGGGTGCCGTCAAGGTCAAACATAATGACTCGGAGTTCAGGTTTCATGGATGTCACCTTTTTTAGGGTCAGTAATTAGGGACTTTAATTAAGCAGTCTTTTTTATTTTCTATTTCCGGCCGATAGACCTGCGTCTGCCAGTCATCGGCAGACACCTGCTCTATTGCAATGGAAACGACGCCGGCATCGCACTGTAATGCTTGCGTAATAACCCGCGTTATCTCCTCTGCCAATGTATTCTTGGCGCTTTGGGAAAGTACCTGCGGAAAATGCTGAATTTTCACGTGCGGCATGTTTTTCCTTTGTAGAGTTTAATTACCCGTGACGGGTACCAAAGTAACGGTCACCGAAGTCGCCGATCCCCGGTTTCATAAAAGCCTGATCCGAGAGTCCCTGTTCAATGGACGACGTCACCAGTTGGATCGACGGGAAGCGGGTAAACAAACGATCGACCCCTACCGGCGATGCCAATACATTAACAACATAGATATTCTCCACCGGAACGCCTTGCTCCAACAGCGTTTCGATTGCCATGATCAGCGATCCGCCCGTGGCCAGCATAGGTTCAAATAGCAACACTGCGCGTTCGGCAATGTCGTCGGGGAAATGAGAGTAGAAATATTTGGGAAGCTTACTTTGCGGATTGCGTTGAATAAGTATTTTGCCTATCGGCTGGCCGCTAAACATTCTGCGATACTCACCCTCAAAACTTTCCCCGGCGCGGATCACCGAAACACCGCAAATACCACGGGCAAGTTTTAGCCCCGTGTAGGTTTCGCCAATTGGCGTAATCACCTCATTTTTTTCATAAGGCAGTAAGGTGGCAGCCTGCACCAACAGTTGGCGCAGCAGTTGATCGCTATAATATTCAAAGCAAGCGTGCTCCGCCTGCTTATTACGGATCTGAGTGTGCAAATAAGTAAGATAATGACTTGGGGCCAGCAGATGAATATTAGAAAGTTTCATAACCTTGTTCTTTTAACAGAGTAATAGATACATAAGCATCGCCCTTCACCTGTTTGGATGAAAGGAGAGCTTATATCGATTAAAAATAAAAGTCAGTCTGTAACTTATCAATAACAACAGGTAATAATCAGTCGATAAGATGCATTTCCTTTAACTCGTGCAATACTTTTGCTGCAACTGCAGAACAACGATGGCTGTCAGCATGGGTCAACCAGGTTATTTCTTCTATTTCGGCACTGGCTTTTACTTCGCCAATAAAGTCGGCAGAAAAACAATGTATCTTAACCATCACGCCTGCAGGTTTACCGTCGGCCTGCCCATGGAATTCGCCCAATGAAATAATACTGTCATTAATTAAATCAACGGAAAGTTCTTCTTTAATTTCTCGGGTCAGAGCTTCTCGATCGTTCTCTCCGATTTCCCGCTTGCCGCCAGGAATATAAAACGTCGTCTTGTTATACGAACGAGCCATCAGGACTTTTTTATCCTGGATATAAACCCAGCCTAATTTATCAATGAACTTTGCAGCAGGATTGTTATTCACTCTGTTGACCTCTCACTCCAGATTAGGTGCATGTTCAAACGACGGTGGCAATTGGGGTGTTGTGGTGAACTGATGTGCGGTGGCGCGATACAGGGTGCATTTGGTACGCAACCATAGCAGTTTCATCACATAAACCAGTTTTGGGTTATGCTCCTCTTCCTCCTCCACGGCTCGCGCGGTGAGCTGCAGCCACTCGCGTTCCCATAACGGATCGCGGATATCGTCGTATTCATCGGCATAAAGATGCTGGAGAGATTGTAACTTATCGGGGTGAGCCAAACTATCGGTAGCAAACAACATGCACTGCATCCCGACCCAGTAGCTGCAAAGCACCTCGCGCGCCTCTTGCTCAGGTAAATGCCCGGCGATTTGTTCCATGGCCAACAATGACGTCAACAAGTGCAGCAGCAGAAAATTCCCCGGAGTGGTCAGGTAGATTAATGTGACCGTTTGATAGAGTTGCGCCCAGGCCTGCTCGAGGCTCTGTTGCGTCAGCCACTCCGGTTGTCGATAAATTTCCTCATGCCCCTGATGCAACACGCAGGCAATGCGATATTGCAGACCGGAACGCTGTAATTCAGGATGGATGCGCGCCTTGATTTCCTCAGCAGGCGTTTCAATCACTGCGCTCTGCCAGGCCAACATCTCTTCCCGCCGTTGCTCCCAGCAGTTCGCTAAACGTAACACCGAGTCGAAGGCCTTTGACTCCCCAAGATGCGGGTCGTATCGGGAGCGTCGGTGATGACAGGGAACATACGAATAAGCCATATAGGCCAAGCCTTCGACGATCATCACTTCATGCTCGGCCAGCAATGCCCAGCCCAGATGAATGGTGCCATGCGTCAACGAGCCCACCCAACCGTCGATCAGCTCCGGCAGGTAGCTGGCGAGCACCTGTTCACGACCCCACTCGCGTATCTGCTGCCGGAAAAAATCGCAATAGGCACTGAAGCTGCTGCGCTTGCCCAGCAGGCTACGCCAGTTTGCGTCGTCAATCTGATACCTGGCTTTTCTTGGTGGCTCCAACCCCATGCCGTAAGGCGTCATGGCGGCATAGCGGCGGTAATACCAAAGGATACGTTCATCCGGCACACCCAACCCAGCCAAAGCGATAACGGCATGTTTAACATGATTGGTGAGATGCCCGTTAAACTCTATGTCATACCGCTGATCATCTAACAGTTCATTTATCATGATGATATTTCTCAAGTGTCGATAGGATGATCCCAATGGTGATCAGCGCCACTCCCAATAGCTGAATGAGATGACTGCGCCCACCTTGATTAATCACATCAAACAGCACGGCCGAGAACATCTGACCGCCAATAATTAATACCGAAGTATTCAGCGCCCCCATTTTGGGGAACACGTAGCTGCTGGTTGCCACGAACAGTGCGCCACACCCGCCACCAACCCAGGCGTATGCCGGAACCTGCCCCCAATGAAACTGCCCCAGCTGTTGCCAATAAAACGCCGCCACCAGCAGGGTCAGAAATAAGAAACCCACCGAGTGATTCCATAAGGAGGTGCGGAAGGCGCCAATAGAGGCGCTCAACTGACCATTAATCACCCTGGCAGAGCTAATAATCATCCCGTTTAATAGGGCAATAAAAATAAGCGTATCCACGTCATCGCTCCCTAAAGGCTATAGATAATAAGAAAACAGCCGGAAATAATCAGAGCAGAGATATACAGGCTACTACGTGTCATTTTTCGTTTTTTTGAGCCGAATAAACCAAAGTGATCTGAGACAAAGCCGAATAATAATTGCCCAACCAAACCAAGAGAAATTGTACTGGAGAGAGGGATGCCACCGTTAATTGCCATCGTCGCCAAAATGACGGTAAAGGCTCCGGGAATACCACCAAGATAGAGCCACCAGGATCGTTTCTGTGGTTTATTATTCGATTTCTTAGGATTTTTTTTAACAAATAATAAAATAAGCAACAATGAACTCAACATGCCAATACCGTGAGCCACCCATGAGGCGACGACAGAAGAGGTTTGTTCAGACAGAGCGCTGTTGGCTTGAAACATTAAGGTAAGAAAAAAACCGCTAAGAATAGCGATGAAAATATTTTTAAAATTGCCAATCATAATGTGTAACCTGCGCATTAAAAAACCACTAAGGTGATTTTACAATCCTTGTACAGCAAAGCCTTAAGAACGATGCCAAGAAGCTTTTACTCATATAATCCGCAAAAAAACTACACCTATCGATAAAGCATGTCAATGAAATGTTAAGATTGATTTAATAATTCATTAAACTTAAACATTCAGGGGATTGATGAGGAAACAGGGGAGGAGGCACTGGCGATAACCAGCCCCTTTTATGGCTCGATGCGGAGGGTAAACCAGGAACAGCCGCCTACTTTGGCGGCCGTTCCTGGGTATCAGAAATGCAGATCTAAAGTTTCAACTTCAGCAGAGCATTCAGCAGCCCAAGCGCTCAGAGTGAGCTGCGCCAATTGCGCCAGCCCCTGATAGAAAGGATGTTGCGCATTCGCCTGCAGCAATTCCAGATAGCGCGGTGCCCAAGGCAACAAATGTTTGGTCAGCAATTGCTCCACCAACCCACCCTGATGCTCTTCGGCTAACCATGCCACCATCATCAACAAAGTACCGATGTGATCTTCCGGCTCGTTGCGATCGTGTTGCGCGTCGATACCATTGGAACGCAACCACCTGCGCAGGCGCAAAGTGGAATTGCCAAACAGCACGTTCTCTTTGTCCAGATACACCGAACCCCATAACGGAGCCGGTAAAGTGTCAGGCCCGACAAACAAACGTTGGTAAGCCTCCGCCAGCGACTCCTCTTGTTCATCTTCAATGCCGCTGGCGATCAGTGCTGCCGCCGTCTGCAACTGTTCGGCGTCGCCATAAGGCCACTCTTTGACCCACTCAGATTCAGACAAGGTTGCCAACAGTTGTTGACCGTCTACACTTTCTGGCGGTGCATACAACAACACACCCAGCACCCGGCCCGTTAAAGCGATATTTTCAAGCGTCATAAATCAAGGATCCTGTTAAGGGCACAGCAAACTGTGCCTGACGACAATATTAACCGGTTACCGCCATGCCAACGGTCATATGCAGGCCGTAGAACACACCACGGCCTACCAACTCACCGGCGATAACCAAAATCAAACCTAAACCCATCCCTATCACGCTCGCGTTACCCCGGCGTAACAGTGGGCAAATCCAACAGCCTAAACCTGACACCACCAACACCAGCCGCCCAACCATTAACTGGCCATATTACGGTATCAGCGTTGACGCCTGCTGTACCGAGCTATTGATACTGGCCAACTCATAGCCTTGCATCATCACTGCGCACAGGCTTGCCAACAGTGCCACCACGCTAAGAATAGCCAGTGGATAACGGGCTAATACCGCTAATCCAGCCGCACGCAGCAATAAAACGCCCAGCAACGGCCCGCCGATCAGCGTCGTCAGGAAAAAGTTCAGCGTAGTGTAACCGTTATGCCAGGTTGGCACAGTATCGATTTGATACCCCCGCGTCATGGCGTAAACAAAGACCACGCCCAGCGCCATGGTCACCCACAGCCATACTTTCCCCAACGTCGATGGCATTCTGCCCAGTATCGCCAGCAGCCAATAAAAACCCCCGACGGCAAAGAACAACGCGCCACTGGCAATTTCGTTGCTCAACGCCGAAGCGCCAACGCGGTTTAACGAGTTGAACGCACGTAACGGTGCCCCCAGATGTAGCGTAGTAGCGACAAAAGCGATGCCCATCAGCAACCACAAACAGAACATTGAGCGATGAACCGCCCGGCTCTGCTGCTCATTCAAATTGCCACCGATCACCGCCCCCGCCATAATGCGCTGGCGGAACGGGTAAACGGGATACTGAAAATGGAATACCTGCTCAGCAGACCGAAAGATATCGGGCAGGTAAGGAAGATGGTCAGGGAGTCGGTGGAAATCTACAACACACAGCGACCGCATCTGTCGCTACAATACAAAACGCCCGATGAAGTTCACCGGGCGTTATAAGACTGAAAAGTGTCAGCCTATATCAGGACTCGTCACTAATTTGTTAACCGATATATTCCAGCCCACCCATATATGGGCGTAATACTTCCGGTACCTGAATACGGCCATCAGCCTGCTGGTAGTTTTCTAGCACGGCCACCAGCGTACGACCGACCGCCAGACCAGAACCGTTCAGCGTATGCACCAGGCGCGGCTTCTTCTCGGTTTTGCTGCGGCAGCGGGCCTGCATGCGGCGTGCCTGGTAATCCCACATGTTGGAGCAGGATGAGATCTCGCGGTAAGTGTCCTGCGCCGGCAGCCACACTTCGAGATCGTAGGTCTTGCACGAGCCTGCGCCCATGTCACCGGTACACAGCAACATTTTACGGTACGGCAGGTTCAGCAGCTGCAGCACTTTCTCTGCATGACCGGTCAGCTCTTCCAGCGTAGCCATCGAGTCTTCCGGACGGACGATCTGCACCATCTCAACTTTGTCGAACTGGTGCATGCGGATCAAACCACGGGTGTCACGGCCATAAGAACCGGCTTCGGCACGGAAACAAGGCGTATGCGCAGTCATCTTCAGCGGCAGAGACTCCTCTTCCAGGATCTCGTCGCGCACCAGGTTGGTCAATGGCACTTCTGCGGTTGGAATCAGCGCGTAGTTGCTGCTGTCGGATTCTTCTTCCAGCGGTTTGGTGTGGAACAGGTCTTCACCAAATTTCGGCAACTGGCCGGTACCGAACAATGTGGCATGGTTAACCAGGTAAGGAACGTAAGTTTCCTGGTAGCCGTGTTGTTCGGTATGCAGATCCAGCATGAACTGGGATAACGCACGGTGCATGCGGGCAATTTGCCCTTTCATCACCACAAAGCGAGAACCGGTCAGTTTTACCGCAGCGGCAAAGTCCAGACCACCGGCCATTTCGCCCAGATCGACGTGATCGCGTACCGGGAAATCATACTGGCGCGGTTCGCCCCAACGGCTGACTTCCAGGTTATCGCTGTCATCTTTGCCGTCTGGTACTTCATCGTCAGGCAGGTTCGGGATCGCCAACGCATAGTCACGGATTTCAGCCTGCAGCTGATCCAGCGCGGCCTTGGCCGTGTCCAGCTTGTCACCCAGTTCGTTTACTTCGCGACGCAGCGGCTCAATGTCTTCCCCGCGCGCTTTAGCCGCGCCGATGGATTTCGATCGGGAGTTACGTTCTGCCTGCAGCGTTTCGGTTTCTACCTGCAGAACTTTGCGACGCTCTTCTTGAGAACGCAGCAGATCCAGATCGAGTTTAAAGCCTCGGCGAGCCAGTTTGACGGCGACTGCGTCTAGCTCATTACGCAGCAGATTGGGATCGAGCATGCTAATCCTGTGCTTATTGTTATTGAAAGAAAATTTGATGTTTTATTCGGCTGAATTTATAGCCGTATAAAGGAAGAGTGATACCCGCTAACCTTACCGCAACGGCAACGCTAGCGATAGCGTTTTGTCTGGCTATTTTGATCCTGCTCAGCCAGCCATGCCAGCTTTTCACCAATTTTACCTTCCAGCCCACGTGAGGTTGGATGATAGTAACGTGTTTTGGCCATTTCGGGTGGGAAGTAATCCTCGCCGGCAGCATAGGCATTAGGTTCATCGTGGGCGTAACGATATTCTGCACCCAGCCCCATTTCCTTCATCAGCTTGGTTGGCGCATTGCGCAGATGTTCGGGGACGTCATAATCAGCCATTTCTTTGGCATCACGAATTGCCGCTTTGAAGGCGGTGTAAACCGCGTTGCTTTTTGGCGCGCAGGCCAGATAGACGATAGCCTGGGCAATCGCCCGTTCGCCTTCCGCCGGGCCGACGCGGGTAAAGCAGTCCCAGGCCGCGATGGCGACCTGCATGCCGCGCGGGTCGGCATTACCCACATCTTCTGAAGCAATCGCCAGCAACCGGCGCGCCACGTACAGTGGATCGCCCCCGGCGGTGATAATACGTGCATACCAGTACAACGCCGCATCCGGCGCTGAACCACGCACCGATTTATGCAGCGCCGAGATCAGATCGTAAAAGCGGTCGCCTTTATTATCGAAACGCGCACTGCGTTCACCAGAGACCTCTTTCAGTAATTCCGGCGTCAGCACGCGAATGCCTTTGGCGTTGATCTCCGCCATGTCCGCCATCATCTCCAGGCTGTTCAGCGCCCGGCGAGCGTCGCCGCCGACCAGCTCTGATAACATGCGACGCGTCTCTTCCGGCAGTTCGATATTCTGGCCGCCAAAGCCCCGGCTGCTGTCCTGCATCGCCTGATCCAGCACCTGGCTGATATCCTCGGCGGTCAGCGCCTTCAGCAAATAAACACGGGCCCGTGACAACAGCGCCGAGTTAAGCTCAAAAGACGGGTTTTCGGTGGTGGCGCCGATAAAAGTGATGGTGCCGTTTTCAATATGTGGCAGGAAGGCATCCTGCTGGCTTTTGTTGAAGCGATGAACCTCATCGACAAACAGAATAGTGCGGCGACCGGCGTCACGGTTTTGGCGTGCACGCTCGATCGCCTCGCGGATCTCTTTGATCCCGGACGTGACGGCAGAAATACGCTCGACGTCCGCCTGGCCATAACGGCCGATCAATTCTGCCAGCGTCGTTTTCCCGGTGCCCGGAGGCCCCCACAGAATCATCGAATGCAGTTGCCCCGCCTCGATAGCGCGCGGCAAAGGCTTGCCGGCGGCCAGCAGATGCTGCTGGCCGATATACTGTGCCAATGTGGTCGGCCGCATCCGCGCGGCCAACGGTTGGAACTCATTCTGGGAAAAATCGAGCGACATATTACTCACGCGGACCTCACTGGCGCTGGTCGTCCAGCGTCACCCCCTTCGGCGGGGTAAATTTAAATTTGCTGGCATCGGCAGCAACGTTCTGCTGGCTTTTCAGCGCGTAAGAACTGCGCTGCCCGTCCTGCTCAACCGCGGCAAAACTGCGGATAGTGCCGCTGTTATCCACGCTAATGGCGAACTGCTTCAGGTTACCGCTGCTTGATTTTGGCGTCAGCTCAAAATCATTACCTTTCTGTTTAACGTTGTACTGTTTCCAGTCATTGGCGTTATTGCGGGTAATCAGCATAAACGGCGTATTGCCGGTAGCATTTTTCAGCCAGGTGGCGGTTACCTGCTCAACAAAGGGGTTGTAGAACCACAGGGTCTGACCGTCTGACACCAGCACGCTCTCGTCTGGCGAGGTCATGTGCCAGTTAAACAGGTTGGGACGTTTCACCCAAAGCTCACCTTCACCCTGCTGTACCGCAGCGCCATCGCTGCTGGTCACGGTCTGGGAGAAGCTGGCGTGGAAACTGTTCACTTTCGCCAGGCGACTTTGCAAATCCTGCGCGGCGTCGGCCAGCACAGAGGTGGAAGCGAATCCCGAAAGCAGACAACAGGCAACTAACAGTTTTTTCATTATTCCAGATACCTTATGAAATGCGTTAACCGCAAGGCGGTGCCGTGCGGGTCAAATGAACCCTCAACACCTTTACTCTACCCGAAGCCATTCGCCGGCAGATAGGCCAATGTTCCGAGAAGCCGATGGGTTTACGCTTCTTTGCACAAGGGCCGCTAAGCGGCCCTTATATGTTGCTGACAAAGCAGGAAAAAGCGTGGTTTTTCCTGCTTTGTGGTGACCAGCCGAAAATCAATAAATTGATTTTCCTTGTTTTTTATTTATCGAACTCTATTCGCTCTGTGCAGGAATGAGGTTTGTCATCAGTCTGAAGGGCCGCTAAGCGGCCCTTTTAATTAAATAACAACGATTAAAACTTCATCAGTCATGCCGTGGCGGTGCCAGCACCTCGCGGTTACCGTTGTGCCCCTGCTCGCTGACGATGCCCTGCGCTTCCATCTGTTCGATGATACGCGCAGCGCGGTTGTAACCGATGCGGAACTGACGCTGTACGCCGGAGATAGAGGCGCGGCGTTTATCCACCACAAACTCCACCGCCTGATCAAACAACGGATCCAGCTCTTCGTCACCGTCCAGACCGCCGCCAGTTCCACCCTCACCGTCGTCACCGGCGCTGAGGATACCCTCTTTATATTGAGGGCGCTCACGCGCTTTCCAATCCTTAACCACCGCATGCACCTCCTGATCGCGCACAAATGCACCATGCACACGGACCGGAATCGAGGAGTTAGGGGCCAGATAAAGCATGTCCCCCATCCCTAGCAGGGATTCAGCACCGCCCTGATCGAGGATGGTACGGGAGTCAATCTTGCTGGACACGGTAAAGGCGATACGGGTCGGGATGTTGGCCTTGATAAGACCGGTGATCACATCCACCGACGGACGCTGGGTTGCCAGCACCAGGTGAATCCCCGCTGCACGCGCTTTCTGCGCCAGACGAGCGATCAGTTCCTCAACCTTTTTGCCGACCGTCATGATCAGATCGGCAAACTCGTCGACCATCACCACGATATAAGGCTCTTTCTCCAGTACCGGCGGCGTCATGTCCATGCTGTCGGTCGGTTTCCAGAACGGATCCGGGATCGGACGCCCCATGGCTTCGGCCTGATCGACGCGTTCGTTATAGCCGGCCAGGTTACGCACACCGAGCGCAGACATCAGCTTGTAGCGACGCTCCATCTCGGCGACGCACCAACGCAGGGCGTTAGCGGCGTCTTTCATGTCGGTGACCACATCCGTCAACAGGTGCGGAATACCTTCATAAACCGACAGCTCCAGCATTTTCGGGTCGATCATGATAAAGCGCACTTCTTTCGGCGTGGCCTTATACAAGATGCTCAGGATCATGGCATTGACCCCAACCGACTTACCGGAACCGGTGGTACCTGCCACCAACAGATGCGGCATTTTCGCCAGGTCGGCCACCACCGGTTCGCCAGAAATATCTTTACCCAGGACGATTGCCAGCGGCGACGGATTATCGCGGAACGCCGGGCAGTCCAGCACTTCTCGCAGATAGACCGTCTGACGTTTGACGTTAGGCAGTTCCAACCCGACATAAGGCTTGCCGGGGATCACTTCCACCACACGTACCGCCGAGGTTGACAGTGAACGCGCCAGGTCACGCGACAGGTTGGAAATGCGTGCAGCCTTGACACCCGGAGCCAAATCCAGCTCGAAACGGGTGATGACCGGCCCTGGCAAAATATCTACCACATCGGCTTTCACCCGGTAATCGGCCAGGCTGGCTTCTACCAAACGCGCCTTTTGTTCCAACGCGAAGGAATCTACCGGCTCCACCTCTTTCGGGGCTTCTGTCAGCAAATCCAGCGTCGGCAACGGCGTGGTCGGTTTTTGCAACGGCATTTCGTTACGCATCAGGAACGGGTGGATCAGGCTGCCCATTCCCGGCTGCTGCACGGCAGCAGGCTCCGGTTGTGCCACAGGCTGCTGATAGGCAGGTGGCTGTTGCTGCACCGGTTGCTGCTGCGCTGGTTGATAAGCTGGCTGCGCAGGCTGATAGGATTGTTGTACCGGCGGGGTCTGAGGCTGAGGCGGCGACGGATAAACCGGCGCGGTGGGCTCAAACTGACCGAAAGGCACATCATCTTCACGCTCGCTTTGCAGCTCAATACGTTCTTCCAACTGTGGCGACAGGGTAAACAGTGGCTCAACCGGGCCATCATCAACCAAATCATCCATCGGCGAGAAGCCAAATGCATTGCGGGTATCTACCGGCGTAGTTGGCGCCACCGATGGAGCCTCTGGCTGACCATAACGCTGGCTTTGCTGGTCGGCAAACGCCTGACGCAGCGCGGCTTCCTGCAGAACAGCTTCATCATCCAGATTATCCGACTCGGACTCCCCGCCGTAACGCTGGCTTTGCTGCTCGGCAAACGCCTGACGCAGCGCGGCTTCCTGCAGAGCAGCTTCATCATCTTGCGAAAGATTTTCAGCCTGTTGCAATGGCTCGTCGTCCCCCCGGGTGCGCTGTTCCTGTTCGGCCATACGCTGCGAAGGCAGCTTGATGCCGTAGGAAGCCAGTTCACGCCGGGTCGGAATGCGCACCGGGTTCGGGCGCGGCAATTCAGGGCCGAGGCCCTGTTTCACCTGTGAATTCGCGTCACTGGTGGCGCTAAAGGCCGGCATAAAGGTATTGGCGGCAACAGCACCGGCAATTGCCGTCGCTGCGGCAGGTGCCTGAGGTTTCGCGCTGCCAAAGGGTGAAACGGCAGGCTCGGCGGCACTGAAACCGGCCGGAGCAGTGACATCCACGTGCTCACGTTGGGCGGCAGAGAAATCAAATGGAGAATGCTCGTGCGACGGCGATGCGGCCGGAGCATCCCAATTCCCCATACGCGGCTCGTCGTCGTCCTGGTAAGGATCAATCGGACGTGTCGTCTTAGGCGTTGGTGTCTCTTCAGGGATCTCAAACGAATACAGCGGCGGCGCAGTGTTTTCCGCTACCGCGGTCATCGGATGCTGGTTCACCGAAGCCGGAGCCGGGGGTGCCGCAGTGACCGGCGGGGCCTGGGCCACAACAGGTGCCGCTGTGGCCGGTACACTGGTTGGCGCTGGCGCAACAGGTGTGATATTCGCATCATCGTCATCATTAGCCCGCAGGCCGCTGAGCAACGGATCTTCGGCATCTTCCGCCGCCATTTTGGCGGTTTCCGTGACCGAAGGCGCAGAGAACAATACGTCATCTTCCGCTGCATTGGCCGCCGTCGTCGTGGCAGCTACCGCAAGCGCGGCTTCCTTGTCTGCAGACTCGGGCTGCTCTTCGACGTAGCGGTCGTCATCGTCGTAATAACGGTCTTCACGGCGTGAACGGTTGGTCATAAAGGTCACCGTCCCCAGCACCACGCCGCCGATACGCTCGGCGATCACCAGCCAGGACCAGCCGGTAAACAACGTCAGCCCTGCAGCCCAAACGCATAGCAGCCCCAGGGTGGCGCCAATACCGTTGAACCACGGCAACATGGCGTTGCTCAGCAAACTGCCGATCACACCGCCGGATGCGAAGTAATAGAGATCGTCGACATTCAATGCCGCCAGGCCACATGAAGTGAGTACCAGCGCCAACGTGCCGATCAGGCGCAGTGAAAGCGCAAAATAGTCGATGTATTCGCCGCCGCCGCGCTGGCGATAAGCGGCCCAGCACAACACCAGCATGATCGGCGGTATCGCATAGGCGAGTACCCCGAAGGTGAAGAACAATGTGTCGGCCATCCAGGCCCCGACGCCACCGCCCAGGTTATGAATAGGCTCATGCCACGCGGTCTGCGACCAGCTCGGATCAGACGGATTGAAACTGACCAAGGCAGCCATGAGGTAAATGGCAAAAATGGCTACCACAATCAACACAGCTTCAAGCAAACGGCGGCCGCTACTGAGTTTTCTCAAGGTAACTTCTTTATCTTCTGTATATTCCTGGCTCAAGAAAGGCTCTCCAGGTTCCTGTTAGCTGACATAGCAACAGCGCCGAGAAGCTTCCCCGGCGCCGAAACTGTATGAATAAACAGGAGTGTAACCAATTTAATCAGGTTTTGCACCTGCACCCTACCGTGTTTTGATAACCAGACGGTTACTCTGTTTCACTTCTTCCATTACCACGTACGTACGGGTGTCGTTAACCCCCGGTAGACGCAGCAAGGTTTCACCAAGCAACTTACGGTAAGCCGACATATCCGGCACGCGGGTTTTCAACAGATAGTCGAAATCACCGGACACCAGATGACACTCCTGAATTTCTTCAAGTTTCTGTACTGCCGAGTTGAATTGCTCAAACACATCCGGCGCACCGCGGTTCAACGTGATTTCTACGAAGACCAGCAGGGACGCATCCAGATAATGCGGATTGAGCAAAGCGGTATAACCATGAATAAAACCCTGGCGCTCAAGGCGGCGCACACGTTCTAAACATGGGGTTGGGGATAACCCCACGCGCTTGGAAAGCTCAACGTTCGAAATACGCCCATCCTTCTGCAGTTCGTTCAGGATATTGCGGTCGATACGGTCGAGATCTTTACCCGGGCGTTTCTTATTGTCTGCCATTATTATTGTCTCTCTTATTTTCTTCCCTGCACTTGCCACACCCTAACCAACGTCAATGTGTAAGGGTTCGTTCCAAGCGAAGACCCGATGCCTGTTTATGCTTCACTACCATCATCTCCCCTGGTGCAGCCTGTCTGTCAAATCCTGCACCGGGTTTTTAAATGATGTTATTTGCAAGAAGAATTCCCCTGCTTGCACGCTGTCCCCTCACCTGCCGCACGAACCTTCAGCAACGGCGCAAAATTCTGCACCAACGCTGTAAATACGTACGATTTACTGTAGGGACAGGGATAATTTCTTCTTCCTATGATGTTTTCGCAAATGCGCAGCGGATTGTCAAAGTAAAAGAAGCAAAATCAGAAGAACGTACCGTCATGAAAAGTTAGCACCCCGTTTTTAGTTATGAATCGCTGGCTTGAAAAGCCCACAGTCAATGCGCTTAAACCCGCTAAATGGGCTGTTTCCGGTCAATGGAGTAAAGAGCGGAGATGAGTGATTTCCATAAGTTAAATTGCTGCGCTTTACGCTCTCTTTAGCGGCAATTTAATAATTAATAGGTAATGGCTATCAAACAAATCGTTAACAACATCCCCTGGCGCTTTTTTTAATGCTGCATTTTCCCTACAATCGGATCCATTGTCCGCCATTGTGGGAAAAGAGGATATTCATGGGCACGGCTAAACACAGCAAATTATTGATCCTGGGCTCCGGCCCGGCGGGCTATACCGCCGCAGTTTACGCAGCGCGCGCCAACCTGAACCCGGTGTTAATTACCGGTATGGAGCAAGGGGGTCAGTTGACCACCACCACCGAAGTGGAAAACTGGCCGGGTGATGCCGAAGGCCTGACCGGCCCGGCGCTGATGGAGCGTATGCGCGAGCATGCTGAAAAATTCCAGACCGAGATTGTGTTTGATCACATCAACAGCGTTGACCTGCAGAACCGTCCGTTCCGCCTGTTTGGCGACAGCGGCGAATACACCTGTGATGCACTGATTATCGCCACTGGCGCCTCGGCCCGTTATCTTGGCCTGCCTACCGAAGAAGCTTTCAAAGGCAAAGGCGTGTCTGCCTGTGCCACCTGTGACGGTTTCTTCTACCGTAATCAGAAAGTCGCGGTGGTCGGTGGTGGCAACACTGCCGTGGAAGAAGCACTGTATTTGTCCAACATCGCCGCCGAAGTTCACCTGATTCACCGCCGTGACAGCTTCCGTTCCGAGAAGATCCTGATCAACCGGCTGATGGAGAAAGTGAAAAACGGCAATATCGTGCTGCACACCGACCATACTCTGGATGAAGTGCTGGGCGATCAAATGGGCGTGACCGGCGTACGTATCCGTAGCACCAAAGCGGAAAACCAAACGCAGGAACTGGAACTGGCCGGCGTGTTTATCGCTATCGGCCACAGCCCGAACACCAGTATTTTCGGTGGTCAGCTGGAGCTTGAGAACGGCTACATCAAGGTGCAGTCCGGCATTCACGGCAATGCCACCCAGACCACCATTCCGGGCGTATTCGCCGCCGGCGACGTGATGGACCACATCTACCGCCAGGCGATCACCTCTGCCGGGACCGGTTGTATGGCGGCATTGGACGCTGAACGTTATCTGGACGGCATCGCTGGCGCAGAAGTGCTGTAACCACACACTGTCATTTTGAAAAGCGGCTATCACAGCCGCTTTTTTTGTTCCTGCAAGTTAAGTCGGACGGTGATTCGATGCACAATCTTCTCCACTGGCGTTTATTGGTTGCGGTAGCCGACAGAGGTAAAATCACCCAAGCGGCAAGCCAATGCGACATGACCCAATCCGCCGCCAGTCAGGCCATCGCTCAGTTGGAAGAGCAACTGCAAACTCTGCTACTGGTTCGCCTGCCGCACAGCGTTGCACTTACCCAGAGTGGTGAACAAATTGTCATTCACGCTCGCGCCATGCTGGCCGGGCTGGATGCTATCCAACACTACGCGCAGCAGGCAAAAAGCGCGCACGCCGGCAAGATACGCCTGGCCAGTTTCCCCTCCGCATTCTCCCTGTTACTGCCGCCGTTATTACGTAAATTCCGCCGTCGCTATCCCGCGATAGAACTAATTCAGTTGGAAGGTACCGACTTGGAAGTAGAAAACTGGCTGGCGCTGGAAACCGCCGACGTCGGTGTAGTGTTGAACCCAAATCGAGAACGGCAAAGCTCCCCATTGGGCCAGGATCCGTGGCTGGCAGTGACCGCCAGTCATCATCCCCTGGCCAGGGGGCGACAACCGGTGACGTTCAGCACACTGGTCAAACAGCCGTTTGTGCTGGCAACCGGCGGCTGCTATTTCAATGCGCAACTCTTGGCACAGCAGGCCGGGTTGGCGTTAACCGATGTACGCGTGACCGTCAGTGACTGGAACACCGCGCTGACGCTGGTACGGGAAGACACCGGTGTGTCGTTGATACCAGCCTCGGTGATACCGGCCGGTATCTCGGGTATTTGCGCATTGCCTTTGGCTACACCGCTTTATCGTCATTTTGATCTGGTCTGTTCGTTTGGCGGCGCAGCTTCAGCGCCGGTACAGACCCTGCTGCAATATTTGCAACAGCACCTGCCCGTCAGTAGCTGAGCTGATAACAGGTTTCTGATATTTTAATTTTTCAGTTGGCAGCACCAACGGCATTCTGGCGAGCAAGCGATTTCGCTTCTTAGCCAGGAACTGCCATGAAACTCTACTTTGCCCCCGATACCTGTTCACTCTCTCCACATATCGTTTTACGAGAATTGGGGTTGCCGTTCGAACTGATCCGGGTCAATAACCGCACCAAACGCGGCGCCGACGGCCGGGACTTTTATCAGGTGAATCCCAAAGGCTACGTCGCCGCCCTGATGCTGGACGACGAACGGGTGATTACCGAAGGGACTGCCATAGTGCAATATTTGGCAGATCTGCGCCCCGACGCCGCACTGGCCCCTCCAGCCGCGTCTTTCGAACGGGTACGTCTACAGGAATGGCTGAACTTCATTACCAGCGAGATCCACGCCGGCTCCAGTCCTTTGTTCAACCCGGCGCTGCCGGAAGAGGTCAAAACGCTGTTTCGCGACAAGCTGCGTCGCCGCCTCAATTACCTTGCACAGGCGCTGGACGAACAACCTTTCCTACTGGGTGAATGCTTTAGCGTAGCGGATGCCTATTTATTTACCGTGCTGCGTTGGATGGCCCAGTTTTCCATCGAACTGAAAGACTGGCCATCGTTAACCCGATATAGGGCTCAGATCGCCCAACGCGAATCGGTCCAGGCCGCCCTGGCCGCGGAAGCCGCGAGTCAGGAGGTGAAATAACCCGGCGGCCGCCGTCTGTTATAGCGATATTTGACCGCTTTATTATTTTCAGTCTGCCGGGTGAAGAGGTAACATTGGCCTTCACTTGTTCGCTTCAGGTTGGGGCAAACACTTTTTTTAACAGTACGTTAACCTTGTCTGTAACAACAGGCGCCGGCGACGCAGACTCATATCTGATGAAAAAAACCAGACAGCAACAGTTAACCCGTTGGCTCAAAACTCAGAGCACCCTGGCGCAGCGTTGGTTGCGCCTTTCCATGTTGTTGGGGCTGATAAGCGGCGTTTTGATCGTCGCACAGGCATGGCTGTTGGCCGCCCTGCTCCACGCCCTGATTATCGAACACGCCCCGCGTGAACAACTGATCCCCTCGTTTATCTGGCTGGCTGCCACTTTCGCACTGCGGGCGGTGTTGAGTTGGCTACGTGAGCGCGTCGGTTTTATCTGCGGACAGGTGATCCGCCAGCGTATGCGTCAACAGGTGCTGGATAAACTGCAACAGCTCGGCCCGGCCTGGATCCAGGGCAAGCCGGCAGGCAGTTGGGCCAGCATCATCGTCGAACAAATCGAAGATATGCAGGATTACTACTCCCGCTATCTGCCGCAGATGTACCTGGCGGTGTTTATCCCGGTGCTGATCCTGATTACCGTATTCCCAATCAACTGGGCTGCCGGTCTGATCCTGTTGACCACCGCGCCGCTGATCCCGATGTTTATGGCGCTGGTCGGTATGGGTGCCGCCGATGCCAACCGTCGTAACTTCGTGGCCCTGGCACGGTTGAGCGGTAATTTTCTCGACCGCCTGCGCGGGCTGGATACGCTGCGCCTGTTCAACCGGGCTGAAGCAGAAACCGCGCAGATCGCCAAATCGTCCGAGGACTTCCGCAGCCGCACCATGGAAGTGCTGCGGTTGGCATTCCTGTCCTCGGCAGTATTGGAGTTCTTTGCCTCTATCTCCATCGCCGTGGTGGCGGTCTATTTCGGTTTTTCCTTCCTTGGCGAACTTAATTTTGGCAGCTACGGCACCGGCGTCACGCTGTTTGCCGGTTTCCTGGCGCTGATCCTGGCTCCGGAGTTCTTCCAACCCCTGCGTGACCTGGGGGCTTTCTACCATGCCAAGGCGCAAGCGGTGGGCGCTGCTGAAACGCTGGAAACCTTCCTCAGTGCCGAAGGTGAGCAAATGGGCAGCGGCACGCAAATGCTGGGTACCGATGTGCCGCTGGAACTGCAGGCGCAGAATTTGGAGATACTGTCACCAAATGGCGCGCTGCTGGCCGGCCCACTGAGTTTCACCCTGCCGGCGAACCAGCGTATTGCCCTGGTCGGGTTAAGCGGTGCCGGTAAAAGCTCGTTGCTGAATCTGCTGCTCGGCTTTCTGCCCTATCGCGGTTCATTAACCGTCAATGGAACCGAACTGCGCGAGTTGGCGGCCGAAGGCTGGCGTCAGCAGCTTGGCTGGGTAGGTCAAAACCCGCACCTGCCGGCTCAGACGCTGCGGGCCAATATTCTGCTGGGGAACCCACAGGCCAGCGAAGCCCAGTTGCAACAGGCGGTGGAGCAAGCCTACGTCGGCGAGATCCTGCCGCATCTGCCGCAGGGATTAGAGACTGAAGTGGGCGATAACGCCGCCCGCTTATCCGTCGGCCAGGCT
Organism: Serratia sp. NA_13; assembly: GCF_052691735.1. NCBI lineage: Bacteria > Pseudomonadati > Pseudomonadota > Gammaproteobacteria > Enterobacterales > Yersiniaceae > Serratia > Serratia sp. NA_13. Next base: position 124,065 of record NZ_JBQZFV010000007.1, read on the forward strand.
CAACGCGTAGCCGTAGCCAGGGCGCTGATCAGTCCGCGCCGTTTACTGCTGCTCGATGAACCGGCCGCCAGTCTTGACGCCCACAGTGAACGCCGGGTGATGCAGGCGCTGAATGTCGCCTCACACCAGCAAACCACCCTGCTGGTCACCCACCAGTTGGAAGATACCGAAGATTACGACCAGATTTGGGTGATGGAAGGTGGGCAGATCGTTCAGCAAGGTGATTACGCCACGCTGAGTGCTCAGCCGGGCCTGTTTGCCAATCTGATCGCACACCGCAGCGGGGATCTCTAATCATGCGCGTTTTGCTGCCATTTCTGGCGCTATACCGTCGTCACAGCCTGCTGATTTGTTTAGGCATCGTACTGGCCATCGTCACTCTGCTGGCCAGCATCGGCCTGCTGGCGCTATCCGGCTGGTTCCTCGCCGCATCGGCCCTGGCCGGGCTGGCCGGTTTGTTTACCTTCAACTATATGCTGCCGGCCGCCGGTGTCAGGGGTGCCGCTATTTTCCGCACCGCCGGGCGCTACGCCGAACGCGTAGTCAGCCACGATGCCACTTTCCGCGTGCTGTCCCATCTGCGGGTATTTACCTTTAAAAAGATCCTGCCGCTGTCGCCGGGCGGCATTGCTCGCTTCCGCCAGGCCGATCTGCTTAATCGCCTGGTGGCGGATGTCGATACGCTGGATCATTTATACCTGCGGGTGATCTCCCCACTGGTCAGCGCCGCCGCCGTGATTGTGGTGGTGACCTATGGCCTGAGCTGGCTGGACACCACGCTGGCCCTGACGCTGGGTGGCATTCTGCTGTTGCTGCTGCTGTTGGTACCACCGGTGTTTTATCGTGCCGGTAAGCCGATTGGCGGTCAGTTGACCGCGCTGCGCGGCCAGTACCGTACCGATTTGACCGCCTGGCTGCAGGGCCAGGCCGAACTGGTGGTGTTCGGTGCCGTTGAAAGCTTCCGTACCGATCTGGATGCCACCGAGCAGCGCTGGCAGCGCCGTCAATGGCAACAGGCTTCTCTGGGTGGCATGGCACAGGCACTGATGATCCTGGCCAGTGGCCTGACGGTCACTTTGATGCTGTGGCTCACCGCGGGCGGTATTGGTGGCGACAGCCAGCCCGGTGCGCTGATTGCGCTGTTCGTGTTTGCCACACTGGCCTCGTTTGAAGCGCTGATGCCGGTGGCCGGTGCTTTCCAGCATCTGGGTCAGGTGATCGCTTCCGCCACGCGGGTGAAGCAGGTCATCGACCGACAGCCGGAAGTGACCTTCCCGGCCCATGGCCCGGCGGCCGAGGGCGTTGCCACGCTGAGCCTGCAACAGCTCACTTTCACATACCCCGACCAGCCGCTGCCGGTATTGCAGGATGTCACACTGGAAATTGCCGCCGGCGAACACATTGCGCTGCTCGGGCGTACCGGCTGCGGCAAATCGACTCTGCTGCAGTTGCTAACCCGCGCCTGGAACGCCGACAGCGGCCAGGTGCTGCTCAATGGCCAGCCACTGAGTGCTTACGATGAAACCACGCTGCGCCAGATGACCACCGTGGTCAGCCAACGGGTGCATATTTTCAGCGATACGCTGCGTGACAACCTGCGCATCGCCGCGCCTGCAGCAACCGATGAACAATTGCGCGAAGTATTGCAGCAGGTCGGCCTGGACAAGCTGCTGGACAACGAAGGGCTGAACGCCTGGCTGGGAGATGGCGGTCGCCAACTTTCCGGCGGTGAGCAGCGCCGTCTGGGGATAGCCCGCGCGCTTTTGCATCAGGCCCCCTTACTATTGCTCGATGAACCGACCGAAGGACTGGACGCCGAAACCGAACAGCAGATCCTGGCGCTGCTGCGCCGGCACTGCCGGGGTAAAACGCTGATCCTGGTGACCCACCGTATGTATGGGCTGGAGCATCTGGACCGTATCTGCGTGATGGACGGCGGCCAGATTGTCGAGCAAGGCGACCATCTGACCCTGATACGTCAACAAGGGCGTTATGCCCAGTTCCGCCAACGTATCAGCGGTATCCCGCTGTAAAATGGCCTGTAGAGGACGCTGAGACCTTTTATGCGCATAGTTAAGCTGTCACCGCATTCACTGGCGTTCCCCTCTCCTGAGGGCGCGTTGCGCGATCCTAACGGTCTACTGGCGATTGGTGGCGATTTGACTGCGCCGCGCTTGCTGGCTGCTTATGAGCGCGGCATTTTCCCCTGGTTTTCACCGGGGGAAGCCATTTTGTGGTGGTCGCCAGACCCACGCGCGGTGCTGTTCCCGGCCGAGCGCCATATCAGCCGCAGTCTGAAACGCTTCCTGCGCAGTAACCCCTTTCGCGTGACGCTGAATCACGACTTTGCCGCGGTGATCGCCGCCTGCGCCGATAGACCGGAAGAAGGCACCTGGATTGGCCCGGAAGTACAGCGCGCTTATTTGCATCTGCACCGCCTTGGCTTCGCTCATTCAATCGAGGTATGGCAGGGTGACGAACTGGTCGGCGGCATGTACGGCGTGGCTCAGGGCGCGCTGTTCTGCGGCGAATCCATGTTTAGTCGTACCACCAACGCCTCCAAGTGTGCCCTGATGACTTTTTGCCGCCATTTTGCCGCTTATGGCGGAGAATTGATTGACTGTCAGGTGCTTAACGCTCACACTGCCACGCTGGGAGCAAAAGAGATCCCCCGAAGACAATTTTTGCAGCAGCTCAGCCAACTTCAGCGCAAGCCATTAGCGCCAGAATGCTGGGCACCGCAAGTGTTACCCCCACAGCAGGTTGAACCACCCTCCCCAACAAACTAATTTTGCGGAAACGGTGCAATGTTCACCGACACTTCTTTACATAATGTGGGTTTTTCGGCATTATCTTGCCGGTTAAAAACTAAGGTAGTTAGACCTAGAGGATTCGATGGCCAAAGAAGACAATATTGAAATGCAGGGCACCGTTCTTGATACGCTGCCAAACACCATGTTCCGCGTTGAATTAGAAAACGGGCACGTGGTTACCGCACATATCTCCGGTAAAATGCGCAAGAACTACATCCGCATCCTGACGGGCGACAAAGTCACTGTAGAGCTGACCCCGTACGACCTGAGCAAAGGCCGCATTGTCTTCCGTAGCCGTTAATCGGCTCACTCGTCGCCAGCCGATGGCGGCACCGAGGATGTAATGCCTCCGGAGCCCTTTCCGTTTACCCCCGTAGCAACGTTCAACACCGAGTTGCAGGTGCGCAGGTAAACTGAGAGGGCTCAATCATTTCTGTTTTGGTGATGATTTTCACCCATAAAAAAAGCGATGCCGAAGCATCGCTTTTTCTTTATCTGAATCTGAATCTAACCCCAGACTTAGTGAACCGCACCTTCGTCCGCCTTGCGCATTGACGCGCTGATAAATTGATAAGTCAGTTTCTGGTTTTCTTTATCCAACTCGACTTTCACCGAGCCACCGTCCACCAGCGAGCCGAACAGCAGTTCGTTGGCCAGCGGTTTCTTCAGGTTTTCCTGCATCACACGTGCCATTGGACGAGCCCCCATCGCACGGTCGTAGCCTTTCACTGACAACCAGTCACGCGCTTCGTCACTCACTTCCAGCGACACGCCCTTCGCATCCAGCTGCGCCTGCAGTTCGACGATAAACTTATCGACAACCTGCTGGATCACCTCAGTCGACAGATGGTTGAACCAAAGAATATTGTCCAGACGGTTACGGAATTCCGGCGTGAACACTTTTTTGATCTCTTCCATCGCGTCGGTGCTGTTATCCTGCTGGACCAGGCCGATCGATTTACGTTCTGTCTCGCGCACCCCGGCGTTAGTGGTCATCACCAGGATCACGTTGCGAAAGTCCGCCTTACGGCCGTTGTTATCAGTCAGGGTCCCGTTGTCCATCACCTGCAGCAGCAGGTTGAACACGTCCGGATGCGCCTTCTCGATTTCATCTAGCAGTACGACAGAGTGCGGATGCTTGAGCACCGCGTCGGTCAGCAGACCGCCCTGGTCGTAACCGACATAGCCCGGAGGCGCACCAATCAGACGGCTAACGGTATGACGTTCCATATACTCGGACATGTCAAAGCGCAGCAGTTTGATATCCATCGCCTTCGCCAGCTGTACCGTAACCTCGGTTTTCCCGACCCCGGTTGGCCCGGCAAACAGGAAGGAACCGACCGGCTTGCGATCGTGGCCCAGACCCGCACGGCTCATCTTGATTGCCTCGGTCAGTGCTTCAATCGCCTGATCCTGGCCAAATACCAGCATTTTCAGACGGTCGCCCAAGCTTCTCAACACATCACGATCGCTCGCCGACACGGTTTTTTCCGGGATACGTGCAATACGTGCTACCACCGACTCAATGTCGGAAACGTTAACGGTTTTCTTGCGCTTGCTGACCGGCATCAGCCGGCTGCGAGCCCCCGCCTCGTCGATCACGTCGATAGCCTTGTCCGGCAGATGACGGTCGTTGATGTATTTCACCGACAGCTCAACCGCAGCACGCACCGCTTTGGCGGTATAACGCACATCGTGGTGCGCTTCGTACTTGGTTTTCAGGCCGTTGATGATCTGAATGGTCTCTTCCGGCGTCGGCTCGATAATGTCGATTTTCTGGAAGCGACGGGCCAAGGCGCGATCTTTTTCAAAGATGTTGCTGAATTCCTGGTAAGTGGTCGAGCCGATGACCCGGATCTTGCCGCTGGAAAGCAGCGGTTTGATCAGGTTGGCGGCATCGACCTGCCCACCGGAAGCCGCACCGGCGCCGATGATGGTGTGGATCTCATCGATAAACAGGATGCTGTTCTTGTCCTGCTCCAACTGTTTCAGCAGCGCTTTGAAGCGTTTCTCGAAGTCGCCACGGTATTTGGTACCGGCCAGCAACGAGCCGATATCCAGTGAATACAGCGTACAGTCCGCCATCACTTCCGGGACGTCGCCCTGCACGATGCGCCAGGCCAGCCCTTCGGCAATCGCAGTTTTACCCACGCCGGACTCACCCACCAGCAGCGGGTTATTCTTGCGGCGACGGCACAACACCTGAATGGCACGCTCCAGCTCAGGACCACGGCCAATCAAGGGATCGATACCGCCCACCCGAGCCAGTTGGTTGAGGTTGGTGGTGAAGTTTTCCATACGGTCTTCCCCTCCGGACTGCTCTTCATTCACCGGGTTTTCCGCATTCGGCGCTTGGCCCGGCTCGTCTTTACGTGTGCCATGTGAAATGAAGTTCACTACGTCAAGACGACTGACGTCGTGTTTGCGCAGCAGATAAGCCGCCTGCGACTCCTGCTCGCTGAAAATTGCCACCAGCACGTTGGCGCCGCTGACTTCGCTGCGGCCGGAAGATTGGACATGGAATACCGCACGCTGCAGTACGCGCTGGAAGCTAAGCGTCGGCTGAGTGTCGCGCTCTTCTTCGCTGACAGGCAGCGTCGGCGTGGTTTGTTCGATAAAGGCTTCGAGTTCCTGGCGCAGTGCGGCCAGGTCCACCGTACATGCCTCAAGCGCTTCCCGCGCGGCAGGGTTGCTGAGTAACGCCAGCAACAGGTGCTCCACGGTCATAAACTCGTGTCTGTGCTCACGCGCTCTGGCGAAAGCCATGTTGAGACTGAGTTCCAGTTCTTGATTGAGCATAAGCACCTCCCCAATAGATTGCCTTATTCAGGCTTTTTCCAGCGTACAAAGCAACGGATGCTCGTTCTCCCTGGCATAACGGTTCACATGCACGACCTTGGTTTCCGCCACCTCGGCGGTAAATACACCGCAGATCGCCTTGCCTTGATAGTGGATCGTGAGCATCAGTTGCGTTGCGCGTTCAATATCATAAGAAAAGAACTTTTGCAGAACGTCAATCACAAATTCCATCGGTGTGTAATCGTCGTTGTTAAGTATAACTTTATACATAGACGGCGGTTTTACCGCATCGATTTGTTTTTCTTCGGCCAAGTGTTCAAAATTTAGCCAATCGTTGTTATTGCCCATCGCTGCTCATCTTCTCTGCTCTGTCCTTTTATATGGGGACAAGTTCCGGTTATTCAAAGTGGGGTATCCATACTATTTTATCATCTTCGCCGGCATCCCGCCGCACTGGAACGTGCGCAAATATCTCTGACGAATTGTTACCAAACAATGTCAATAGCGTTACCTGCTTCAAACTTTGATGAACTGCTCGCTGACGACAAAAGCCGATCCCTTGACGTGATGATCATTTGCTCTAGAGTGTAAATTCATGGGCTGGTGGTGTTTTAACCACTTTTAGGCTCATCTGCTACCTGCCACTGGCGGGTGCGAATTCAGTTATTCATCTCACCTAAAAATAGCGTTGCGAGGGATGTAAAAGCATGGAGACGGGTACTGTTAAATGGTTCAACAACGCCAAAGGGTTTGGGTTTATCTGTCCTGAAGGCGGTGGCGAAGACATCTTCGCCCACTATTCTACGATTAAGATGGATGGGTACCGGACGCTAAAAGCTGGCCAACAGGTCAGTTTTGACGTGCACCAGGGGCCAAAAGGGAATCATGCAAGTCTTATTGTGCCAGTGGAAAGCGAGGCGTTGGCCTAAACGCTTCCACCGAGTCAGTCTGAAACAGCGAAAAGAATGCCAGCCGCCGTATGACTGGCATTTTTTATGGGCTTGTTATTCGCGTGCCAGCGCATCAATCGGGTTAAGCCGCGCTGCGCTGCGTGCCGGCAGATAGCCAAACACCACGCCGATGGCGGTAGAACAGACAAACGCACTCAACAACGCCGCCGGCGGGAAACTGATCTGCCAGCCCGGCAGCACCAGCTGCACCAACAGGCCGATGGCAAACGACAGCGTGATGCCCAAGGCACCGCCCACCAGACACACCAGTACCGCTTCAATCAGAAACTGCTGCAACACATCCCCGGAGCGAGCGCCTACCGCCATACGAATACCGATTTCGCGAGTGCGCTCCGTCACCGACACCAACATAATGTTCATCACACCGATCCCGCCAACCACCAGTGAAATCACCGCCACCAACGTCAGGAACATTTGAAGCGTGCGGGTAGTTTTTTCTGCAGTCTGCACCAGGCTGTCCATGTTGTAGGTGAAAATGTCTTTCTTGCCATGGCGCAGCGTCAGCAAACGCGTCAACTTCTGCTCCGCTTCCTGGCTATTGTAGCCCTCGCGGATACGCACGGTGATCGAATCAAAATAGGCGTTGCCCATCAGCCGGTTGGCCATAGTGCTATAGGGCACCCAGACGTTCAGCGTCTTGCTGCTGCCGAACATCGACTGCTTCTCTTTCGCCACCCCAACCACCGTCGCCGGCATATTACCCACCAGGATCACCTGGCCTACCACATCCTTTTGATTGGGGAACAGCCGGCGCTGGGTATTGGCGTCGATGACCACCGTTTGCGACTGCGATTGCACCTGCAGTTGATCAATACCGACGCCCTGGGTAAAGGTCATGCCGTAGACGCGGAAAAACTGTTCGCTGACGCCGGTAACATTGGCCGCCACATCGACATTACCCAAGCGCAGCCGCATACTGCTGGCAATCGTTGGGGACAATGCATTGACGTAAGGCTGCTCGCGCAGTGCCTCAAGATCGTCGTATTTCAGTGCCTGACGGAAGGTAGGATCGTCGTCACCGAAGTCCTTGCCGGGGTAAATGTCGACCGTATTGGTACCGATGGACTTGATATCCGCCAGCACCATCTGCTTGGCGGCGTCACCGATCACCAGAATCGACACCACCGAGGCAATGCCGATAATAATGCCCAGCATGGTCAGCGCGGTGCGCATTTTACTTGCCGCCATCGCTCGCCAGGCCATCACCAATGCCTCACGAAAACGGCCGGTCGTTTGCTGCCAGGATGGCGCCGGTGCCACCATCTCCAGCGGTTTGCCGTTCGGGTTACTCTGCCGATCCGGGCGTGAATCGGCAATGATCTCCCCGTCACGAATTTCAATGATCCGCTCAGCCTGCTGGGCCACGGTCGGATCGTGAGTGACGATAATCACCGTATGTCCCTGCTCACGCAGTTGCTTGAGGATGCTCATCACCTCCTCGCCTGACTGGCTGTCGAGGGCGCCGGTCGGCTCATCCGCCAGGATCACCTGCCCCCCGTTCATCAGCGCACGGGCAATACTGACCCGCTGCTGCTGACCGCCGGAAAGCTGGCTTGGCCGGTAACCAACGCGTTCACCCAGCCCCAAACGCTGTAACAGCGCAATCGCACGCTCACGCCGCGCTGCCTTACCCAGTCCGGCATACACCGCCGGAACCTCAACGTTATGCGCCGCGCTCAGATGAGGCAGTAAATGATAACGCTGAAAGATAAAACCGAAATGCTCACGCCGCAACCGGGCCAGCGCATCGCCATCCAGCGTCGCCACGTCCTGCCCGGCCACCCGATAAACGCCGGCGCTGGGCTTATCCAGACAGCCAAGAATATTCATCAGCGTCGACTTGCCGGAGCCGGAGGTGCCCATAATCGCCACCATTTCACCGGCGTTGATGCTCAGGCTCACGTTCTTCAGCACCGCTACGGTTTGATCGCCCGACTGATAGCTGCGGCTAATACCGCTCAGTTCCAACAGCACGGCCATCAGAGAGCCTCCGCGCCGCCGCGGCTGACAATAACTTCATCGCCAATGTTCAGTCCGCTGAGAATTTGCACGTCGATATTATTACGCAGGCCAATGGCCACCTCGCGCTTTTCCTCCTTGCCCTGTTTCAATATCGAAACATGGTAGCGATTATCGGCGATTTGATCGCCCAACGCCGCCAGAGGAATGACCTGCACCTGATTGACGCCCGCCAGTTGAATATGCACCTGCGCCGTCATCTGCAGTCGTAATAATCCCTCGGGATTGGGCACTTCAAAACGCGCATAGTAAAAGATGGCGTTATTGACCTTTTCCGGAGTTGGCTGGATATCTTTCAGCACGCCGTCAAACCGTCGGTTAGGATCGCCCAATACGGTAAACCAGGCTTTTTGGCCCGGCTTGAGGCTGATGACGTCCGCCTCCGACACCTGGGCCTTCACCAACATGGTGCTGAGATCCGCCAGCGTCAAAATGTTCGGAGCCTGCTGCGCGGCAATCACCGTCTGGCCTTGCAGCGTGGTAATTTGCACCACGTCACCGTCCATCGGTGCTTCTATACGGGTAAACGCCAGATTGATCTTGGCGGTATCCAGGCTGGCCTGATTCCTGGCTATCTGCGCCTGAATGGTACCCACTTGCGCCTTCTTCACCGCCAGCTGTGTCGCCGCCTGATCCAGATCCTGGCGTGACACCGCCTGCAATTTGGCTAACGCCTGATTACGCTGCAGCGTTACCGCCGCCAGTTGTTGCTCAGCCTGCGCCTGTTGTAACTGGGCGTGCAGCTCACGCAACGTCGCCTCACCCTCACGGATGCTGTTTTGCGCCTGTTGCGGATCGATAACCCCAAGCAACTGGCCTTTTTTAACCCGGTCGCCGATCTCGACATACAGGCTTTCCAACTGCCCGCTGACCTGCGCGCCCACGTCAACCTTGCGTACCGCGTCAAGCTGTCCGGTCGCCAGTACGTTTTGCTGTAGATCGCCCTTGGCTACCTTCACCGTTTTATATGGCGTCGGGGCCGGGTGGCTGAAGTGCCAGACCGCCATCGCAACGATCGCCACCAGTACGATTAGCGCCATGATCCAGCGTCGATTATGTCCTTTAAACCACGTCAAAATAGGTTCCTGCCTGTTGCAATTCATGCTGCCAACAGCGGCAGCGAGGCTAAATTATCACGCACGATGACGAATAACTAAACCTTGGTTCAACACAATGTGGAGACACCCTTGGTTACATTCTGCATTGAACTCCCGTTTAGTGAAGGCTTGGTGAAATAGCACCATTCAACACAGCCAAGGATTTCATCATGTCTCAACTCAGCTATCCACTCGTATCTGCACGCCCGCTTAACGGCTGGCAATTGATGGCAGCGCTGGCCACTGGCGACAAGGCACCCAGCAAAGCCTGGAAGAAAACATCATTCCGCCTGAAGTTTATCGGCCGCTCATTATTTCGCTGGCCGACCACCAGTGCCTTGCTCAACACCCTGGCATCCAACCCTTTACTGGATGAAATACTGAAAGCGCAACCCAATCTGCCATGCAAACTGCATCGCCCATATTTGGCAGCGAATATGAGCAAAATCGAGAGCCTGCTCGCCCTGCGCGATCATTACGCTCTCAGCAAGCAACGTATGCCGATGAAAATGCTGCTCGGTCATCTGAACAAAACCTTTGTACTGGCCAAAGCCAGCGGCAAGAGCGGCGAAATGGTTACACTGGAACTGGCGTCCATAGATCACCTGAATAAGGAAGGGGAAGCCACCCTGCTGCTGCGTAACGCCAACGGCATCATGCTGGCCGAAATTACCTTCGCCCTGGTGCACTATCAGCAGCGACCGACGCTGTTTATCGGGGGGATACAAGGTGCCAATCAGCAGGTACCGCATGCAGAAATCCAGCAGGCCACCAAAGAGTGCCACGGTCTGTTCCCGAAACGCCTGGCGCTGGAAGGGATTTGTACTCTGGCGTGCCATTTGGGCATTCAGCAAATTATAGCGGTCGGCAACGCGACCCATATCTATCAAAACTGGCGTTATCACAGTAAAAAGAAAGATCAGCTGCATGCCGATTACGATCAATTCTGGACATCAATGGGCGGCAAAATGCTGGAAAGCGGCTATTTCCTGCTGCCGGAACAGATCGCCCGTAAACCGATCGATGAGGTGGCCAGCAAAAAACGTGCAGAATACCGCCGTCGTTATCAATTGCTGGACCAGTTGGAACAAGGGATGGCCGAGCACTTCAGCACCCAGCCCTGTTTTGCAGGGGCCTAGTCGGCCCGGCCACGCGCCAGCCAGATCACGCGTGAGAACATTTTTTTCAGCAATGGTGGCACCGAGTCCGTACCCCACTCGCCCGCTTGCATCGCCACCTCAATGGCCAGGTCGGGCTTTGAAGAGCGATGCACTGCCTTGAGGATCACCTTGCGGACCGGCATCTGAGCATTGCTTGGCACGGAGGCGACCCGGTAATAGACCGGGCTGAAACCTTCACGGAACATAAAGTGTTCCATATCCGGCGCAGGTAACGCGGTCAGCCGGTCGCGCTCGTTATCCTCATGGTTATCCAGCATGCCGCGGACGGTGCCGGCATATTTTCGCCCTGCCTCATCGCCATCCACCAACGCATGCCACTCAATGCCCATACGCCGGGCGAACCTCAGCAGCGGCTTCAGGCCGCACTGGGCGAATTCGATCACCCGCACCCCTTCCGCCTCAAAATGATAACCGCACTGGCGCGCCAGCTCGTTGAGCAGCCAGACTTCGGTTTCGCCTTCTACCAGCAGCCAACAGCGGGCAAACAATGACGACGGTCGATTAAAACGAATATGAAAAGAAATGCGCCGCCCATCTTCCGGCCCCAACCCGCGCGGCCCAAGGCGATAAGTGGCCACCCGTCCCGACTCACGCACCAACCGACAAACATGCTCAACCGGCACCAGGGAGACCAGTTCGCTGGAGTTGGTGGTGGTGATGCGTTGCAGCGGCAGTTGGTTAAGCAGCCCCCAGGCCACCGAAAGCATGATCGGATGCAGGCGCGTTTCCGGGTCCTCCACCAGCAGCAGCGGCCGGGCGTGCGGATCCAGTTTGACGCTGCCCTTGGCCTGTAACAGCGTAGAAAACATGCCCAGAAGAATAAGACGCATACTGCGACTATTGGGTTCGGCCACCATACGGTTGATGCTGTCCAGCGAGCGCCATGCCTGTTGATCCTGATCTTGATCCAGGCGTTGTCGGCGTGGCCGTGTCAACTGTGATCCCTGCTCGGCAAAGTAGTGTTCCAACAGTTGCTGCATAGCCGCCAGCCCCTGACGCAGCTCGGCATTGGTCAGCTTTTGTGGGTTACGCACCAGCTCACGCGTCAGTTGATCCAACTGCTGGGCCAGTGCCTTATTATCGGCCGGGTGTTCATCATTCAACGTGCTGGGCCGCAGGCGGCGGATAAAACGCGCATCGCGCAGGCGCAGTACCGGGTGGATACGGATAATGGCGTGTGCCAGTTGCTCAATATGGTGCAACTGCATCGGGTTACCGTCGGCATCCAGGAAACCGCGCCAGGTGCAAACCGTGCCGTCATCGGCCAGTTCACCTTCGCAACGATAATAAATGCGGTTCAGGTTATCCCCGCCCTTGACCCACAGCGGCGATAGGTGGCGGTAACGCGGCAGATGAGCATGGCCGATATCTTTCTCGCAGAAGGTAAATACCACCTGCAGATGCCGATCTTTGGCCTCTTCCTCACCGGGCGGGAAATGGAAGTCGTGCGCTTCAAAACGGTACAGCTTGGCTTCCGGTGCCAGCAGCAGGGTCAGCGCGTCAAGCAGGCTGGATTTACCCCAGGCATTTTCGCCGAGCAGCAGCGTGTTGTCGTCCAGCATCAGTGACAGCCGGTTAATGCCGCGGAAACCTACAATCTCGATTCGCTCTAAGAACATCTGTCGCCTCCCGTGCGCGCGGTCACCGTCCTTATGGGGCGACCTCCTCAGAGCATGGTCAAAAAACCCCTTGCAGGTCAAGCGGACAACATCAAATCTGTCGCTTTACTCCGGACGTGGTTTTGGTTAGCGTGTGGGGCCTCGCCGCTCATCCAGGCGCCGCCCTCAGAAAAAAGGACGCAAGCTTCACCATGTATTCAGGACTGCTGATTATTCTGTTACCGCTGATTGCCGGTTACCTCATTGCGCTACGTAGCCGGACGTTCCTGCAAACCATCAACCGCCTGCTGAGCTGGATGGTCTACGTGATCCTGTTTTTCATGGGTATCAGCCTGGCGTTTCTGGAGGATTTGAGCAGCAACCTGGTGCTGATTTTCCAGTATGCCTCGGTGTTCTTCCTGTGCATTCTCGTCGCCAGTTTGCTGATGCTGGCGCTGCTGGAACGAAAAATGCCGTGGCACAACAGCCATAAACAGGAAAAGCTGCCCTCACGCCTGCATATGGCACTCGAATCGCTCAAGCTGTGCGGTGTGGTGCTCGGCGGCTTCCTGCTCGGCCTGACGCAGTGGCAATGGCTGCAGTTTGCCAACAAAGGCAGCGAATACGCCTTGATCTTCCTGTTGCTGCTGGTGGGCATTCAACTGCGCAACAGCGGCATGACGCTGCGCCAAATCGTGCTCAACCGACGCGGCATGATAGTGGCCGTGGTGGTGGTGGTCAGTTCACTGGCCGGCGGTGCGCTGGCGGCGCAACTGCTGGGGTTGCCGATTAAGGCCGGGCTGGCGATGGCGTCTGGTTTTGGCTGGTATTCGCTTTCCGGCATTTTAATCACCGACGCCTATGGCCCGGTGTTGGGCAGCGCGGCCTTCTTTAACGATCTGGCACGTGAACTGGTCGCCATAGTGCTGATCCCCACTCTAGTACGTCGTAGCCGCTCCTCGGCACTGGGTCTATGCGGTGCCACCTCCATGGACTTTACCCTGCCGGTGCTGCAACGCAGCGGCGGGATGGAGATAGTGCCACCAGCCATCGTGCATGGCTTTCTGCTCAGTCTGCTGGCACCGGTACTGATCGCCCTATTCTCTTGATCTCTCTCCGGGGGAGCCCCCCCGGAAAGCGTAATAATTCCCATCCGCACGGTAAAATTGCGATAAATCAAACTTGCCCTTGGTAGCATCATAAAAGCCTTTTTAAGCCCCGGTTGCCGATCTATGCTCATAAACAGGCATTATAAATGCAACTTTAAAAAGGAAGCGATTATGTTTTGTGTGCAATGTGAACAAACCATCCGTACCCCGGCAGGCAACGGCTGCTCTTATACCCAGGGTATGTGCGGCAAAACGGCGGAAACCTCCGACCTGCAGGATCTGTTGGTCGCGGCGTTACAGGGGCTTTCCGCCTGGGCGCTGCAAGCCCGGGCGCTCGGGATCGTCGCTCATGATATCGACAGCTTTGCCCCGCGAGCTTTCTTCTCTACCCTGACCAACGTCAACTTCGATTCAGATCGCATCATCGGTTACGCACGTGAAACCATCGCCCTGCGCGAATCCCTGGCCACCCGCTGCCGTCTGCTGGATGCCAGCGTCCATGTCGAACACCCATTGGCCAGTCTGCAGTTGGCCGGCGATGATATGCCTTCGCTGCTACAGCAGGCCGCACAGTTTGCCCTGAATACCGATAAGGCCGAGGTCGGCGACGACGTGCACGGCCTGCGCATGCTGTGCCTGTACGGCCTGAAAGGTGCTGCTGCCTATATGGAACACGCCCACGTGCTGGGTCAGTCCAATGACCAAATCTACGCCGACTACCACGCCTTTATGGCCTGGCTCGGCACTCAGCCACATGACGTAGATACCCTACTGAACAACGCCATGGGCATCGGCAAAATGAACTTCAACGTGATGGCGATCCTCGATCACGGCGAAACTCAGGCCTACGGCGATCCGGTGCCAAGTGCGGTGAACGTGCGTCCGGTGGCCGGCAAGGCAATTTTGATCTCCGGTCATGATTTGAAAGATCTACGCATACTGCTGGAGCAAACCGAGGGCCAGGGCGTGAACGTTTACACCCACGGTGAAATGCTGCCGGCGCACGGCTACCCGGAACTGAAAAGATTCAAACATCTGGTGGGTAACTACGGCAGCGGCTGGCAGAACCAGCAGACCGAGTTCGCCAAATTCCCCGGCCCGATCCTGATGACATCTAACTGCATTATCGATCCGTATGTCGGTAACTATGGCGATCGTATCTGGACGCGCAGCATCGTCGGCTGGCCAGGCGTCAACCATCTGGAAGGGGACGATTTCAGCCAGGTGATCGCTCAGGCGCAGGGCATGAGTGGTTTCCCCTATACCGAAATCGAACATATGATCACCGTCGGCTTCGGCCGCCAAACGCTGCTCAATGCCGCCGATACGGTGATCGACCTGGTGGCACAAAAGAAACTGCGTCACGTCTTTTTGGTCGGCGGTTGTGACGGTAGCCGCGACGAGCGCAGCTATTTCACCGACTTCGCCCGCAGCGTTCCGCAAGACTGCCTGATCATGACGCTAGCCTGCGGAAAATACCGCTTCAACAAGCTGGATTTCGGTACCTTGGAAGGCTTGCCACGCCTGCTTGACGTCGGTCAGTGTAACGACGCCTATTCCGCCATCATGCTGGCGGTCAAACTCGCCGATACCCTCGGCTGCTCGGTCAACGAACTGCCGCTGAGCCTGGTGCTATCGTGGTTTGAGCAAAAAGCGATCGTCATCCTGCTGACGCTGCTGTCATTGGGGGTCAAAAACATTGTCACCGGGCCGACCGCGCCAGGCTTCCTGACCGACAACCTGATGGCGATCCTGAACGATAAATTCGGCATGCGTCCGATCACCACCGTTGATCAGGATCTGCAAGCCCTGCTCGGCTAATGCCGCTGTTTCTCGGGGCTGCCGATGTTGGCCCCTTTGCTTTTGAGGTGCCCCATGACCCAACCCAGTCCACTTTGCCCCAACCGTATGCAGGTGCATTCGATCCAGCAGGAAACCGCCGACGTCTGGACATTCAACCTGATCTGCGATGTTTTTTACCCTTATCAACCCGGCCAGTTTGCGCTGGTCAGTATCCGTAATAGCGAAGACACTCTGCGCGCCTATACGCTGTCTTCCTCACCCGGCCAGAGTCGTTTTCTCAGCATCAGTGTGCGTTGCCTACCGGACGGCGCGGGTTCACTCTGGCTAACCGGCGAAGTCAAACCCGGCAACACCCTGTGGCTGTCCGATGCGCAAGGCGAGTTCAGTTGTGAACAACATCCGGCGAACAGCTACCTGATGCTGGCGGCCGGTTGCGGCGTTACGCCCATTATCTCCATGTGTCGCTGGCTGGTGGCGAACCGCCCTACCTGTGATATCGCGGTGATCTTTAACGTACGCACTCCCGCCGATACCCTTTTTGCCGAGCAATGGCGCAAGTTGTGCGCCAGCCACCCGCAACTGCGACTGACGCTAATGGCCGAACAGGATGTTCAACCGGGTTATCTTAAAGGGCGAATCAGTGCCGAAGTGCTGCGCCAGACGACGCCGGATCTCAGCGAGCGCACCGTGATGACCTGTGGTCCTGCCCCCTATATGGCGCAGGCAGAACAGCTTTGCCTGCAGCTTGGCGTACCGGCCGACCATTTCCATAAAGAGCAGTTCCATACCCTGGCAGCCACCGATGGCGAACAGGGCGAAGGATTAACACTGCGCGCCGCCCACCCTCTGCGTGAGTTTCACGTACCAGTCGGCAGCACGCTACTGGCGGCAATGGAAGCTCACGCGCTGCCGGTCAACGCCGCCTGTCGCGCCGGGGTGTGCGGATCATGCAAAACCCGCATCCTCGAAGGTGACTACACCACCACCAGCAGCATGACCCTGACCCCGGCTGAAATCGCCCAGGGCTATGTCCTGGCCTGCAGTTGCCAACTGCAAGGTGACGTCACCCTCGCCTGAAATTTGCGCCCCGTCGGTCAGGATGGGGCATTTATCGGCAAGCATGCCTTCCCTTCCCCTTCTACACTTTTCCGGTTCCATCCGTGTTACTGCGTTTACTTGAGAAAGATTGATAAGTCATACCCAATAGATTTCATGTCACAGCTAGACGGCAAACGTGGGTATCCCCAGGAGCTGACTCAGGTCAGTGACTGGGGTGCACACGTGCAGCTAACAACGCTGTGGCTTGAAAGATGAGGGGACCTTTACAACGCTTGGGGGAATTATGAAGCAAACTATAGCCACACTGATCGCCAAAACGCTGGAACAGGCCGGTGTGAAACGCATTTGGGGCGTCACCGGTGATTCGCTCAACGGTCTCAGCGACAGCCTGCACCGTATGGGCACCATCGAATGGCTGGGAACCCGCCATGAAGAGGTCGCCGCCTTCGCCGCCGGAGCGGAAGCCCAGTTAACCGGCCAGTTGGCGGTCTGTGCCGGTTCCTGTGGCCCCGGCAACCTGCATCTGATTAACGGCCTGTTTGACTGCCACCGCAACCATGTGCCGGTGTTGGCAATTGCCGCACACATTCCCTCTAGCGAGATCGGCAGCGGCTATTTCCAGGAAACTCACCCGCAGGAGCTGTTTCGCGAATGCAGCCACTACTGCGAACTGGTCTCTAACCCGGAACAGTTGCCCCGGGTACTGGAAATCGCCATGCGCAAGGCGATCCTCAATCGCGGCGTGTCGGTGATCGTCCTGCCGGGCGACGTGGCGCTGCGTATGGCACCGGAAGACGCCAGCATGGTGTGGCACACCCCGGCACTGCCGCTGGTGCAGCCGCCAATGAGCGAACTGAACAAGCTGGCGGAGACCCTGAACAAGGCGAAAAACATTACGCTGATGTGCGGCAGTGGTTGCGCCGGCTCCCATGACGAAGTGGTCAAGTTGGCCGAACTGTTGCAGGCTCCGGTGGTTCATGCGCTGCGCGGTAAAGAGCATATCGAATGGGATAACCCCTACAGCGTCGGCATGACCGGGCTGATAGGTTTCTCTTCCGGCTACCACGCCATGATGAACGCCGACACCCTGGTGCTGCTCGGTACCCAGTTCCCGTACCGCGCCTTCTATCCGACCAATGCCAATATCATTCAGATTGACATCAACCCCGGCAGCATCGGCGCACACTGCCCGGTCAATATGGCACTGGTGGGTGATATCCATACCACCCTCACCGCCCTGCTGCCGCAGATAGAACCAAAAAGCGACCGCACCTTCCTCGACAAGGCGCTGGAACACTACCGCACAGCGCGCAAGGACCTCGACGGCCTGGCGACGGCCAATGATGATCAGCCAATTCACCCGCAGTATCTGGCGCAACAGCTCAGCCAGTACGCCAGCGATGACGCCATCTTCACCTGCGATGTCGGTACGCCCACCGTTTGGGCGGCACGCTATTTGAAGATGAACGGAAAACGTCGTCTGCTCGGGTCGTTCAACCATGGCTCGATGGCTAACGCCATGCCACAGGCGATTGGCGCACAGGCAACCGAACCGGACAAACAGGTGATCGCCATGTGCGGCGACGGCGGCTTCACCATGCTAATGGGGGATTTCCTGTCGCTGGCCCAACTGAATCTGCCGGTCAAGATTGTGATCTTCAACAACAGCGTGCTGGGCTTCGTGGCGATGGAAATGAAGGCCGGTGGCTACCTGACCGACGGCACCGATCTGCACAACCCTGATTTTGCGGCAATCGCCAACGCTGCCGGCATCAAAGGCATTCGCGTGGAGAAAGCTTCGGAGTTGGATGGTGCGTTGCAGGAAATGCTGGCGCATCCCGGCCCGGCACTGCTGGACGTCGTCACCGCCAAACAGGAACTGGCGATGCCGCCGCAGATCAAATTCGAGCAGGCCAAAGGCTTTAGCCTGTATATGCTGCGTGCCATTATCAATGGCCGCGGTGACGAAGTGGTCGAGCTGGCAAAAACCAACTGGCTGCGTTAATGACCCATCCCGGGTTCAACGATCGCTGTTCCCGGTATTTTTTCTCTGTTGCCATCAGAAAATCTGGCTATGATGAAAACCGCATTCTCTTTCACATTAGCTATCCCCAATAGATTTCAAGTTGCAGCTAGGCGACAAGCATGCTCACCCCAGTCACTGACTCAAGTCAGTGACTGGGGTGAGCATGTGTAGCCAACAACGCTGCGGCTTGAAAGATGAAGGGGATAAGGAATTTTTATGCTTATCGATCTACGCAGTGACACCGTGACCCGCCCCAGCGCCGCTATGCGCGATGCCATGGCCCAGGCGGAAGTGGGTGATGATGTTTACGGCGATGACCCTACGGTCAACGCTCTGGAGGCAGAGGCGGTCCGCCTGTCCGGTAAAGAGGCGGCGCTGTTCTTGCCAAGCGGTACCCAGGCCAACCTGGTGGCGTTGCTAAGCCATTGCCAGCGCGGTGACGAATATATTGTCGGCCAGCAGGCGCATAACTATAAATACGAGGCCGGCGGTGCGGCGGTGCTCGGCAGCATCCAACCACAGCCGATTGAAGCTAACCCGGACGGCACCCTGCCGCTCGATAAGGTCGCGGCGGCCATCAAACCCGACGATATCCACTTTGCCAAAACTCGCCTACTGAGCCTGGAAAACACCATCAGTGGCCGCGTGCTTCCGCTGGAATACCTGCAGCAAGCCTGGCAGTTCAGCCGTGAACATCAGTTGGCGTTGCACATCGACGGCGCACGCATCTTTAACGCCGCCGTCGCGCTGAACCTGCCCTTAAAAGAGATTGTGCAGTACTGCGACACCTTCACCATTTGCCTGTCGAAAGGATTGGGCGCCCCGGTGGGCTCCTTGCTGTGCGGCAGTGAAGCCTTTATCCAGCAGGCCCTGCGCTGGCGTAAAATGACCGGGGGTGGCCTGCGCCAGGCCGGTATTCTGGCCGCGGCCGGTCTCTATGCGCTGGAGCACAATGTCGAACGCCTGCGAGAGGATCACGACAATGCCAAATGGCTGGAGCAGCAACTGCAACAGATTGGCGTTGAGATTGTTGAACCGGGCGCGCAAACCAACGTATTGTACCTGCGCCAGTCACCAGAGCTGGCAGCCAAACTGGGTCCCTGGATGCGTGAGCGCGGCGTGCTGATCAGCAGTGGGCCACTGACGCGCATTCTGACCCACCTTGACGTCAGCCGTCAGGATTTGCAGCAAGTGGTCGATTTATGGCAGCAGTTCCTCAGGCAGCACGCCTGAGTTCCGAATCTCCCTGACATCACCGTCAGGGAGATTCACATCAGTTACCGAGAGCGGCCACGAAGCGACGGGTGATCTGCTGCGGACGAGTAATGGCCCCGCTTACGGCCTGGCGGTGCAGGAAACGGCGAGCGCTACCCTGCCGTTACTGCTGTAAATCAAAGTATCCAGCGGCCATAAACCCAGTACCAAATCGCCAGCGTCGCCACAATGTTCAGCACCACGCTGACGATAAAAACGCTTTTGAACGGCTGTTTCTGGGTTTTATGGCGAAATACCTGCTGCGCAACTATCGCCCCTACCCAACCGCCCACCAGCCCGAACACCAGCAGCGTGCTTTCCGGCACCCGTTGCCAGCTTCTGCGTGCAGCAAACTTATCCGCACCATAGACCACCAGCGTCAGCAGGTTAGCCAACAGCCACCACATCCAGATCGGATGCAGGAAAAACAAACTGGCGATCAGCGCCAGCCCCAACAGGGCATAACAAACAGCATTGAGTTTCATATTTTCCGGCTTAGCGCAGACAAACGGCGGATAGTGTGACGTCCCCCGCAAGCGGATGCAATGCCCGCATAACCATACAAAAAGTGCATTTAAACCACGAGTTTGGCATCCTGTGACTATGCTAAACAGACTTTCACCGCAAAGGTGGCGCTAATGACAGCTCAACGCGTACTGGTTCTTGGAGCCAGCGGCTATATTGGCCAAAACCTGATCCCCCATCTGATCGAACAGGGACATCACATTACCGCCGCCGCACGTCGCATTGAATGGCTGCAGGAACAACACTGGCCGCAGGTTAACTGCCAATATGTCGACGTTTACCGACCGGAAACCCTGACCGCCGCACTGTGGGAGATCGACGCGGTTTATTATCTGATCCACGGTATGGGCGACGGCGATGATTTTATTGAAAAGGAACGCCAGGCCGCTGAAAACCTTCGTGACACGCTGCGCAATTCCAGCGTCAAACAGGTGATTTTTCTCGGCGCATTGCAGCCCGAGGGCGACAGCTCGCCACACCTGGTGGCACGCAAGTTGACCGGGGAGATCCTGCGTCAGAGTGGTGTTCCCGTCACCGAGCTAAGAGCCAGTATTATTGTCGGCCCAGGATCGGCCGCATTCGAAATCATGCGCGATATGGTGTACAACCTGCCGGTGCTTACGCCGCCGCGCTGGGTACGTTCCAAATCGTCACCGGTGGCGTTGGAAAACCTGTTGGTGTATCTGGCCGATCTGCTGTCACATCCGGCGGAAGAAAGCCGCATTTTTGACGTCGCCGGCCCGGAATACATCAGCTATCAAACCATGTTTGAACGCTTTATCGCCATCAGCGGCAAAAAACGTTGGCTGATCCCGATCCCGCTACCGACCCGTTTTATCTCGGTCTGGTTTATCAGCATGATCACCTCAGTGCCCACGTCTATTGCCAGCGCACTGATCCAGGGATTGAACCACGATCTGCCCGCCGACGGTAAACCGCTGCAGGCGCTGATCCCGCAAAAGCTGCAAACCTTCGATCAGGCGGTGACGGCCACCCTGCAACGCGAAGAAGAGGTGGTCGATTCCGTCGACTGGGGTTACGACCCGGAAGCGCGGGCGCGCTGGCGGCCGGGCTATGGTTTTTATCCGAAGCAGGCGGGTTGCTCGATAGAAACCCAGGCATCCAGCCAGGCTCTGTGGCATACGGTGCAGCAACTGGGTGGCAAAGAGGGCTATTTTTACGCCAATATCCTGTGGCAGATCCGAGCACGTATGGACGATATGATTGGCAATCGCGTGGTTTATGGCCGGCCACAGCGCGACACGCTGGAGGTTGGCGACGTCGTCGACGGCTGGAAGGTGATCACCCTCAAGCCACAACGACACCTGGCGTTGCTATTCGGCATGAAAGCCCCTGGGCTGGGTCGGCTGACCTTCACCATCAAAGATCACGGCGACCATCGGACCCTGGATGTACGGGCCTGGTGGCACCCCGCCGGGTTTAGTGGGCTGCTGTATTGGTTCGCCATGATGCCCGCTCATCTGTTTATTTTTCGCGGTATGGCCCGGCGTATCGCCAGGCTGGCTGAAGAACACCCGCGCAATCAGCCTTAACCATACCCTATAGCTTTCAAATTGCGGCTAGGTGCCTAGCTGCGGCTTGAAAGATGACGAGTATAGTGCTCATTTGTCGATCAACCGCACACTTTGCTGCTGCGGTTAGGTCCTTTCCGATTGCATAGAGCACGAAATAACGGAAGAATGGCATCTTATTTGCTGGAGCGCCGCTGAAGGCCGTCAGCATTCTGATTTTTGGTGAGAATAGAGTTCGTTATGAAGGTATTGGTCACCGGTGCAACCAGTGGGTTAGGCCGTAACGCCGTTGAATATCTGCGCCGTCAGGGCATCAAAGTACGCGCCACCGGTCGCAACCAGGCGATGGGCAGTCTGCTGGAAAAAATGGGTGCGGAATTCATTCATGCCGATCTCACCAATCTGATCTCATCGCAGGCCAAAGCCATGCTGGCCGATGTGGACGTGCTGTGGCACTGCTCCAGTTTCACGTCTCCCTGGGGTACCGAAGAAGCCTTTGAACTGGCCAACGTGCGCGCTACCCGTCGCCTGGGCGAATGGGCGGCGGCCTACGGCGTTTCGCAGTTTATCCATATCTCTTCGCCAGCGGTTTACTTCGACTATCATCACCATCGCAACGTTACCGAAGACTTCCGCCCTGTACGCTATGCCAACGAGTTTGCCCGCAGCAAAGCCGCCGGTGAACAAGTGATCCAGCAGTTGGCGCTGTCCAATCCTCAGACCCACTTCACCATCCTGCGTCCTCAGGGGTTATTCGGACCGCACGACAAGGTGATGCTGCCGCGTCTGTTACAGATGATTAAACGTTATGGCAACCTGCTGCTGCCACGCGGCGGTGCCGCGCTGGTGGACATGACCTATCTGGAAAACGCAGTGCACGCTATGTGGCTGGCGACCCAGAAAGAAAATACCCCGTCGGGCCGCGCCTATAACATCACCAATCAGCAGCCGCGTCAGCTACGCAGCGTGGTGCAGCAATTAATCGACGAGTTGGGCATGAAGTGTCGGATCCGCTCGGTACCCTACCCGATGCTCGACATGATGGCGCGCGGCATGGAAAAGCTCGGCAGCAAAAGTGAAAAAGAGCCGGTGCTGACCCACTATGGCGTCGCCAAACTTAATTTTGATCTGACGCTGGACACCACGCGCGCCCAGCAAGAACTGGACTATCGACCCATTATTTCGCTGGATGAAGGTATCTCGCGCACCGCCCGCTGGCTGAAGGATCACGGCAAGCTGCACGGTCTGTAATTAACGGGCAGCGCCATATTTCAGCAACAGCGCGTCGACAATCGCCTCACTCTCCGCATCCGGCTCACCGCGATAATCGCTGGGTCGGAAATGCATCTGAAACGCCGCCAGCACGTTTTTTTGCTGTCTGGCATCCCAGCGCGCATCCATGCCATAACCGTAACTCGCCAGCTTGGCCATCAATGGTGCCAGCGGCACTTCGGCATACTTATCCCGCCCGGCCAAGAATTTCTGCACCTGATCCTCATCCGGCCAGGCACCTATACCCGCCTGCGCCAACTGTTGCCAGGGGAATAGCGGACCTGGATCCTGCTTGCGCTGCGGCGCAATATCGCTGTGCCCCACCACGTCCGTTGGCAAAATACCGTAGCGCTGGATAATATTGCGGCTCAGTGGGATCAACAGGGCAATTTGCTGTGGCGTATAAGGCTGCCAGTGGGTAAACAGCAACGTGCGGTTGAACCCGCGATTAACTATCTCAATACCGATAGAGGTGTCATTGAGGTTGGTTCTGCCACGCCAACTACTGGCTCCGGCATGCCATGCTCGCAGCGCTTCCGGCACCAGTTGGAATGCCACCGGTTTTCCCTGAGCCATCAGCGGATGCGCCGGCAACAAATAATGTGCGCTGACGTGTTCATCCGTCAGGGTTTTCAATGAGGAATGGAAGTCTTCGACAGTGTAATGCATCACCAGAAAACGAATGCGCTGGTCTGTGCCCTGAGCCTGATGCAGAGTTTCAAGCTGATAGCCACCATGATCGACGAGGCTGTCCTGCGGCACGCTTTGGCAGCCTGCAAGCAGCGCTGCGGCAAATATCCCTGGCCAAATTTTCACGAATCCCTCCTACGGTTTAAATACGCCAATTTGTAACTCGGATTGATTAACTTGCATCCAATAATCAACTTATTCAATTAATGATGACAGACTGGCCAGATGTGCAAGTGAGTGTTGCTCTACGCTGGCAGACTCTATGGCAGATGGTAGCTTCATAATATTACCTGTGCTGAAAAAATTGAGTCACCATGTTCAAGCCAAACTCCCTCACATGGCTGATCTGCATCGCCATGCTGCCGCTCAGTGGCTGTGACCAAAAGACCGTGGCGAACGCGATGGGGGCAACCCCGGCGTCCGCAACGTCCTCCCCTGCAGAGACGGCCTATACCCCATTGAGGTACCAACGGCAGTTGCCCGTCAGCCAATGACAGCCCCGAACTTTACCCATATAGGGGCAGTCACTACACCACATGTAGCGGTACCTTCAGCAGGCAGCCCATATACCGACGGCTAAACCGATCGCCCATACGGCACCCGAGGCTAACGTTTTCCGCCCACAGCAGATGCAACAACGGCCAAATACCCTGAAGCCGCATAACGCGCCGCAGCCGTTCCACCCACAGCAAGTTCAACAGGTGCAACATCGTCCTGCTCCGGTAGCCAAACCGCAGGAACACCGCCCAGTCAAAATTGAAGAACCTAAAGCCGGATAATAAGAGGACGCCCCGGCAAAAACCGGGACGTCAGAGGAAAGGATTAACGACTGATTTTCACTGCGGTACCGCTGACGGTGACCATCAGCATGCTGCTGTCTTTACCCACGGTTTCGTAGTCGATATCAATACCGACCACTGCGTTGGCGCCCAACTCTTGTGCCTGCTCTTCCAGCTCCTTGAAGGCGATCAGACGCGCTTTACGCAGCTCTTTCTCATAAGCCCCGGAACGGCCGCCGACGATGTCACGCACGCCTGCGAAGAAATCGCGGAAAATATTGGCACCCAAAATAGCCTCGCCGGTGACAACGCCGCAGTATTCGGTAATGGTAAACCCTTCCAGGGTCGGGGTGGTTGAAAGCTGCATCAAAACTCCTTGCTTGATTGATTCATGGTATTAATCTGACCATCGTTTTAGCATTATGTTCTGTCTTGAAATGGCACGCACTACGAATGCAAGGCCTGAAATCGCATTTATACTGTAGGCTAGTGGTCTTCATGGTAGAGACTTTCACATAAGGTAATGAGATGAAAACAAAAACGATTGCGGCTGTTTTTCCCTTAGCGCTGTTACTGAGTGCCTGCACCACCGTTGAACCGGCATTCAAGGATATCGGCACCCGTACCGGCGGTTGTGTGGAAGGCGGCCCGGATGCGGTCGCACAGAAATTTTACGATCTGCGCCTGCAGCAAGGTGCCGGAACCGCCCTGCCGGACAGCAACCGTCTGGCACAATTGCAGCCTTACCTGAGTAAAGTACTGTACCAGGATCTGGTGACGGCTAACCAGAACCCTGGCAAACATCAGGTCACCGGCGATCTGTTTACCGGCAATGCCCAGGGGCCGACCAGCGCTACCGTCGCCAGCGCGTCGACCATTCCTAATACCGATGCCAAAAATATCCCGTTGCGCGTTCAGCTAAGCTACCAGAAGGACGGCGGCAGCGCAGTCAACTGGCAGGATGAAGTGCTGATGGTGCGCGAAGGCACCTGTTGGGTCGTGGACGATATCCGCTATCTGAACGTACCGCCGCACGCCGCCAGCGGCACGCTGCGTCAGGTATTGGAAAACCAGTAAGCCAACTCAACCACCGGTGCCCTCGGGTTCCGGTGGTTAGATAAAGACTTTGATTGCGCGCAATATTTGTTCAATTTGAGAAATTTCGCTACCTGCCTCACAGCATGCACGACAAATCCCCCCTTCGAACCTGACTCGCGGTATCTTGTGCTATCCTTTTACTATTCTGCCGCGCAGTAATAAATTTTAACGCACAAAGATTGCATAAGTATTCTGTGGAAGTTAACATTCGCGGCATCAATATCTATTCAATTCTGGCGCATGAGCATTCAACTTAACGGTATCAACTGCTATTACGGCGCACATCAGGCGCTGTTTGACATCACGCTGGATTGCCCAGCAGGGGAAACCTTAGTGCTGCTGGGTCCAAGCGGCGCGGGGAAAAGCTCGTTATTGCGGGTATTAAACCTGTTGGAAATGCCGCGTTCGGGCCAGCTGCAGATCGCCGGTAACCAATTCGACTTTAAGCAGGCTCCGGGCGAAAAAGCCATTCGCGAGCTACGTCAGAATGTCGGCATGGTATTCCAGCAATACAATCTCTGGCCTCACCTCACCGTAGTGCAAAACCTGATCGAAGCGCCTTGCCGCGTGCTGGGCCTGACCAAGGCTCAGGCGATGGAGCGTGCCGACAAGTTGCTCAAACGTCTGCGTCTGACCGACTTTGCCGATCGTTTCCCGCTGCACCTTTCCGGCGGCCAACAGCAACGTGTGGCTATTGCCCGCGCGCTGATGATGGAACCGCAGGTATTGCTGTTTGATGAACCGACCGCCGCGCTGGACCCTGAGATCACCGCCCAAATCGTCAGCATCATTCGCGAATTGGCTGGCACCGGGATCACCCAGGTGATCGTAACCCACGAGGTGGAAGTGGCACGCAAAACCGCCAGCCGCGTGGTATACATGGAAAACGGCCACGTAGTGGAACAGGGCGATGCCAGTCACTTCAAGAGTCCACAGACCACCGAGTTTGCCAATTACTTATCACACTAACAATTTTACTTGCTGTAATTTGGGGAGTTTGCGATGAAAAAACTAATAATCGCCGCCGTTCTGGCTAGCATCAGCGTTTCCGCCTCAGCAGCCGAAACCATCCGTTTCGCTACCGAAGCTTCTTATCCTCCATTTGAGTTTATTGACGCCAGCAACAAGATCCAGGGCTTTGATGTCGATCTGGCCAATGCGCTGTGTAAAGAGATCCAGGCCGAATGTACTTTCACCAATCAGGCTTTTGACAGCCTGATCCCGAGCCTGAAGTTCAAGCGCTTCGACGCGGTGATGGCCGGTATGGACATCACGCCGGAGCGTGAAAAGCAGGTGCTGTTTACCAAGCCGTATTACGATAACTCAGCCCTGTTTGTAGCCCAAAAAGGCAAGGTGGCTGACGTAGCCGCGCTGAAAGGCAAGAAAGTGGGCGTGCAGAACGGCACCACCCATCAGAAATACCTGACCGATAAGCACCCGGAAATCACCACCGTGCCTTACGACAGCTATCAGAACGCCATTCTGGATCTGAAAAATGGCCGCGTTGATGCGGTATTCGGCGACACTGCAGTGGTCAACGAATGGCTGAAACAGAATACGGTTCTGGCCGCCGTGGGCGACAAAGTGACCGATAAAGACTACTTCGGTACCGGCCTGGGCATTGCCGTTCGCCAGAAAAATACCGATCTGCAAGGCAAGTTCAACGCCGCTTTGGACAAGATCAAACAGGATGGGACTTACGAAACCATCTACAAAAAATGGTTCCAGCAGTAATCAACTCTGATGAATGAAATTCAACCTTTAGCAAGCGCCGCCGGGATGACCGTCGGCCTTGCCGTTTGTGCCCTTATCCTTGGGCTGATCCTGGCGATGCTATTTGCCGTCTGGGAGTCATCACGCTGGAAAGTGGTTAGCTGGCTCGGCACCGCCTGGGTCACTGTGTTGCGCGGCCTGCCGGAAATTCTGGTGGTGCTGTTCATCTATTTCGGCTCATCGCAGCTGTTGTTGATGCTGTCCGATGGCTTCACCCTGAACCTCGGCCTGTTCCAACTGCCGATCCAACTGGCGATTGATAACTTTGAAGTCAGCCCGTTCCTGTGCGGCGTTATTGCCCTTGCCCTGCTCTACTCGGCCTATGCGTCGCAAACGCTGCGTGGCGCGCTGAAGGCCGTGCCACAGGGTCAATGGGAGTCCGGTCAGGCGCTGGGAATGAGCACCGCGGCAATCTTCTTCCGCCTGATCATGCCGCAGATGTGGCGTCACGCGCTACCCGGTCTTGGCAACCAATGGTTGGTATTACTGAAAGATACCGCGTTGGTGTCACTGATCAGCGTTAACGATCTGATGCTGCAAACCAAAAGCATTGCCACCCGCACCCAGGAGCCTTTTACCTGGTATGTGATAGCGGCGGCGATTTATCTGGTGGTCACCCTGTTCAGCCAGTACATCATTAAACGCATCGAACTGCGCACCACGCGTTTTGAGCGGGGGCCATCCTGATGTTTGAGTTCTTGCCGGAAATTATCAAAGGGCTGCACACTAGCCTGACGCTGACCATCACCGCGCTGATCGTGGCGCTGGTGCTATCACTGGTGCTGACGGTGATCCTGACGCTGAAAACGCCGATCCTGACGCCGTTGGTAAAAATCTATATCACCCTGTTCACCGGTACGCCGCTGCTAGTGCAGATCTTCCTGATCTACTACGGCCCCGGTCAGTTCCCGGCGATCCGCGAGTATCCGTGGTTATGGAATTTGCTGTCGCAGCCGTGGCTGTGTGCGATGATCGCATTGGCGCTAAACAGTGCCGCCTATACCACCCAACTGTTTTACGGGGCGGTACGGGCGATACCGGCCGGCCAATGGCAATCTTGTGAAGCCCTCGGCATGTCGCGTTCGCAGTCGCTGCGTATCCTGCTGCCGTTTGCCTTCAAGCGTGCGCTGTCGTCTTACTCCAACGAAGTGGTGCTGGTGTTCAAAAGTACCTCGCTGGCCTATACCATCACCCTGATGGAAGTCATGGGCTACAGCCAGTTGATGTATGGCCGTACCTACGACGTGATGGTGTTTGGCGCTGCCGGACTGGTGTATCTGTGCGTCAACGGCTTGCTGACGCTGCTGATGCGCTTGGTCGAGCGCCGTGCATTGGCGTTTGAACGTCGCAACTGAGTCAAGCGATACTCTCAAAGCCCTGCCATCGCGTGGGGCTTTTTTACACCCGAAACAAATTTTTAATCATTTATATTGCATATTAATTCATTAAGTGGCAGGGTTAACACCAACCGACAGCCGCCAAAACCCCTGGGTTATTGTCAGTAAAATCAAGCGGTGACGAGATAAAAACACGCAGACTTGCAGACAGGAGCTTTAAGCATGAAAAAACTATTGCTGGCCGCCACAGTATTAGCAGGCATCACCTTTAACGCCAGCGCAGCCGAGACCATTCGTTTCGCCGCTTCCGCCACCTACCCGCCGTTCGAGTCGCTGGATGCCAACAACAAGATCGTGGGCTTTGATATCGATCTGGCTAACGCGCTGTGCAAACAAATGAAGGCCGAATGCACCTTCACCAACCAGGCGTTTGACAGCCTGATCGCCGCGCTGAAATTCAAGAAATACGACGCGGTAATCTCCGGTATGGACATCACGCCAGAGCGCAGCAAGCAAGTTGCCTTCACTCAGCCCTATTACGCCAACTCGGCAATTGTGATTGCCGAAAAAGGTAAATTCAGCTCGCTGGCGGATCTGAAAGGGAAAAAGATCGGCATGGAGAACGGCACCACCCACCAGAAATACATGCAGGACAAGCATCCGGAGATTAGCACCGTCTCTTACGACAGCTATCAGAACGCCATTCTCGAGTTGAAAAATGGCCGTATTGACGGCGTATTCGGTGATACCGCCGTGGTGAATGAGTGGCTGAAGAACAATCCTCAGTTGGCTCCGGTAGGTGAACACGTTACCGATGCACAATACTTCGGTACCGGTCTGGGTATTGCGGTACGTCCGGACAATCAGGCGCTGCTGGCCAAGCTCAACAGCGCGCTGGACGCCATTAAGGCCGACGGCACCTACAAAGCCATTAACGACAAGTGGTTCCCTCAGTAGCCACAGTTCAGGGCGTGGAATACCATGCCCTGCTTACCAATGGAAAGATTTCCGGCTAGTACGTATCCCGTCTGGTCTATCGCGTCATCGGCGAGGAGATTGGGTGCAGGTACTTTCGATAGGTCAACGTGAGTGCTCCGAGGCCTATACTTCAGCCAAAAAACGCTTTTAATGACGAACGAGCAGCGTCAGCACTTCGTAATGGGCGGTATGCGGGAACATATCAAACAGCTGTACGCGCTCGATGCGGTAATCCGGCAACATCTCAATGTCTTTCGCCATCGTCTCGGCGTTGCAGCTCGAATACAAAATATAGCCCGGTGCCATCTGGTTCAGATAGTCGCACAGTGCCTTGCCAATACCGCGTCGCGGCGGATTAACCAGCACCAGCTGCGGCACGCTGCCTTCAGCGGTAGCGAACCGGGTAGAATCTAGCGCCTGGAAATCGACGTGTCGCAAACCCAGAGTTTCCGCCGACTGGCGTGCACAGGCAATCGCCTCGGCGCTGATCTCGATGCCGGTCAGGCGTGTTTCCGGCAGTGCGCAATGCAGGCCAAATCCACCCACACCGCAGAACAGATCCCACATGCTGTTGATACCCAATACCCGCACCCAGTCACGGGCGGTGGCGTACAGTTCGGCAGCCACCTGCGGATTGGTCTGGAAGAAGCTTTGCGGACGGATATACAGCGGCACCTGATTAAATTGCTCTTCCAGCGCCTGTTGCTCGGTCAGTGGGATCTCGCGCTCCCCTTCCAAAATCGCCATATGTACCGGCTGAATATTGGCGGAAATCACCCTGAGCTGCGGCAACTGCTGTTGCAACCACGGCAGTGCGGCACGCAACTGCGCCAGCTTGCTGTCCGAACGCAGCACGAAGCGCAGCATTACACCACCACTGTGGGTACTTTCAGTCAGTAATAGGTACTTCAGTTCACCGCGTTTACGCGCCACGTTGTAGGGCGTCAGGCCGGCGCGGGCGATAAAGCTTTTCAGCACATCAAACAACGGCGAGAAGCTGGCGGGATACAGCGGACAGGCGCTGAGATCCACCGCCGTGCCATCACGATACAGCATGCCCAGTAGCGGACGCTCTACGCTGCCGCTGACCACCATTTTGGCTTTATTGCGAAATGCGCTCTGCTCGCCGGCGACCGGCTGCAGCCACTGCGCAACGTCACGTTCGCCCAGCAGTGATTGCAGATGATGCTGTTTGTCCGTCAGTTGCTGCGGGTACGGCTTTTCCAACCACTGACAGGAACGGCAGGTGCCCGCCGTATACAAAGCGCATTGCATGAAGATAACCCTGAGTTCGGGGTGAATAATTAAGGGCGCAGAGTTTATCACTCTACGCCCTTAAAATCTCAATTGCGCGCGGCGAAATAATGGCGGCTGGTAGCAGGAACAAACAATAATGCCAGGATGACGATATCAGGAATTTTTTGCAGGATCAGGACGTGCAGAATTTGGCCGCTGGTTTCACCTTCAACGGTAAACACCTCCGGCAGAAAACCGCCAATGGTGGCCAACAGCAGATAACCGACCACCAAGCACTGGCAGGCCACATAGCCCCAACGCCCCCAGTTGCGGCCGCGCATCACCGCAAAACCGCAACTGATTTGCAGGCACAGTAATACCAGGCCAGCCAAAAAGATCAGGGTGGAATCCCAGGCCTGGGCACTGGTGCTGACGAACTCCTGAGCGCCATCGACCCCCAGTTCCCCCAACAGCAACAGCACGCTGATGCACTTGATAGCCACCATCGCCGTTCCGGCCACCATCACCGGCACTGGCGCATCCAAATTCATTCTTATTCCCTGCCTGCTGTTCAGCATGTCTGACATGTCCATGTTCCGCAACAAAACGCCACCTATTCAAACTCATCCCACTCGCTTCAGCCCAATATTAGGGGAAACCGGGGGATGGGGTTCCCAGAGGGATGCCCCACCCCCGGGTCGCCCCGGGTATCTCGAACTTTTCAACGTTCAGGATCGGCCTATTCAGGTGGCATATATAAAGTCAGGTAATCAATTGCAATACCAATAATTGCAAAAATAGCAGGTTTAATCAGACTCAGCTACGGGCAGCCTTTTGTAATTCGCGCGATCGCTGTTTTTCCGAGCGTGCCATAAACCACCATGCAATCAGGCCGATAACGCCGACCACCAGCAGGATCAAACTCGCCAGCGCGTTAATTTCCGGATTAACCCCCATGCGTACGCTGGAGAACACCAGCATCGGCAAGGTGGTCGCTCCCGGCCCGGCGACAAAACTGGCAATCACCAGGTCATCCAGCGACAGGGTAAAGGCCAACATCCAACCGGCGATCAGCGCCGGTGCAATCATCGGCAAAGTGATCACGAAAAACACTTTCAGCGGTGTCGCGCCCAGATCCATCGCCGCTTCTTCGATAGAGCGATCCAACTCACGCAGGCGCGAACTGATCACCACCGAAACGTAGGCAGTACAGAAAGTAACGTGCGCCAACCAGATGGTGAACATCCCCCGTTCAGACGGCCAACCAAAGGCATGCCCCATCGCCACAAACAGCAGCAGCAGCGACAAGCCGGTGATCACGTCCGGCATCACCAGCGGTGCCGTCAGCATAAAGGCAAAACCGGTTGAACCACGAAAACGGCCAAAACGGACCATCACCACTGCCGCAATTGCCCCCAGCACCACCGCGGCGGTCGCCGAGGCGGCGGCGATAGTCAGGCTGAGCCCGACGGCGCTGATCATCGCCGAATCATGGAACAATTCGGTATACCAGCGCGTTGACCAACCGGCCCACACCGTCACCAGTTTGGAACTGTTGAACGAGTAGATCACCAGCATCAGCATCGGCGCATACAAGAAGGTGAAACCCAACACCAAAATAGCGATACGCCACGGCGAACGTACTACCGGCAAGTTGTTCATCCCTGCCCCCCCATTTCCTTGTTCTGATGCTTGTGGAACCAGAGAGTCGGTACGATCAACAGCAGCAGCATGACGGTAGCCACTGCCGAGGCTACGGGCCAGTCACGGTTATTAAAGAACTCCTGCCACAGTACCCTGCCGATCATAATACTGTCCGGCCCACCCAGCAGCTCCGGGATCACGAATTCACCGACCGCCGGGATAAACACCAGCATCGAACCGGCAATAATCCCGCCGCGGGTCAGCGGCATAATCACGCTGAAAAAGGTTTTCAGCGGTTTAGCCCCCAGATCCAGCGAAGCCTCCACCAGTGAATAGTCCAACCGCGTCAGCGCGGTATAAATCGGCAGCACCATAAACGGCAGGTAGGAATACACCACGCCGATATACACCGCCAGATTGGTATGCAGGATCACCAACGGCTGATCGATCACCCCGGTCCATAACAAGAAGTTATTGAGGATGCCGTTATTTTTCAAAATGCCCATCCAGGCGTAAACGCGGATCAGGAACGAGGTCCACGACGGCAGGATCACCAACAACAGCAAAATATTGCGGGTTGATGATTTACTGTGCGCCACTGCCCAAGCCAGCGGGTACCCAATGATGAGACAACAAACCGTCGATACCGCCGCCACCTGCAGTGATTGCAGATAAGCGTCTATATACAGCGGATCGTCGGTCAGTTGCAGATAATTGGCAAAATTGAGCGCGATGTCCAGCTTACCCTCTGCCCAGCTCATCAGGTCAGTGTAGGGCGGGACCGCCAACGCCAGTTCCGCCAGGCTGATCTTGAACACGATCAG
Source organism: Serratia sp. NA_13 (assembly GCF_052691735.1). NCBI lineage: Bacteria > Pseudomonadati > Pseudomonadota > Gammaproteobacteria > Enterobacterales > Yersiniaceae > Serratia > Serratia sp. NA_13. The sequence continues at coordinate 157,482 of NZ_JBQZFV010000007.1, forward strand.
GAACGGCAGCAGGAACAGCAACGTCAACCACAGCAGCGGCACCGCAATCACCAGTTTGCGACCATGGGCCATCTGCAGGCGCTGGAAAACGGCTTTTAGTGGGCCGGGCCCTTTGGCCGGCGGCTCCGGCGGTGTGTGTTCAGCAAGCATTGCCATAATGATTATTCCTCACCTTCTCGACTCACACCGTCAACACGACACAGCTGTCGGCTTCCCAGCACAATCGCACTTCGTCGCCCCAGGTCGGCATCCCTTTGCGGAAACGGTGACCGTTTTGCAATTGGGCGCTAATAATTTGGCCGCTGAGCAGCTTCACATGGTAGATAGACAGGTCGCCGAGGTAGGCGATATGTGCCACTTCCCCTACCGCAAAATTGCAACCATCCTGCGGAACCTCTTCGCACAGCATGATTTTTTCCGGCCGCAGCGCGACCTGGATCGGCACGCCGTCCACTACCGAGGCGTCGGAGTCCACCTTAATCGCATGACGTAAACCGGGACTTTGCAGGATCAAGCCATCGTCATGGCGCTCTTGCAGCACACAATCAAAAACGTTGACCGAGCCGATAAATTCAGCGCTGAAACGGCTGTTCGGATGCTCGTAGATCTCTTCCGGCTCGCCGATCTGCACAAATTTGCCACGGTTCATGATGGCGATGCGCCCTGCCATGGTCATCGCCTCTTCCTGATCATGCGTGACCATCACGCAGGTCACACCAACCCGCTCAAGAATATCCGTCACTTCCAGCTGCATGCGGTCACGCAGCTTTTTATCCAGCGCACCCATCGGCTCATCGAGCAGCAGCAGTTTCGGCCGTTTGGCCAAGCTGCGTGCCAGCGCCACCCGCTGGCGTTGACCACCGGATAGCTGGTGCGGTTTACGCTTGGCGAACTCCTGCATGTGCACCAGTGACAGCATTTCCGCTACCCGATCGGCTATTTCCGCACGCGGCATTTTGTCCTGTTTCAGACCGAAGGCGATGTTTTGCTCTACCGTCATATGCGGGAACAGCGCGTAGGACTGGAACATCATATTAATCGGACGCTGGTAAGGGGGAACATGCGACATGTCCTGCCCATCGAGCACAATCTGCCCTTCCGTCGGCTGTTCAAAACCGGCCAGCATGCGCAACAACGTCGACTTCCCGCAGCCAGATGGCCCCAGCAAAGCGAATATTTCGCCTTTATAGATGGTCAGGCTGACGTCTTCGACCGCGTTTTGACCGTCAAAGGTTTTGGTGAGGTTACGGATTTCCAGCAGAGGGGTGAAGACCTTCTGCGACTTGGCTTGAGGACGAGGGATGACGTCGTTCAATCGGGGGGCTCTCCGGTGCAAACAGTACAAAAAACCACGGCGATTGCCATGGCCCAAAATGGCAACGCAGGCGGGGAGCACCCGCCTGCTGGTATGATACCGGGCTCAGCGTACTGAGCCCCTAGCCATCATCCTTCAAGCTGCCTCTGTGTTGGCTGCACCCGCTCACCCCAGTCACTTAGTTGACTAAGCTCCCAGGGATTTACGGCCTTGCCGCCTTGATGCAACTCGAATTATTTAGGGTATGTCATTTCCCGCTTTTAACTTTAGTCCAGGCGCGGGTAATCACACGATCCAGCTTCGGCGACTGCACGTTCAGCGTAAACAGCTTGGCGCGCAGATCGGCCGGTGGGTACACGTTCGGATTGTTGCGGACTTCGGCATTGACCAGCGGTGTAGAGTCCTTCACCGCGTTGGCGTAATACACGAAGTTACTGATCCCCGCCATTACGTCAGGCTTCATCAGGAAGTTCAGGAACTGGTAGGCAGCGTCCTTGTTTTTGGCGTCAGCCGGCATGGCGAACATGTCAAAGTAGGTCAGCGCCCCCTCTTTCGGGATTGCATAAGCCACGTTCACGCCGTTCTTAGCTTCTTTGGCACGGTTGGCCGCCTGCATCACGTCGCCGGACCAGCCGATCGCTACGCAGATATCACCGTTTGCCAAATCGTTGATGTACTGGGAAGAGTGGAAATAACGGATGTTCGGCCGCAGCTTGAGCAACAGATCGTTGGCCGCACCTGTGTAGTCTGCCGCGTTGGTGCTGTTGGGATCTTTACCCAGGTAGTGCAGCACGGTGGCATAGACTTCGCTTGGCGCATCCAGGAAGGAAACACCGCAGCTTTTCAACTTCTCGAGGTTTTCCGGTTTGAGGATCAGATCCCAGCTGTCAACCGGTGCGTCTTTGCCCAGCACCGCCTTCACTTTGTCGACGTTATAGCCGATGCCGGTAGTCACCATCAGATAAGGGATACCGTACTTGTTGTCCTTGTCATTGTGCGCCACCAGTTGCAACATCTCGGGATCAAGGTTTTTGTAGTTCGGCATCTTGCTCTTGTCGAGCGGCTCGAAAATACCGGCCTTCGACTGACGCTCAAGGAAATTGGATGAAGGTACCACCAGATCATAACCGGTGCTGCCCGCCATCAGTTTGCCTTCCAACACTTCGTTGGAGTCAAAGACGTCGTACACCACTTTAATGCCGGTTTCTTTCTGGAATTTGGCCAAGGTGTCCGGCGCGATATAGTCGGACCAGTTATAGATGTGCAGCGTTTTTTCCTCGGCTGACGCCGTGACGCTTGCTGCCATCAGCAGGCCGGCAACCACACCCGATAACCACTTTTTACGTTGGGTGACCATCCGTAACTTCCTCCAAAACAGGGGTGAATCATAGAATTGAACTTGTACCGCAAACGATACAAAACCTTTCCTGATCGAGCGCAATCGTTGCAACCGCGGATTGAATGTCTATGCAGTTGATTGCATACACCTTTTTCAGGTGCCCAGCCCGCATGGTCACCAGGGGAATCGCAAGCCCTTAGCAGAATCAGCAGCATAACCGCTGTTGCCACAACGCACCAGCCTCCGGGGATAAAACCGGCTTTTATCGATTTTTTATGCAGTTTGTCTGTATGTGATACGCCATTAGTGGCATAAACGAAGAGGAATATCTGGCAGCAAAGTGTAAAACACAGAATATATTATTGCGGAAGGGAATAACGACAGCATGCCGCCAGAGGGACGGCACGCATCATGTACAGAGGGGATCAGTGCAGCATTGGCAGGCGGTCAGGCGCAGCCTTGTTATCTTCTTCGTCACCCATAAACAGCAGATCGTTCGCCCGGGCCTCGAGGATCACCATCGAGATTTGCTCTTCGCCCTGCTGCATAAAGTGGGTGAACTGCTCCAGCGTGACGCCAACGGCAATGCTCAGCGACTGGCAAACGATCAGTTTCGGCAGATTGTCGTCCTGAATATCAACAAACGCTTTAATAGTCAGCGAACTGGCGTTGATCTGGCTGAGATCGGCCACCAGCGGGATCAAGGATGTCGGCTTAACTTCGGCCAGCGCAGAGAACAGGATCACGTTGTCGACCAGATCCAGCTTGGCATCAAACACGCCATCGAAATTTTGCATGTGCGGCAAGTGCAGCGCCTGACAGGAATCGCACTCAAAGAATGAAATGCCCGATTGATCCAGCCAGCGTCGCAGCAACGCCAAATCAGGGACAATGAGTGAATCCATAATACCAGCCTCACAATATTCAAAACGCGAAAAGGCGCATAGCTTACGGAATATTGCCCCGCGACGCCACGATCAATGCGGCTTAATTCGCTATTAGGGTAAATATGGTCGACAAAAAGCCACAACTCCAGCCCCAAAATGGCGAATTTTTACGGCAAACTTATCCGCCCGATTTCAGCCTGAAACCCGGCCTGCCGCGCTGCTCAATATACTCGATCATCCTGCCGGCGATATCCAACCCGGTGGTGCTTTCCACCCCTTCCAACCCCGGAGAAGCATTAACTTCCATCACCAGCGGGCCACGGGCCGCACGCAGGATATCCACCCCGGCGACATCCAGTCCCAGTGTGGTGGCGGCCTTGACCGCAATCGCCCGCTCTTTGGCAGTGATGCTTACCTTGCGGGCAGTGCCACCACGGTGCAGATTGGAACGAAACTCCCCGGGTTTGGCCTGCCGCTCAATGGCTGCCACCACTTTGTCCCCCACCACCAGACAGCGCACATCACTGCCCTGCGCCTCGCGAATATATTCTTGCACCAGAATATGGGCGTTAAGGCCGCGAAAGGCATCAATCACGCTTTCCGCCGCCTGGCGAGTTTCCGCCAGTACCACGCCAATACCTTGCGTACCTTCCACCAGTTTGACCACCAGCGGCGCGCCACCAACCAGTTCGATCAAATCGCCGGTGTCGTCGGGCGAATGCGCAAAACCGGTGATCGGCAAATCGATCCCCTGCCGCGCCAGCAACTGCAGCGAACGCAGCTTGTCGCGCGCACGGGTGATCGCAACCGACTCATTAAGCGGATAACTGCCCAACAGTTCAAACTGGCGCAGCACTGCAGTGCCATAAAAGGTAATGGCGGAGCCGATGCGTGGGATAACCGCGTCGTAACGCTCCAATTGGCGGCCGCGGTAGTGGATAGTCGGCGCGGCTGGGTTGATGTTCATATAACAAGAGAGTGGATCGATAACCTCGATGCTGTGGCCGCGCTGTTCCGCCGCCTCCACCAAGCGTTTACATGAGTACAACGTTCCATCACGCGAAAGAATGGCAATTTTCACTCGTCACCCCAAAAAGGCAAGCACCTGTCTGGCAGGTATGTCTCCGGTAGCCATTATTCAGGCACGCGGCTCACTGTCGTTTTTATCTTCAGGCAAATCTGGCTTGTGCCTATCGTTCTGCGGCGGCAGACCACCGCGCATCAATGGGCCAAATCCTTGCACCACCCGCCAAACCAGAAATGCCGCCGCCGGCACCATCAGCGCCACGCCGAGGAAAATCATTCCCACCGCCGCCTGCTGTGAGGCCAACCAGCCGGGTAATTGAACGTGGCTATGAATGCTCAAATAGGCCAGCACCAACAACAGCATGCCCAGCCCTTCCAAAACCAGCACGGTACGCGGTAAGTCACCGAATGAACGCATATTTTTCTTCTCCAGAAGTTCTGCCTCCAGTGTAGTGAATTCCCATCGGCGGCGACACCCCCGGCGGCTTAATCGGTTACATGAATCAGATTAACAGGTAATTCCTGCTTTTTTTTCGCCGAACCAACGGGCATAGTAAGCGCTATCAATGCGGGTAATGTTCAGGCTCAAGTCTTTTTCGACTGACAGAAAGTCATTGCAGTTGCGATCAAATTATTGAATATCAATCTAAGGAGTGTTGCATGTTTGCAGTTATCTTCGGGCGCCCAGGCTGTCCTTATTGTGTCCGTGCGAAAGAGTTGGCGGAAAAACTGACTGAAGAACGTGACGATTTCAACTTCCGTTATGTTGATATCCACGCTGAAGGCATCACCAAGGCCGACCTGGAAAAAACCGTCGGCAAGCCGGTAGAAACCGTACCGCAGATTTTCCTCGATGAGAAACACATCGGCGGCTGCACCGATTTCGAAGCCTATGCCAAAGAAAACCTGAATCTGTTCCAGTAAGACTCAGGCAGAAAGACGAAAAGGCGCTAAATGCGCCTTTTTTATTGCCATTAGCCACGATGACACTGCCGGTAGGTCTGCAACAGGCTGCGCGCAAACAAAGCCAGCAACGCCCCGAACACACACCAGAACACCGCGCTGGTGGCATAAGCCAATTCCTGCCAAACCGAGGCAGACGGCGTTAGCCAGAAATGGCGGATGATCAGACACAGCGGCAACGCATACAACGCCCCGAGTAACGGGCAGAGAATGCGTTTTTTGCTCGATAGATAGCTGGCGACCACGCCGGGTATCACAAACAACAACAGGCCGGTCTCCCCCCTGTGTTCATGATCCGTGCTGCCAAACACCCCGCTCTGCTGGCCGAGATACACCAGGCTGAACAGCAGAAAACAGCTTAAAATCCCCCACCAATACCGTTCATTCGCCATGCCCCCTCCCCCCTTTAACCTCATTACCACACCGTAGAAATCAGCCGTGCCACAATGCCGATGACGCTTGGTCGTAAACCGACAACGCTAAACTGAACTTTTTCCTTGGCCTTAAGAGAGTTAAATGCTTTCGGCAGGGCATGAACCCAGCTTTATGCTGGCTGTCACGCGCCATAGCGACTAGAATAAACGCCGCCGATCGATGCTTCGAATCGCCTTTCGCTGGTTAGTTATTTATGAAGTCGCTTTTTGACTGAATTTATATCTTATATTTATCTATATCAAGCACTTACTGGTAAACAATAAGTTATCCTACGTGAACATAAACGTCGCTAGTTTGTTAAACGGTAACTACATCCTGTTACTGTTCGTGGTACTCGCGCTGGGGCTGTGCCTCGGTAAAGTCCGTCTGGGCTCCGTTCAACTCGGTAATTCCATTGGCGTTTTGGTGGTTTCGCTGCTGCTCGGCCAACAACACTTCGCCATTAACACTGAAGCGCTAAACCTCGGCTTTATGCTGTTTATTTTCTGCGTTGGCGTGGAAGCCGGACCAAACTTTTTCTCGATATTTTTCCGCGACGGCAAAAATTACCTGATGCTGGCGCTAGTGATGGTCGGTTCCGCGATGGTGATCGCCATCGGTCTGGGCAAACTGTTCCATTGGGATATCGGGCTTACCGCCGGTATGCTCGCCGGCTCAATGACCTCGACCCCGGTTCTGGTTGGCGCCGGTGATACACTACGTAATACCATCACCAATGGCCCGGCACTGCTGGCAGCGCAGGATCATCTGAGCCTTGGCTACGCACTGACCTACCTGATCGGTTTGGTGAGCCTGATTTTCGGCGCGCGCTACCTGCCCAAGCTGCAACACCAGGATCTTTCCACCTCTGCCCAACAGATTGCCCGCGAACGCGGCCTGGACACCGACAGCCAACGCAAGGTTTACCTGCCGGTCATCCGCGCCTATCGCGTTGGTCCCGAACTGGTGGCCTGGTCCGATGGCAAAAATCTGCGTGAGCTGGGTATCTATCGCCAAACCGGTTGCTATATCGAACGTATCCGGCGTAACGGTATTTTGGCTAACCCGGACGGCGACGCGGTCTTGCAGGTGGGTGACGAAATTTCGCTGGTCGGCTACCCCGATGCTCATGCGCGACTGGATCCCAGCTTCCGCAACGGCAAAGAAGTCTTCGACCGTGACCTGTTGGATATGCGCATCGTTACCGAAGAGATTGTGGTTAAAAACAGCAATGCGGTGAACAAACGCCTGAGCCAGTTGAAGCTGACCGACCACGGTTGCTTCCTCAACCGGGTGATCCGCAGCCAGATTGAAATGCCTATCGACGACAGCATTGTACTCAATAAAGGCGATGTACTGCAGGTCAGCGGCGACGCCCGCCGGGTGAAAAGCGTGGCGGAGAAAATTGGCTTTATCTCGATCCACAGCCAGGTGACCGACCTGCTGGCATTCTGCGCCTTCTTTATCATCGGGCTGTTGATTGGCCAGATCACCATTCAGTTCAGCAATTTCTCGTTCGGCATAGGTAACGCCGCCGGTTTGCTGATGGCCGGCATCATGCTCGGCTTCCTGCGCGCCAACCACCCGACCTTCGGCTACATTCCGCAGGGGGCGCTGAACATGGTGAAAGAGTTTGGCCTGATGGTGTTTATGGCCGGTGTCGGCCTGAGCGCCGGTGCCGGTATCGGCAACAGTCTGGGTGCCGTTGGCGGCCAGATGCTGATCGCCGGGCTCATCGTCAGCCTGGTGCCGGTAGTGATTTGCTTCCTGTTCGGTGCCTATGTACTGCGCATGAACCGTGCCCTGCTATTCGGCGCAATTATGGGGGCCCGTACCTGCGCCCCGGCAATGGAAATTATCAGTGATACCGCACGCAGTAACATTCCGGCGCTGGGTTATGCCGGCACCTACGCCATCGCTAACGTATTGTTAACCCTGGCGGGCTCGTTGATAGTGGTGTTGTGGCCGGGGATCCTCGGCTAACTGATAAGCAACGAAGATGAATCAGTGGCAAATATATTTTGAAATTTTTATCGCCGGCGAGAACTTTCCTTTCCGGGGGTAGTCTGAATTAGTGCCACTGCTTTTCTTTGATGTCCCCATTTTGTGGAGCCCGTTAGTCCCGCCTTTTTAGGTTCAAGACTAGCGGGTTTTTTATTGCCATAAAATTATGATCATATAAAACAACAAGTTACACAGCATAGTGTTGTCCGATGGCGACAAAGTGGCGACGGCCGTTTTGCGGACACAAAAAAACCTGCTTTCGCAGGCTTCAGATTGATGACAAACACCCGAAAAACGTGGTTTTCGGATGTTTGGGGTAAATCAGAAGATATAATCCTTTGTTTTTATTCGCTCTCAGATCAGAACTTTTAACCGCAGTGGACTTTGTCATCAATCTGAGCCGCCAGTGATTGGCGGCTTTTTGTTGCCGGTAAGTCAGGAGTGTTTTTCTATGACCAGATCAACGCCTTCATTCAGCAGTTCATTAATTGACTGCCCGGTGGCCTGTGCCGTGATCGCTAACGCCTGATGACGTTCTGGCGACAACCGGGTGGTCACTTTACCGCTGTACGATTTGTAAGGCGCAATGCCGTCTTTTTTGCACTCATCCAAAAAGACCGTCAGCGAAATAGAGCCTTCTTTTTTCAACTCTTCAACACTGTAGGCGTAGAAGTCAGCGCCGCCATTCAGTCCGACAAACTCCCCCCGGAACATTTCAATTTCAGGGTCAAAGGTGATGACGGCAACGTGGCCGTCGATTTTCAGTGTATTGTTCATCATGGTTTAATTCCTAAACTATCCAACCAGATCCGTATGAAGTTTACCGCCCCCTTGTCAGTGGTAGGTCTGGGGTGTGGTCGGTGAAAGATTCGTTTCTCACCTTTCAACAGCACCGCGATCCTAGAACCTCCCCTTTCGTGAATCTCCGCCCCTAACGCGGTAAAAAGCGCCTCGATATCAGACCACTTTATAGAACCGTTGACAGGCAGGGAAAACACATCCGACAGCATTTTTTGGTGTCGTTTGTTCACGGGGCTTATAGTATCACTTTGCGACACCATTGTAAGTGTATTATGGTGTCGTTTTTTGGTGTCACATTTTGATATCGAAATGCATAGTGCTGTGAACTAAAACCAAAGGGATGTTTGAATACTTCGATAAATCGCCGCGATGGGCCGCTGACGGACAATTTGAAATGGTCTAAACACCGCTTGCGCGCAATGCTATCCCCGCCTCGCCAGCCCGCTTCGTGTGTCGCTTTTCATGCAGGTGCATGATCCGGCGCGATCCGCGCCAGTGCTGGCGCTTCGGGGGTAAAACTCACACCGGATCATCATGCAAATTCATGCACCTAATGCATGCATAGGGTATTTAGCTGTATTAGCTCAGACTTGAACTGGCAACATTGCCTAGCAGCGTACAATCAAAACTGATAGTCCGCTCTGAGCGAGAAGTGGACCTACTGGCTAAATCACGGAGCTCGCGCTAACTAACGGTCGCTGGGATTTTATAGGGGTGAATAGCCTGTATACCCTTGGCGGATCTAGTCCCGATAATCATCAAACACGGAAGCTACACGAAGCATGGGAGAGTATTTCGGCGGCTGGCTTTCGGCCTTCAGATTGCGTTTGACGGTATTGCGAGACACACCCAACTGCATGGCGATGGCTCGATGACTCATTCCCTGCTTGCGCAGGATTTTTATTTCCATAGCAGTTTTAAAAGTGACCATCAGCTCCCCCGTTGTCAGGAGAGCAGATTCACCTCTGGATCAGTTTTCAACCGTTGGGGGGATCACGTTTGCACCGTTGCTAACAGTTTTCTTACTTGTATCTGGAAATAGAGCGGTGGTGACGTAATCAACGAAGACTCTCAGCTTGGGTGAAAGATGCCGACTTGAAGGCCACAGCACCCGCAAGATGGTGTGGTCTTGATTGAATCCATCCAGTACGGATACCAAGCTGCCGATTTCCAGTTGTTGACGGATGGCAATGTCTGGCATACACGCGATGCCAAGACCTGACTCTGCGAAGCAAACCAGCGGTTCAAGTGTATTGGCCGTCATTGAACTGGCTAGATCAAAAGTGAGTATTTGGCCTCCGCGACTGAGGGGCCACTGGTCGACCTTGCCACTACTGGGGAATCGGTAGCGTAGACAGCGGTGCTGCATTAGTTCCTCGGGGGTATTCGGCACCCCACATTGTTCGAAGTACTTCGGGGCACCCACCATGATACGACGATAGCTTCCGAGCATACGTGCCATCAACCGGGAATCACTTGGCTCTCCCGTACGGATCACCGCATCAAATCCTTCCTCGATTACATCCACCAGACGATCAGAGCAGTCGATATCCAGTTCTATGTCGGGGTACTGACGTTTAAATTCGGCGAATTGCGGCATGAACAGTAGACCGACGGAAGGCAGGCTAACGCGAAGCTTGCCGCGAGGCATCTGGTTAGATTGTGCAAGCTCATTTTCCGCCGCCTCCACCTCACCCAGAATGCGCCTGCAACGCTCCAGAAAGAGAGCTCCTTCTGGAGTCAAAGTGACGTTTCGAGTCGACCGATGGAACAGTCGCGTAGCTAACCGCTCCTCCAAACGAGCGATAGCCTTGCTAACTGCTGATGCTGAGATGCCTAGTTGTTGCCCAGTAGTCGTGAAGCTGCGCGACTCACCGACGCGAACGAAGATATCGAGGGAACCAAGGCTTTCCATGAGCTTCCTTATTAAGGACTAAATTGTCATATATGTTGTGAATTATTGCCTATTTTTCTTCTTTTCGCCAACGAGCACACTGTCGGGTAGCGCTCTGCAAAGGGCTGAGACAACTTCGATTTGAGGAATTTTTTGATGCATACGACGACTACATCGGCTTCAAGTAGGAACACGGAGACCCTGCCTATCCCGGCACTGCTTGCCCTAGCGATGGCAGCCTTTATCACGCTGTTGACCGAAATTATGCCGGCAGGATTGCTTTCCTCCATCGCGGGGGGCTTGAATGTATCCGAAAGTTTGGCCGGTCAGTTCATTACTGCCTACGCGGTGGGGGCACTGGTCGCTGCTATTCCAGTGACAACCCTTACGCAGGGTAGGCGGCGGCGTCCTTTGCTGTTGGTGGCGATCTTTGGGTTTTCGGTTGTCAATCTCGTCACCGCGCTTTCCGATAGCTATAGCATCTCATTGGTAGCGCGCTTCTTTGCCGGTGTCTTCGGTGGCATTGTTTGGTCGCTGCTAGCCGGCTTTGCTGTACGCATCTCACCAACACATCTCAGCGGGCGGGCGATTGCGATATCCGGCGCTGGCGCGACCATAGCTTTGGTGTTCGGCGTACCGCTCGGCGCGTTGCTTGGTCGAACCATTGGCTGGCAAGGTGCTTTTGGTCTGATGACTGTCCTGGCACTGGCGCTCATTGTATGGGTTATCACTGTCGTTCCGGATTTTCCCGGTCAGACCAAGGAGCAGCGCCAGCCTCTTACAGGAGTCTTTCTAAAGACTGGCATTCGTGCCGTACTGTTTGTGGTCTTTACCTTCGTTGTCGCTCACAACATTCTCTATATCTACATTGAGCCCCTTCTCGAACCATCGGGCTTGTCCGCGGATGTAGATATTGTTCTGTTCGTCTTCGGAATAGGCTCAATCATTGGCCTGTGGTTCGTCGGCTCAATGGTTGATCGCCGACTGCAACTCCTTGCTGTTGCAAGCATCGTGGTCTTCACCCTTGCTTCCCTACTACTTGCTTTTTGGGGGGGCCTTCCAAAGATGGTTTATTCTTCCGTGGTGATCTGGGGAATGGCCGTTGGTGGATTTGCTACTATCACCCAAACGGCATTGTCTCGTTTTGCCGGTGAATCGGTCGATGTCGCGCAATCTATGTATACAACTGGTTGGAACACCGCCGTTGCCGCTGGCGGGATTGTCGGAGGTATTTTGCTGGATCGAACAGGCTTGGCGTTCTTTGCATGGGGTGTTATCGGACTTCTACTCCTCTCGTTGTTAGGCACGATTCTCGCAATGAACAGGGCGTTATTGCAAAAGGCCTAAAACACGATGTGAGGAAATGTTTGGGCGCACAGATCCTTCTTCTCTGCAATACGCTCTACTTCAGCAAGCGTACTGTCGGAGGAGTATTACTTAAACCCTATGGCACCAGTTTGTATCCATAGGGTGATCTCATATTGGTGTTGGTAGCTTTAGTCACATGGATCGCTAGTACACATTATTTTCTGTGCAACAAGGTAAAGTCCCTTTGGCTTTTCTTGTCACCGAGATGATGATGCAACGCACCCTTGGTCAGATTTGCCAGTGCTATCATGTCATCTATGAAAGTCTCGGCATAACTATCGGGGAGCCCGTCGATTATGGGACGATAGCAGCCCTCTAGAAAGTCCGCTTTTGGCACAGAGCTGCCCTGTTAGGTTTAACTCTGTGCTGTGACAATGTCAGATCAAGTCTGAGCTAATACAATTTTTTGCACAGATAAAGGTATGTATTGTGCTGAGGTAATCACCGCATAAAATCACGTTTGTCAGAACCAAAGGGAAAAAGAACCGCAGCGTCCCGCTCAGCAAGGAGCTTTACAAAAAGCTGCTCAAGATTGGAGATGGCCGCCTTTTCGGCGAGTGCTATTTTAAGTTTATGTCGGTTATCGAGGGCACTAGCATCGTGTTACCAAAAGGGCAGCTTACTCACGTATTGCGCCACACCTTCGCCGCTCACTTTATGATGTCTGGTGGTAACATATTGGTACTGCAACGTATCCTTGGACACTATGAAATCAAGATGACCATGCGCTACGCTCACCTTGCGCCGGAACACCTCGAAACAGCCCTGCAATTCAACCCGCTAGCGACCATGCCAAGTGGCGGCATAGGTTGGCAATCCCCGCATTTCCTCACCCCACACCGTAATAATAACCTATTGTAAAAACAATAAGTTATTGATTTTATTGTTGCTGTGAGGAAAGCGGGTTTTTTATTGCCTGAATAAACTCCACAGGGGCTAAATCACAGAGTTTGTGAGTAGCCAACCCATTTAGACATGTCCTGATGGGAGATATTTCCACCGCATACTACAATCCCGATGACGGCTTCAGCGGGAAGTTTGGGAGCAATGGTCATAGCCGCAGGTATCAACGTCCCGGACGCCAGTTCAACCCATAATTTTGCATCTTCGCCAAAGGCCACCATTCCCTCTATCGCGGCCTTATCCGATACCACAACCACTTCCTCGATATAAGCTTGAGCATGGGCCAGCATCACTTCATCAATGGCAGGCACACCGAGGGTAGAAATAATTGAAGTCACCTCAATGTTCACCGGCTTGCCGGCGCGCAATGCCTGGTGCATCGAACTTGCCCCAGAGGTTTCAACACCCCAAATTCTAATCTCTGGCTTTATGGCTTTTAGCGCAGTTGCCACACCGGCCAGCATACCGCCACCACCCACCGCAACCAGGACGTCGGTAAGCTCCGGGCAGTCGGCAATGAACTCAAGCGCCAAGGTTCCATGCCCTTCGGCGATCAGCGAGTCGTTGCAATCATCAATGACTACGTACCCCTGCTCAGCCAAAGCCTTAGCCCGCTCAAACGCAGCGTGAACATCAGATTCCACGATAACAGTGCTGCCCAGTCCCCCCACCCGGTCGATGGCAGTTGCCGGGGCACTTTTCGGCATAATAATAGTGACATCAGCCCCAAAGATCTTCGCCGCCTCGGCTATCGCAATGCCAAAATTACCGCCACTCACCGCCACAAACCGCTTATCTTTCACATCATCCGCCAGGCTCAAAAACTTGTTAAGCACGCCCCGTGCTTTAAAAGAACCACCAAGCTGAGTGTTTTCAAGTTTCAGAAAAACCGGTCTCTGAATCTTTTCCGTCAATTTTGATCCAGGGATGGTGGGGGTTCGAATTACCTTTCCGACTAGCCGCTCAGCCGCTTCAGTTATGGCGCTAAATTCAATTAATTTTGTCATTTTTTCCCAGCCAGGTAGATTTCGTTATTGCACGCATAGCATTAAAGCTAACTTTTTAATCCTGCGGCCTTTATCAGTACTTGTTCGCTCCTCAAATTACAGACTTTCACCGTGGTTTTCTATTGATTAAAGCTATTATGCGAGGCACAAAAAAACCCGCTGGGGAACGATTGCCAACAGCGCAACTCACTCCCCAAACGGGTTAATGCTCGGATAATAACTTAGCCGTGCTAATGGTTAGCACACATCAGCATTACTTCTGCTCAGCTTTGCTCACGGTGTCTTCGGCCTTCCACACGCGGTATTTCACTTCCACGTCTTTCGGTGCGTAGACCACGATTGGCAAGCGGCTGTTGTAACGTTGCATGGCAGCATCACCCAGGTTGGCAGCGATAAATTTCTGCTGTTTGGTCTTGTCCGGGCAAGCCATCATGGTGGAAGCAGGCTCAGACAGTTTTTCCAGCACCAGGTAGTCGTAGCCCCAACCGGAAAGGGTTTTGGTTTCCAGCGTGCCGCCAATCATGTGACGGTTGCAGTCCACTTCCAGCGTTTTGCCCATCAGCAGTTCAACCTTGAAATTCTCTTCGTGTTCCTGCTTCGGCAGGTAAATCACCTGACGGTTCATGCCCTTCTCAGCTTTCGGGTATGGCGCGACCTTTTCCAGCGGTTGCTTGCTGATATCGGTGTCCTCGGCAGAGGTGGCAGCAATAGCGCTGGCGGAAGCGACCATCAGCAGGCCGGAAAATATAACGGATGCCTTGTTCATGTTTATATCCCTACAATTTATTAAATACTCCGGGCATAAGCTAATACACTACCGGCTAGCTCGCCAGTAGTTTAATATTCTTTACAATGTATGGTGACTAGTGGCAATAACCCGCCACTGACCATTAATTAGGATAAATCATTAACGGGGTAAGTTTTTGGCGATATAAGCCTTCACCACCTGATAGACATAGTCTTGGCACGCCAGGCCAGTCTGTGGGTCGTATTTACCCTGATTGGTAATATTGTTGGACAACACGCGGATGCCGACAAAAGGAATGTTAAAGGAAGCGGCGATCTGTGCGGCAGAGGCAGTCTCCATCTCTTCAACCGAGGTATGGTAGTTTTCGTGGAAGTAACCAATGCGGTCCAGTTCGCTGTTCCACACATCGGCGGAACCGATAACCCCTTCAATTACCTTGCCCTGGGTATAGCTGCCCTTAACACTTTCAGCTATCGCCAAAAGTTTAGCATCAGCCGGAAACTGACGGATGGTATGGGCATTTTTATCTTCACCGGCACTGCCTTTCGAAGCCAGTAAATCCATCGGCTGCCATTGTCGCGAGTCACTGCCTTCCCCCGCCGCCTTCTTCGGTGTTTTAAACGCACCCAGACTGACCGAGTACTTGCCCAATACGATGTCGTACACCTTCAGTGCCGGATCGTGACCACCGGCGGTTCCCTGATTGATGATTGCTACCGGATGAAATTGGGTAGCGGCAATAGCCGTAGCGGCCGCTGCATTAGACATACCTTTCAGGGTTTCTGACACCACCACCGGATACCCATCCACCGTACCACGCCAGAAACGCCAGCCGCCAATCTGCTCTTCGCGCGGGTTTTCCAGGCGTTGGGCAAAACGTTCTGCCTCTACTGGCATCGCGCCTTGCACCACAATCGGCCCGGTAATCTGCGCTAATGCCAAGGGGGACAAAACCGCACTGCAGGCTGCCAATAACGCCAAATTCAATTTTATTGTCATCACTACATCATTCCAATAAAAGCAAACGATTACCTTAACCGAAAGTCTATAATCCGCCTATTGCTTTTCAATCCCGGTAATTTGGGCATTAAGGTTTTCTTAAGACAGAATTATTACAGTGGCAGCATCCGTTAATGTCACCGAGCCTGCGCGTGAACCCAAAACGTTCATTAAATCAATCCTCAACGACGCCCCAAATTAAGACTAACACCCTTTACTCACTGCCGGCATCCTTTTACCGTTGGCAGGTTTTGGGCTTGGTCGTCAGTGGCTTGTTGTTCCTTTGGCTGTCGCGTAACGAACAGCTGGACTGGGCTGTCAGCAATTACTGGTTCGATGTCACCAGCGGACATTTCCCCTGGCAGAACGATCGCTGGCTGGACTTGATTAACCACCGTTTGCTGAAAATTGGCGTGATTACCGGCGCAGTGCTGGCGCTGTTTTGGGGCATTTACCGCCGTAATCCGCGCATGATCGTCACCATGTTGCTGATCGGCATTGGTCCATTGGTGGTCGGTATTCTTAAAGCCACCAGCGCCCATTCCTGTCCCTGGGATTTGATCGAATACGGCGGCAAGGCGATGTCCTATCCGTTGTTCGGCGCAATTCCAGCAGAACCCGGTCCGGGTCGTTGCTTCCCTGGTGGCCATGCCTCCAGCGGTTTTGCGGTGATGGCACTGTTTTTCCTGTTTTATCCGCAACGGCCACGCCTGGCCTACTGGTGCTGGTTCGGCGGCATTGTGCTCGGCATGCTTATGGGTTTTGGTCAGGTGATGCGTGGCGCGCATTTTCTTACCCATAACCTGTGGGCAGGTTGGTGGGTTTGGCTCAGCCAACTGGCTGTTTATTGGATGGTGAGCGGGTATATCCGCCGCAAGACGAGGTAACTTTTATGGAGCAGTTGAATTATCTTCTTTTCGCCTGGATCAACGCGACCCCGGCGTCCCCCGAGTGGTTGATTGATATCGCCACCTTTTTGGCGCGCGATCTGATCGCTATCGTACCTATGCTGATCGTTGGGCTATGGCTGTGGGGGCCGCAGAATCAACTGGTGTCGCAGCGTCAAGTGGTGGCCAAGACGACAATTGCTCTGCTGTTCGCCATGCTTGCCTCCGCGACCATTGGCATGCTGCTGCCACACGAACGGCCGTTTGTGGCCGGTGTCGGTTATACCTTCCTGGCCCACGCGCCGGACAGCTCCTTCCCCAGCGATCACGGTACCGCTATCTTCACTTTCGCTCTGGCCTTTTTGTTCTGGCATCGGGTCTGGTCAGGCATTTTATTGCTGGCTGTCGCGGCCGGCATTGCCTGGTCGCGCGTCTATCTGGGCGTGCACTGGCCGCTGGATATGGTAGGCGGCTTCCTGGTCGGCCTGGTCGGTTGTCTGTTTGCTCAATTGGTATGGAACCTGTTTGGCGATAGCATCGCCGACAAGCTGACGCGCCTGTACCGCCTCCTGTTCGCCTTCCCGATCCGCAAGGGCTGGGTGAAAGAGTAAGCCTGTATTTTGGCCGGGGCAGCTCCGCCCCGGCTATCACACCACCCCGGTTATCACGCAGAACTCACGCGTTTTTCCCGCCCCGATCATCATTCTTGAGCTTTCACTCTGCCCTCGCAGGCTGCAGGTGGCCGGCTGAATGAACCTGAACAAGCGCTGATTTCCCTGCTGGGTGATAGGTCGCAGACCATAATTAAACTGCTCAGTGGAGAAGCGCGTAACATATCGTCTTCCTTTCGACGCCAACATATAGAATTCGGCCTGATCAACATACAGTGACAAGTCGTCCGAGCACTGCAGTCCTTCTTCGGTGAGACTCCCCGGTGGTGTCAGCGCTGACGTCGGCAGGTTCTGTCGGAAAACTGCCGTGGGAACACAGCCGTAGTTAAGCTGGCAAACATAACTTAGCGGCAGGGGGTGGTCGGCAAGATTGGTGATTTGCATATCAATGGAGAATTGAGCGCTGTCCGCCGTCAAACGGACCGCCGGACGCAGCCGACAAGGTTGATGGGCAGATTCCCCACGGCCATAAAGCGTCAGCGTATCGCCCTCAACCTGCAACCAGACAAACTGCATGTCTGTTAATACCCTCCCCTGTGGTGACCAATGTGAATGAAAGGCCACACTGCCCTCCGACCTACCCCCGAGAGTTTTGACACTGCGCCGGCCCGACTTCAATGAGTAGCCATCAAAATCAGCATCCCAAATCGTCAGCGCGCGGTAAGGCAATACTCGCAGTGAGCCACGGCGGTTTGCCAGCGCCAATATCGGCCCTGCGGCTGCACAGTTAACAACGGTGACTACGAATTCATCGTTACGGAAAACTTCATACGGTTGCGCTCCGAATTGCTCTGGCGCTAAATTTATTATCATTTCCATACTTTTCCCCCTGGGTGTTCACGCGAGCGATCCCGCGACCAACGCCTAAAATGTTACTTAAATAACATTCATATCACCCCATGTTATACGTTAAACAGCCAATAAACGATGATCTGGTATTCATTTTTAAACATCACTATGTTTACCGCCAGTTGAATGTTATTATTATAACATTAATCACATCCTGCTTTGATATAACCTTAATAAGGAATCGAGATGACTACCGAAAACATTGATTACGCCCGCTATGTCGATCACACCCTGCTGGCTATGGATGCCACTGAAGAGCAAATCGCCAAACTGTGTGAAGAAGCGCAACAACACAACTTCTACGCCGTCTGCGTTAACTCTGGTTACGTGCCATTGGCTGCGCACCTGCTGCAGGAAAGCGAAGTTAAAATCTGCTCGGTGATTGGTTTCCCGCTGGGTGCCGGCCTGACGGTCACCAAAGCTTTCGAAGCTAAAGCGGCCATTGCTGCCGGCGCGCAGGAAATTGACATGGTGATCAACGTGGGTTGGCTGAAAAGTGGCCTGCTGGATGAAGTTAAAGCCGACATCGCCGCAGTGCGCGAGGTTTGCGCGGCGATCCCGTTGAAGGTAATATTGGAAACCTGCCTGCTCAGCGATGCGCAGATCGTTCAGGTTTGTGAAATTTGCCGCGAACTCGATGTGGCCTTCGTTAAAACCTCTACCGGCTTCAGCACCGGCGGTGCTCGTGAAGAGCACGTCAAACTGATGCGCGCAACGGTAGGCAGCGAGATGGGTGTTAAAGCATCCGGCGCCGTGCGCGATCGCGCAACCGCCGAGAAGATGATTAAAGCAGGTGCAACTCGTATCGGCACCAGCTCTGGCGTAGCAATCGTTTCCGGTGATCAGGCTGCTACCGGCAGCTACTGATAACCTGAGGCGTCTGGGTTCCGGGCGCACGCCGAGATAATCTGATGCGGGGTAATAAGTTCAGCCGATGGCTGGACCGCTATTACCCCGCATTTGTGTGTTCAGCCCTGGAGAAACTCTCTTAACCCTGTGGGAAGACAGACTGATGGAAACGCGGCGCGAAGAACGTATCAATCGATTAGTCCAGGCGTTAAAGCGCTCTGACAAGATCCACTTAAAAGAAGCCGCCGTCCTGTTGGGCGTGTCAGAAATGACTATTCGCCGCGATCTCAGCGCTGAGCCGGCGGCCGTGGTGCTACTGGGCGGTTACGTGGTGGCCGATCCGCGCAGTAACGGCGTGACCCATTATTTTGTTTCCGACCAAAAAGCCAAGCAGGTCACGGAGAAACGCCGTATCGGCCTGCTCGCCGCGCAGCTTATCAGTGAAAATGACACCGTATTTTTCGACTGCGGCACCACTACGCCGGCGATCATCGACGCGATCGCTGACGACCTGGTCTTCACTGCAGTCTGCCACTCATTGAATACCTTTCTGGCGTTACAGGACAAACCGAACTGTAAGGTGATCCTGTGCGGCGGCGAATTCAAGCCGAACAACTACATATTCACCGCCGTCGGCCGCCACAGCGAGCTGGATCATATCTGCCCCAATATCGCCTTTATCTCCGCCGCCGGTTTGAGCCTGCAGCATGGCGCAACCTGCTTTAACTTTGATGAACTTGAGATGAAGCACCGGGCGATAATGATGTCACAACAAAAAATCCTGGTAGCTGACCACAATAAATTCGGTAAAACCAAACCCGCCTGCATCGGGCCATTGACCCAATTCGACCGAGTGATCACCGATCGTCAACCCGATCCCGAGTTTGCGGAGTTTTTCAGCGAAAAAGCGATCGCCATTCGTTTTTAATCTGCATCCTGCCGTCGACCCCGGTCGGCGGTGCTCTTCTATCTCCCCTTCTATCCCGGCAAGAAACTGGACAAATAATGCGCAATTGATTCGATTGTTTTATTATCCCTACCCAAAAATAGGTTAATAAATTGAAACAGTTCTGCAGGCTTATTCCTTATTCACAGATAAATCCTAGGGAATATTACTTTTACACTCTGCATAACAACGCTTTTATATGATAAATCGCAGTAACGTTCGCACGATAAATATCAACAATTACGCAACCAACAAGCTTTAAATATAACCAATTCAGCTTATTTATATGATGAATGATTAAGCATTTTTATCCGCTAACCACTTAGCTAGTTTACTCGCGTTACTAGCTGAAAAATCACAATAAATAAAATAAAAAACAATCAGTTAGTTGAAATTTCGCTTTAAATAGCAATGTGATCTGCGTCACTAAAACCGCTTATTGCGGGTTTTTAGCTAGATCCTAACTCACGCTTAAAATATATTGCTCGACTTGCTGACAATCGCAGCGTTTTATCTGGTTACAGATTGTTCATGCCAGATAAACTCTGAAACACTGATGAGAGCTAATTCAGCATTAAATTTTACACAATTGCGCAACACATGCATGAAAAACCAATAAAAACATATTTACCCGCACATATTGCGCATTTGAGAGCATGATCACGGTTGTTTCTACTGTAAATCGTTATCTTGCCGCCAACGAAAATCGGCAGGCAATGACCTCCCGGCAGCAGTACCGATACGATGCCCTCGACAGGCTAAATATCATTTGATTAATTATCCGGCATCGCTGCCAAGGGTAATTAGCCTATTAAACAACCAGGGGGACGCCAACCATCCCCGTAAGCAACATCTGATTCTTACCGATGCCGCCATCTGATATTGCGTCATTCGGATTTAACCTTAAGTTTTGATTTTAATTTTAAATTAGCGTGTTCACTTCGGAGATATTTATGGACACTACACAGACCGGCACTGTTGCCTCTGCGGCTTCTGGCTCTACCAGTACCTGGCGTAAAACCGACACCATGTGGATGTTGGGCCTGTACGGCACTGCTATCGGCGCGGGCGTTTTGTTTCTGCCAATCAACGCCGGTATCGGCGGGCTGATTCCCCTGATCATCATGGCCATCATCGCTTTCCCGATGACCTTCTTCGCCCACCGTGGCCTGTGCCGTTTCGTTCTTTCCGGTAAAAATGCCGGTGAAGACATCACCGAAGTCGTAGAAGAGCACTTTGGTATCAGCGCCGGTAAGCTGATCACTCTGCTTTACTTCTTTGCCATCTACCCCATTTTGTTGGTTTACAGCGTCGCCATCACCAACACCGTCGACAGCTTTATTACCCACCAACTGGGTATGACTTCGCCGCCACGTGCCATCCTGTCGCTGATCCTGATTGTCGGCCTGATGACCATCGTGCGTTTCGGCGAGCAGGCTATCGTGAAGACCATGAGTATCCTGGTGTTCCCGTTTGTCGCCGTATTGATGCTGCTGGCTGTGTACCTGATCCCGAATTGGACCACCGCTATCTTTGATAACGTTTCTCTGTCCGGCGCAGGCACGGGTATGGGAAATGGTCTGGTTATCACCCTGTGGTTGGCGATCCCGGTGATGGTATTCTCCTTCAACCACTCACCAATCATCTCTGCTTTTGCGGTGGCCAAGCGTGAAGAGTACGGTCAGGAAGAAGCCGAGAAGAAATGCTCGCGCATTCTGGGCTTCGCTCACATCATGATGGTGTTGACCGTAATGTTCTTCGTGTTCAGTTGCGTGCTGAGCCTGTCGCCTGAAAACCTGGCGGAAGCCAAGGCGCAGAACATCTCCATTCTGTCTTACCTGGCTAACCACTTTAATAACCCGATGATTGCCTACATCGCGCCGGTTATCGCCTTTATCGCCATCACCAAATCGTTCCTCGGTCACTACCTGGGCGCACGTGAAGGCTTTAACGGACTGATTGCCAAATCGATGAAGAGCCGCGGTAAAACCATCAGCACCAACAAGCTGAACCGTATCACTGCCCTGTTTATGCTGGTGACTACCTGGATTGTTGCGACCCTGAACCCAAGCATCCTCGGCATGATCGAGAACATGGGTGGCCCAATCATCGCCATGCTGCTGTTCCTGATGCCGATGTACGCTATCCGTAAAGTGCCGGCCATGCGCAAATACAGCGGCCACATCAGCAACGTGTTCGTGGTAGTGATGGGCCTGATCGCCATCTCCGCAATCCTGTACAGCTTCTAATCAAGACCAGCCGGCGCTATCTTGCGCCGGCTTTTCAGCACGGCCCCCTTTCCTGCATTAACGCCTAACACCTGAAGAAGGAGGCGAGACCATGGTCAGCGTTTTCGATATTTTCAAAATTGGTATTGGCCCGTCCAGCTCTCACACCGTCGGCCCGATGAAAGCCGGCAAGCTGTTTGTCGACGAATTGATTGCCAGCCAGCAGCTATTGGACACCACTCGCGTGGTGGTGGACGTCTACGGTTCGCTGTCACTGACCGGCAAAGGTCACCACACCGACATCGCGATTATTATGGGCCTGGCGGGTAACCTGCCGCACGATGTTGATATCGACGGTATCGCCGGTTTTATCCGCGACGTTGAACAACGCGGCCGCCTGTTGCTGGCCAAGGGCCACCATGAAGTGGATTTCCCGCTGCAAACCAGCATGAATTTCCACAGCGATAACTTACCGCTGCATGAAAACGGCATGCGCATCAGCGCCTTCGCCGGTGAACGACTGTTACACAGCAAAACCTATTACTCTACCGGCGGTGGTTTTATCGTCGACAAAGAACATTTCGGCCTGGCTGCGGCCAATCCGGTTCAGGTGCCCTTCCCGTTCAACTCGGCGCAAGACTTGCAGCAACATTGTAAAGACGCCGGTTTGTCGCTGTCTGGCCTGGTGATGCAAAACGAATTGGCGCTGCACAGCAAAGCCGAGATCGATGCGCACTTCGCTGACGTCTGGCAGGTGATGCGCGCCGGCATCGAACGCGGTATGAACACCGAAGGCCTATTGCCAGGCCCGATGAAGGTTCAGCGTCGCGCCGCTGCCCTGCGCCGCCTGCTGGTCACCGGCGACAAGAATAATATCGACCCAATGAACGTGGTCGACTGGATCAATATGTTCGCCTTTGCCGTCAACGAAGAGAACGCCGCCGGTGGCCGCGTGGTGACCGCCCCAACCAACGGTGCCTGCGGCATCATCCCGGCGGTGCTGGCCTATTACGACCAGTTTATTCGCCCGGTGAACCCTAATTCCTATAGCCGTTACTTCCTGACCTCTGGCGTCATTGGCGCGCTGTACAAGATGAACGCCTCTATTTCGGGTGCAGAAGTGGGTTGTCAGGGCGAGGTGGGCGTCGCCTGCTCCATGGCGGCAGCCGGTCTGGCGGAATTGATGGGCGGCAGCCCGGCTCAGGTTTGCATCGCGGCGGAGATCGCCATGGAGCATCACCTGGGGCTAACCTGCGATCCGCTGGCCGGTCAGGTTCAGGTGCCCTGTATCGAACGTAACGCCATTTCCGCGGTGAAGGCGGTCAATGCCGCACGTATGGCGCTGCGCCGCACCAGTGAGCCGCGCGTGTGCCTGGATAAGGTGATCGAAACCATGTATGAAACGGGCAAAGACATGAACGCCAAGTATCGCGAGACATCACAAGGTGGGCTGGCGATCAAGGTGGTAGCCTGTAACTGAATACCCTTCATACTTGAAGCTGCATCTGTGTTAGCTGCGTGCGCTCACCCCAGTCACTTACGTGAGTAAGCTCCTGGAGCTTCTCGCTCTTGCCGCCTTGATGCAACTCCAATTATTTTGGTTATTACAAAAAGGGTGTAACTGAGTACACCCTTCTCATTTGGCTGCATTAACGGAGAAGTTAACCAAACACACTACCGAACCACTGGGTCAGCTTCATCATCACCATGTCCCAGATACGGCTGAAAAAGTTCCCTTCTTTCACTTCCTGCATCGCCACCAGCGGATATTGCTCAATGGTTTTGCCGTCGAGCTGGAAATCAATGGTGCCGACCACCTGATTTTTTGCCAACGGAGCTTCCAGCGTCGGCTGGTTCAGCTTGTAGCTGGCCTTCAGGTTTTTCATCTGCCCTTTCGGGATAGTGACGGCGGCATCTTTCGCTACGCCCAATGGCACTTCGCCGACGTCGCCAAACCACACTTTCTGGGTCACAAACGGCTTGTCCGTTTTGATTGGCGTGGCGGTTTCAAAGAAGCGGAAACCCCAGGTCAGCAGTTTTTCACTTTCACTAAAGCGGATACGGTCACTTGGCGCACCCAGCACTACCGAGATCAAACGCATTGGGCCGTCGGTAGCGGAAGCCACCAGGTTATGCCCAGCGCCACCGGTATAGCCGGTTTTGATGCCATCGACGCTTAGGTTGGTACTCCACAACAGACGGTTGCGGTTAACCTGGCGAATCTTATTGAAGGTGAACTCTTTTTCTTTGTGCAGCGCGTATTCATCCGGCACATCGCGGATCAGTGCCTGGCTCAATAGCGCCATATCGCGGGCGGTGCTGTACTGCCCTTCCGCATCCAGGCCGTGCACCGTCAGGAAATGGGTATTCTGCAGGCCCAGCGATTTGGCATAGTTGTTCATCAAGCCAACAAACGAATCCTGGCTGCCTGCTACGTAATCGGCCAGTGCGATGCTGGCATCGTTACCCGACTGAATGACGATGCCCTTGTTCAGTTCTATTACCGGTACCTGATCGCCCGGCTTGATAAACATCAGCGAGGAGCCGCGCAGCGCCGGGTTGCCGGTCGCCCAGGCGTCCTTACCGACGGTCACCATATCCTCAGGTTTAATCTTGCCGGCCTTGATTGCCTGGCCGATCACATAGCTGGACATGATCTTGGTCAGGCTGGCGGGGTCGAGACGGGTGTCGGCATTGCCTTCCGCCAAGATTTTACCGCTGTTGTAATCCATCAGCACGTAGGCCTTGGCGTCCACCTGCGGCGCCGCCGGCGCTTCGGCCGCCTGGACAACAGGCACGGCCAGCAACAGTATGCTGACGCTAAAAGTTAATTTTTTCAGTGTGGTAGGTAAGTTTCTTTTCATCATGACGTCGCCAGAGTGTCCATTCAAATCATTGAAATAGCGTTAACTTTCAAACATATTCACGTTTTCAGCCAACCAGCGAGAGTGGCCCGGCACGCATTTACCAACCGCAAACTCCCTGCGGCCCCATGACGGGTGAGCGGCGTACCGAAAATGCCCTTGCTGTGAGTTTATTAGATTCATCTTATTTTTGCAGGGTTTAGGATGAATTTTCATCATTTTTACATAACTGTACGCTGTTACGCGTAATTTGGATAAAAAGCCAGCCGTAAGTGTTTTTTTTATACTACCCACCGCTACACGGCTGCACATCTAAACTGCTGCACATCTGTGCCTCCATACGTCCAAAT
Organism: Serratia sp. NA_13; assembly: GCF_052691735.1. Lineage (NCBI taxonomy): Bacteria > Pseudomonadati > Pseudomonadota > Gammaproteobacteria > Enterobacterales > Yersiniaceae > Serratia > Serratia sp. NA_13. The sequence continues at coordinate 182,794 of NZ_JBQZFV010000007.1, forward strand.
TGAATTAATATATTCCAAAAATGCATATTTAACGGTTATTTGTTCTTTTTAATGAGCTTATTGCCAGGGCTATCATCCAGATAACGGCTTTTAAACCGAATTATTTTGGAGGCACCCCATGGCCATATCCCATTCCGTCATCGATATGATCGGCAACACTCCGATGTTGGAACTGACCCAGTTCGATACCGGCCCCTGCCGACTGTTCGTCAAACTGGAGAATCAAAACCCCGGCGGTTCGATCAAGGACCGCGTGGCACTATCGATGATCGAACAGGCTGAGCGTGATGGCAGCCTGCAGCCAGGCGGGACCATCATTGAAGCCACCGCCGGCAATACCGGCCTGGGGCTGGCGCTGGTGGCCGCCCTGAAGGGATATAAATTGCTGCTGGTGGTACCAGACAAAATGAGCCGGGAGAAGATTTTCCATTTGCGTGCACTGGGTGTGGAAGTTTTGCTGACCCGCTCCGACGTGGGCAAGGGCCACCCGGCTTACTATCAGGACTACGCCAAACGCCTGGCAAGTGAGATACCTGGCGCGTTCTATATCGATCAGTTTAACAACCCGGCAAACCCGGCGGCCCATTCCCGCACCACCGCCCCGGAACTGTGGCAACAGATGGGCCATCAGGTGGATGCTATCGTGGTCGGCGTCGGTTCCGGCGGCACGCTGGGCGGTCTTAGCCACTATTTTGCCGAAGTGTCGCCACAGACCGAATTTGTGCTGGCTGACCCCGCCGGTTCGATCCTGGCGGACTACCTCGATAACGGTCAGATCGGTGAGGCCGGCAGCTGGCTGGTAGAAGGCATCGGTGAGGATTTTGTCCCGCCGTTAAGCGACTTCAACCAGGTGCGCAACGCCTATCGTATCGGCGATGCCGAAGCCTTCACCACCGCGCGCGATCTGCTGCGCAAAGAAGGCGTGCTGGCCGGTTCATCCACCGGCACCCTGTTGGCCGCCGCGCTGCGCTATTGCCAGGCGCAGACGGAATCCAAACGGGTGGTCACTTTTGTGTGCGACAGCGGCAACAAATACCTGTCTAAAATGTATAACGATCACTGGATGCTGGAACAGGGCCTGCTAAGCAAGCCGCAGCACGGCGATCTGCGCGATCTGATCGCTTACCGCCACGACGAAGGCGCGGCGGTGTCGGTGGCATCGGAAGATACCCTGGCTATCGTCCATGCCCGCATGCGGCTGTATGACATTTCACAGTTGCCGGTGCTGGAGGGCGATCGGGTGATAGGTCTGATCGACGAGTGGGATCTGCTAAATGCCGTGCAGGCAGATGCCAAACATTTCAGCCTGCCGGCCTCCCGCGCCATGACCCATTCGGTCAAAACCTTGCAAAAAGAAGCCAGCTATCAGGATTTGCTCGCCACCTTCAACCACGGCCACGTGGCGGTGGTGCTCGACGGCGAGCGCTTCCTCGGTCTGATTACCCGCACAGACGTGCTTAACGCCTGGCGCCAAAAATTACGTTAATAAGGATGATTGTATGACCAAGTTTGATACGTTGACCGTTCATGCCGGTTATACCCCGGACGCTACCGGTGCCGTAATGCCGGCTATTTACGCCACTTCCACCTATGCCCAACCGGCACCGGGGGAGCATACCGGCTATGAATATTCACGCAGCGCCAACCCAACGCGTACCGCGTTGGAGAGCGCCATCGCCGAACTGGAAGGCGGTAGCCGCGGCTACGCTTTTGCTTCTGGCCTGGCAGCCTGCTCGACGGTGCTGGAGCTGCTCGATCAGGGCAGCCACCTGGTAGCGGTTGACGATTTGTACGGCGGGACCTATCGCCTGCTGGAAAGGGTACGCAGCCGCACTGCCGGTCTGCGGGTTACCTATGTTTCCCCGGCGGACATTGCCGCTCTGGAGCAGGCGATCGAAGCGGATACCAAAATGATCTGGGTGGAAACGCCGACCAATCCGCTATTGAAACTCGCGGATCTGAGCGCCATCGCGGCGATCGCTAAAAAACACGGCTTGATCAGCGTGGCGGACAACACCTTCGCCTCACCTTATATTCAACGTCCGCTGGAACTCGGCTTTGACGTGGTAGTGCATTCTGCCACCAAATACCTCAATGGCCATTCCGACGTGGTGGCCGGTGTGGCTGCGGTAGGGAATAACCCGGAGCTGGCCGAACAGCTGGGTTTCCTGCAAAACGCGGTGGGTGGCATTCTCGACCCGTTCAGCAGCTTCCTGACACTACGCGGTATCCGCACGCTGGCGCTGCGCATGGAGCGCCACAGTAACAGCGCCCTACGCATCGCCCAGTGGCTGGAAAGCCAGCCGCAGGTAGAAGAAGTCTACTATCCGGGCCTGACAAGCCATCCGCAACATGGGTTGGCGGCAAAGCAGATGAGCCGCTTTGGCGGCATGATTTCGGTACGGCTGAAAGGTGACGATGCCTTTGCCCGCCGGGTGATCAAGCGTTCAAAACTGTTCACCCTGGCAGAAAGTCTCGGCGGTGTGGAAAGTTTGATCAGCCAGCCGTTTAGCATGACCCATGCATCGATTCCGCTGGAGCAACGGCTAAAAACCGGCATCACGCCACAGTTACTGCGTCTGTCAGTGGGTATTGAAGATGCGGAAGATCTGATCGCCGATCTGCAGCAGGCGCTGGCGGAGTAATCAAAAATAATCAGGGTCGAAAACGTGTTCGACCCGATTTAAGCCATTAGGTACTGCATGAGGTCTCAAGCTGCGAAAAACTCAGCTGCGGCAGCGGCTTCAATGTCAGTGGTGGCGTCATTATCCTGTTCCTCTTCATCGCCGACAAAAACCGGACCGCTATAAAGGCGAATGATCAGCATCGTTAACTCCTGGATGGCCAGCGCATTAAACCTATAGTTACCACCCCATCAGAGACGACAGCCAATATTGTTGCGTTCTAAGTTATGCAAAGATTCAACAAAGTGTCGCAAAACTGTCATCAGGGTTTCTTATGCTCTGCGCAATTTGTTTGCCGCCACTGGCTGGCGGCTTACGCTATCCGCTATTCTGTATACACCCCCATTTCACTCCCTGCCTGCCGGAGAAATACTGATGGATTTAGCCTTATTCGACCTGGATGAAACCCTGATTGATGATGACAGCGCCAGCCTGTGGATGCGCTGGTTAGTCACCGAAGGGTTTGCGCCGGCGGAACTGGAACAGCAGGAACAGCAACTAATGCAGCTCTATTATCAGGGCAAGCTGTCAATGGAGGATTACATGCAGGCCACGTTGGCCCCGTTGGCCGGTCTGAGCACCCAGACGGTGGCCGGCTGGGTGCAGCGTTATATCCGCCGCGATATTCTGCCGCGAGTCTACCCGGCCGCCCGTGAACGACTGCTGTGGCACCGTGAGCGCGGCGACTGCATTTTGGTTATTTCTGCCACTGGCGAGCATCTGGTCGCGCCAATTGCCGCACAGTTGGGAGCCGACGATGCACTGGCGATTGGCGTCGAGGTACAAGACAGCCGCTTCACAGGTAACACTTACGGCACCATGACTTACCAACAGGGTAAAGTGATTCGCCTGAAGAAGTGGCTGGCTGAGCACCCGGAGCTGAGCTTTGAACACAGCCACGGTTACAGCGACTCCCTCAACGACAAGGCGATGCTGGAGTACGTCGATAGCGCTACGGTGATCAACCCGGACACTGAGCTCAAGGCTCTGGCGATGGAACAGGGTTGGGAAATTTGCCGCTGGGAACGTTAATGGCAACCCTGTCGGCAAAAAATGCCTTCCGGTGTGACAATGCCCCCTTTGTGGCGTACGAATAACAGCTCAGGTTTATTCACCCGTATAAAGAGGCGTTCTATGCTGACCATTTGGGGTCGTGAAAATTCGAACAACGTCAGAAAAGTGCTGTGGTGCGCCGCAGAGCTGAAGCTGAACTACAGTCATATCAATGCCGGTGGCGCATTCGGCAAGGTGAACGATGAGCTCTACCGTTCATTAAACCCGAACGGCCTGGTGCCGTTGCTGCAGGACGATGACTTCGTGCTATGGGAATCCAACACCATAGTGCGCTATCTGGCGGCAAAGTTTGGCAGTGAGCCACTCTACCCGCAGGATCTGCAGGCCCGCGCCAGCGCTGAGAAATGGATGGACTGGACCACCGCCACCATTGTCAGCCACTTTAGCGTGGTGTTCTGGGGCCTGGTACGCACCAAGCCGGAACTGCGCGACATGGCCAAAATTGAAACGGCGATCGCCACGCTGGAAAAGCACTTCGACATCGTGGAAGAAACCCTGGGCCGCCAGCCTTATCTTTCCGGCCAGTCGTTCGGTATCGGTGACATCCCGCTCGGCAGCTTTGCTTACGCCTGGTTCTCTATGCCGATTGAGCGTCAACCCCGCCCGAACATGGAACGCTGGTACCAACAGTTAACCACACGTCCCGCCTATCAGCAGGGTGTGATGAGTGAGTTAACCTGATTCTCACGGGGCGCTTTTTACGACGCCCCAACTTTCAGCAGCTTACCGTCACTCTCATCCGTCAGCAGATAAAGATAACCATCCGGTCCGGTGCGCACTTCGCGAATGCGCTCACCAAGATCTGCCAGCAGCCGTTCTTCCCTCACAATTTTATTACCGTCCAGCGTCAACCGGATTAACTCCTTTTGCGCCAACGCGCCAATAAATAGCGAATGTCGCCAGACTGGGAAGCGTTGCGAGTCATAGAACGCCATGCCGCTGATACCGGGCGACACCGGCCAATAATGAAGTGGCGGTTCGGTACCGGCCACCTTCTGCCCTTGAGCCTCTGGGATCGCCAATCCGGAATAATTAATGCCATAGGTGGCGATCGGCCAACCGTAGTTTTTCCCCGCCTGAGGAATATTGATCTCATCCCCGCCACGCGGGCCATGTTCGTGCTCCCAGATGGCACCGCTCCACGGGTTCAGCGCCAATCCCTGTGGATTGCGCTGGCCATAAGACCAGATTTCTGGCCGCTTATCGGCCTGACCGACAAACGGATTATCCGGCGGTACTGCCCCCTCGGCGGTTAACCGCAGGATCTTGCCCTGCAGCTTGTCCAGATCCTGCGACGTAGGCCGCTGGTTATTTTCGCCCAGTGCGATAAACAGATATCCCTGACGATCGAACGCCAGCTTGCCACCGAAGTGATTACCGACCGACAGCTTCGGCTGCTGACGGAAAATCACCCTGAAGTTTTCCAGCCGCCGGCTGTCGGAGCTTAACTGACCGTAGCCCACCGCAGTCCCCGCCTTGCCATCCTCACCCGCTTCGGCAAAGCTGAGGTAAACCCGCCTGCTGTCGGCAAAATCCGGCGCCGACAGCACTTCCAGCAAGCCCCCCTGCCCCTGGGCATACACCTGTGGCACGCCGCTAATCGGCGCTGACAGCCCTTTATCCTGCTGCCACAACCGCAGACGGCCCGGTCTTTCAGTAATTAACATTCCCCGATCGCCAGGCAAAAACGCCAGCGACCATGGGTGTTCCAATTTATCCTGTAATTGCGTCACCGTCGGCGCTGCATGCAGCAGCCCGCTCAATAACAGCAAAACAGTCATCACGGTCAATCGGGGCATGGCATCCTCCTGGTTAAAAACTGACCTGCTTAGTGTAGTCCAGTTGGCTGATTTCAACGTTTGTTTTAAATTTCAATATGTTGTCTTTTCCACGAACTGTGCTTAAGTTAAGGGTTCACCAAGGAGAAAATATGAACATCACCGTTACCGAGGTACCTGACGAAGAAACCCTCAACGTTATCCGTTTGGGGCTGCGAGCCCATAATAGTCCCTATATTGACCCCACCCAACGCAAATCCCTTGCCGTCTATAGCCAGGACGAAGCCGGTCGGGTAGTCGCAGGCCTGACCGGTGAGACCTGGGGAAACTGGTTGAGCGTGGAATGGCTGTGGGTGGATGATTCACAGCGCGGCGGCGGGTTAGGTCGCAAGGTGATGCTGGCGGCTGAACAGGAGGCAAAAATGCGGGGTTGTCGTTATGTTCGCCTGGATACCTTCAGCTTTCAGGCGCGGCCCTTCTACGAGAAACTCGGTTACCAACTACAGATGACGCTGCAGAATTATCCGGTGGAACACGAATGTTACGTTCTCACCAAAACTCTTATTGAATAGCAGGTGGCTTAATGGAAAACGCAACCATGGTCGTGAATTGCGTGGCGTACAAAGCCGGTCAACGGCTGGGTGAAGTGACCATTGATGATATCAGCGAAGTGGTCAAACAGCCGGACACCTTCGTCTGGCTAGGGTTGTGGCAGCCGGAAGACGCCTTTATGCGCAAGGTTCAGGAGGAGTTTGGATTGCACGATCTGGCGATTGAGGACGCGCTTTGCGCCCACCAGCGGCCAAAATTGGAAGCCTACGGCGATTCGCTGTTTATCGTTGTCAAAACTGCGCAGTGGGGTCAGGACGAAGTAGAGTACGGCGAAACCCACTTTTTTGTCGGCAAAAACTTTCTGGTCACGGTGCGTCACGGCGATTCGCCCAGCTATGCGCCTATCCGTCTCAAGGCCGAGGAAAACCACAAACAAATGTGCCGTGGGCCGGGCTTTGCCTTGTATTCGGTGATGGACTTTGTGGTTGATAACTACCGCACCGTGGTAGCGAAGTTCGAGACGGAGATCGAAGCCATCGAAACCAACATGTTCAAATCCGAGTTTGATCAGACCGCCATTGAGAACGTCTATACCCTGCGGCGCCACCTGCTGGCGTTGCGCAATGCCGCGATGCCGATGGACGAAATCTGCAATCAGCTGATTCGCCTGCATGAAGAGGTGATTCCGAAAGAGCTGCGCGCCTACGTGCGAGATGTGCAAGACCATGCGCGCCAGGTGGTCAGTACTATCGACGATATGCGAGAAATGCTGACTAACGCCATGCACGTCAACCTGGCGCTGGTCACGGTAAAACAGAACGAAGTGGTAAAGCGACTGGCAGGCTGGGGGGCGATCCTGGCGCTCCCAACGGTAATATTCAGCCTGTACGGCATGAATTTCGCCAATATGCCTGAACTGAAATTCCCCTGGGCCTATCACACTATCCTCGGGGTGACCGCCATCGGCTGCTTCTTCCTGCATCAAAAACTGAAGAGATCCGGCTGGCTGTAGCGGGTAATGGGGCGGCCTGCCGCAGCCCCATGGTTACCCATTATTCCGGCTGTACCTGCGGCTGCGGACTTGGCCGGGTCAGCAGGCTGCCAATCAGAAAGGCCGCCCCGCCCGCCAACAAACCGCCGTAGATCGGGCTGTTGGCCTCAATGCCGTGGTAATACATCAGTGCCAGTACGCTCAAACTACCGGTCAGCATGCTGGCAATAGCACCAGTGCTGGTGGCACGTTGCCAGAAAATCGCACCGATCAGCGGGATCAACATCCCGCCCACCAACAGATTATAAGCCAGCGTCAGCGCCATCATCACATCCCGCACCACGAACGCCAGCCCCAACATAATGCAACCCATGACCAAGGTTGTGAATCGCCCGGCCACCAGCCCACCGGAGGGCCGCTTGCGGACTGCCGGCAATACGTCTTCCAGCGCGATGGTTGAGGACGCCAACAAACAGGCGCTGGCCGTCGACATCAGCGCCGCCAACGCCGCCGCAGCCACCAGCCCGCTAACGCCCGGCGGCAGCACCGCCTGCGCAATGGCGGCAAAGGCGCCGTCGGTATTGGTCAGTTGCGGCAGTACCAATTTGCCGGCCATGCCAATCAGAGCGCCGGCCACCCCATACAACACGCAATACACCCCAGCCCCCAAACCGGCATAGCGAGCAATATTGGTGCTACGGGCGGTAAATACCCGCTGCCAGATATCCTGACCAATCAGAATGCCGAAGAAGTAGATCAGGAAAAATACCAGGATGGTATCCAATCCGATCGAGGACAACTGGTAATAGCTCGCTGGCAGCAGGCTGCCGAACGCCTCCCAGCCACCAGCCTTGATGATGCTCATCGGCATCAGCACCAACATCATCCCAACGGTCATAATAATAAATTGAATGATGTCTGTCAGCGTCAGCGACCACATGCCGCCCAGCGTCGAATATAGCACCACCAAACCACCGCCGAGCAGAATCGATGTGGTGAACGACAAATCAAACATCACCTGCATCACACTGCCGATAGCAATAATCGAGGTCACCGCCACCATCAGGTCATAAGCCAGCATAATGGCACCGCTGGTGACCCTGGCAGCCGGATGATAGCGACGCGCCAGCACCTGGCTGACGGTATAGAGCTTTAGCTTGAGCAAGGGTTTGGCCAACACCATGCTCAACACCACAATCCCCGCGCCCAGCGCACCGCACAGCCACACGCCCGAGATCCCATAGGTGTAACCCAGCTTAACGCTGCCAATGGTAGAGGCTCCGCCAAGCACTACAGCGGACAGCGTGCCCAGGTACAAACAAGGCCCCAGATTGCGGCCGGCCACCAGATAATCTTCCTTGGTGGTGGCCCGGCGAACGCCAAGCCAACCCACCGCCCCTATCACCAAAAAGTAAAACACCACTACCAGCAGGTCGAGATTCATCGGTCACTCCGCATGCTTGTTATTATTCGGTATCAGGCGCAACGGCTCCGCCGATCAGGTTATCGCCGTCGCCTTATCGCTCAGGCAGTACGCACAGCATTTCAAACAACAGGTTAGCCGCCAGTAACGCGGTGTTGCCGGAACGATCGTAAGGTGGCGAAACCTCTACCACGTCGCTGCCGACCAGGTTCAGCCCCTGGCAGCCTCTGACAATTTCCAGCCCCTGCCAGACTGACAGCCCACCGACCTCCGGCGTGCCGGTACCCGGTGCAAATGCCGGATCCAGACCGTCGATGTCGAAACTGAGGTAAACCGGCGCATTGCCCATCTGCTCGCGCACTTCCGCCATCAGCGGTGCCAACGAGCGGTGCCAGCAGGCTTCCGCCGTGACCACGCGGAACCCCTGCTTGCGTGACCAATCGAAATCATCAGCCTCATAGCCGCTGCCGCGCAGACCAATCTGAATGACTCTTTGTGGCTGCAATAGCCCCTCTTCAAAGGCTCGTCTGAAAGTCGTTCCGTGCGCCAATTTTTCACCGAACATCTCTTCGTTGGTGTCTGAGTGAGCGTCTACGTGAATTAATCCGACCGGGCCATATTGGCTGGCCATGGCGCGCAGAACAGGCAGCGTCAGCGTGTGGTCGCCCCCCAGCGTCAGTGGAATGCAGCCATAGGCCAGAATGCCGTTATAGGCCTGCTCAATGCGACGAACGCTGTCTTCCAGGCTGTAAGGATTGATAGCAACATCCCCCAGGTCGGCAACCTGCAGCCGTTCAAAAGGTGCGGCAGCGGTGCCCATGTTGTAAGGGCGGATCATCACCGATTCCTGACGGATTTGCCGCGGCCCGTAACGCGTGCCGCTGCGGTTTGAGGTACCAATATCGAGAGGAATACCGACGAAGGCCGCATTCAGCTCGCGCGCATCTTCGGCCGCGGGCAGACGCATCATGGTGGGGAGACCGGCGAAACGCGGCATGTCGTTGCCGCTTTGAGGTTGATTCAGCATGGCGTTTCCTTGTTTTTGGGGTCAGCATTTCAACATTTGAATAACAATTACAGGCTACCCTGCAACTTCGTCTGGCTACCATTCCCGCTTTCGCCTGTAAGCATTGAAAAAGATGATGTTTACTAAACCTTTGAACTATTGATTTTTATTTAAAACCCATGCCATAAGAAAGGACAAGTTACACTCGCCAACGCCCTCTTCAACGATGTTAAAAATGGGTTAACGGCAAGATATTTTCTGCGGAGGGACAGATGCTCACCAATCTAAGCGATATCGATCTCAAACTGCTGCGGGTGTTCGTCGCAGTAGCGGAGGCGCAGGGCGTCAGCGCCGCTCAGGAAGCACTGATGATGAATCAGTCCACCATCAGCACCCATCTCGCCACCCTGGAGACCCGGTTGGGATTTCGCCTGTGTCAGCGCGGCCGTTCCGGCTTCATGCTCACCCCAAAAGGCGAACGCATGCTGATCGCCTGCCGCACGCTGTTCAATGCCGCTCGGGACTTTACCCGCGTCAGTCAGTCCCTGAACGGCCTGCTGACCGGGGATTTGCAGATTGGCCTGGTAGATAATCTGGTGTCTCTGCCGGGTAATCCTTTCAGCCATGCCATCAAACAGTTTCAACGCCGACACCAGGATGTGCAGTTACAGTGCCGAATTTGCGCTCCCGGCGAACTGGAACAGGGGCTGCTGAATCAGCAGCTTGATTTGGGCATCGGTTATTTCGGTCAGCAGTTGGACGAGTTGCAGTATCAACCCTGGATAGCAGAGACGCAGGCGGTTTATTGCAGCAGCGATCACCCGCTGTTTACGCTGGAGCAACCGGGGCGTGAACAGATTGAAAATGCACGCTGGGTTAAACGCGGTTATTTGTTGGCACAGCAACTTTGTCCGCTGGCACCGTTAAACCTCGGCGCCGTCGCTCATCATATGGAAGGGGTCGCCCATTTGGTGCTCAGCGGCGAGTATCTCGGTTACCTGCCCACCCATTATGCTGCGCGTTGGGTAGAGCAAGGCGTATTGAAACAGTTGGGGGGGCAAGCGCTGTCTTATCAGGCGGCATTGAGTCTGGTGAGCCGGCCGGGGTTGCCGAAGGAGGCACTGAGCGCATTGCTGGAGGATTTACAGCACGCCGGAGAGGTTTCAGCCGCCATGGCGTTGAAGTAGCAATCCGGCGAACAGCGCAAAAAAATGCCCCGCACTTGGCAGGACAGATCTATACCCTATAGCTTGCAAGTTGCAGCTAGGCGCCCAGCTCGCTCATCCCCAGGCGCTTACTCGAGTAAGTAACTGGGGTGAGTGACAAATCTGTCGGGAACAGATTTGAACGCTGCTTGCAGCGGCCCCGAAGGGGCAAGACCCACGGACGGGTCTTGTAAGCAGGTAACAACACTGCAATTTGAAAGATGACGGGTATAAACGCTTAATTGACTGGCATTCTCGCCGGATCCGGATACTGATATTCAAACCCCAGTTCATTGCAGATACGGCTGCCGTCCACCAGTCGCCCGCCCTGCTCCGTCTCGGCGGCAAATTGCGGCGGCGACAGATTTAATTGTTCGGCCAGCACCGGATAGAACTCACGCTTGGTGGGATGGGCCGGGGCGCACAGGTTATAAACATGGCCGCCTTTCGGCAGTTTCAGCAGCAGTTGGATCGCGGCGATCACGTCGTCCTGATGCACCAGATTGACCCCTTGCGAACCGCCTTTGACATCGACTTTGCCCGCCAGGAAACGTCCAGGATGGCGATCGCCCCCCACCAGCCCGGCCAGACGCAAAATATCCACTGAGGTGTTCGGCAGCTCATGCAACCAACGTTCCAGCGCCGCCAGCACCAAACCGGAAGGTGAAACCGGCTTCAACGGCGAGTCTTCGCGTACCGTGCCAGTGGTTTCCCCGTACACCGAGGTTGAACTGGTAAACAGGATACGCGGCACACCAAAGGCCATCGCGCTGTCCACCAGCATGCGTACCGCATTAAAATAGTTCTCGCTGCCTTCGACGGTGCGGCGGGCCGGGAGTGTCACCACCAGCGCATCGACACGTAGCAGCGCCTCCAGATCCTCCGGTTCGCAAACCAGTTCCGGCATCAGTTCCAGCTGATAGCATTCAATCCCGCTCATCCGTGCGGCTTCGACGCCATCCGGCGTGGTTTTACTGCCAACAACGTCAAACCCACGGCTCATCAGCGACAGAGCCAGCGGCATACCCAACCAACCCAGGCCAATAATGGCTACCTTTTTCATCAGCTTCCTCTCTTGAAGACTGCAGCGCTTTGCCCATTAAGGCTACGCCAGTCGGCGTAGTGATTCAATCCAACTAACCTAAGCTTAGGTAAAGTCGTGTCTTGCTAATAATTCATCCTGTTTCAATAAATTAAATTTATGACGAGAAAAAAGAGTTGCGTGAAAGACAGTGGATAGTTTAGGTTAATTAGTAATTGAGTTTGTAGCGACTTTATACAGAGAAAACACCATGACACGCATTCAGTTCAGCCACCATCATCACCATCACCCTGACTAGTCTTTCAGGCGATGTGTGCTGGAAGACGGTTTTCTAATCTTCCAGTGGCGCGCAGAATGCAAGAGAGAGCCCTCGGAAGATTTCTTCCGAGGGTTTTTTTTTGGCTCCGGACAGACAGATAAAATAATTTTCATAATAAATTCATAAAATTACAGATTAAACAGAGGTTACCATGCTGGATAAAACACGTTTACGGATAGCCATGCAGAAATCGGGCCGCCTGAGTGATGAGTCTCAGGAATTGCTGGCGCGCTGCGGTATCAAAATCAACCTGCAGCAACAACGCCTGATCGCCTTCGCGGAGAATATGCCGATCGATATCCTGCGCGTCCGTGATGACGACATCCCAGGCCTGGTGATGGATGGCGTGGTCGACCTGGGTATTATCGGTGAGAACGTGCTGGAAGAAGAGCTGCTCACCCGCCGCGCTCAGGGCGAAGACCCGCGTTACTTCACCCTGCGTCGCCTGGATTTCGGCGGTTGCCGCCTGTCGCTGGCAACCTCGCTCGACAGTGAATACACCGGTCCGCAAAGCCTGCAAGACGCCCGTATCGCCACCTCTTATCCACACCTGCTCAAGCAATATCTCGACAAACAGGGTGTACGCTTCAAATCCTGTTTGCTGAACGGTTCGGTTGAAGTCGCCCCACGTGCCGGTTTGGCCGACGCCATCTGCGACCTGGTCTCCACCGGTGCCACGCTGGAAGCCAACGGGCTGCGCGAAGTTGAAGTGATTTACCGCTCGAAAGCCTGCCTGATCCAGCGCGACGGCGAAATGCCGGAAGCCAAGCAGCAATTAATCGATCGTCTGATGACCCGTATTCAGGGCGTGATCCAGGCGCGTGAATCCAAATACATCATGCTGCACGCGCCAAGTGAACGCCTGGACGAAATCATCGCGCTGCTACCGGGTGCCGAACGCCCGACCATTCTGCCATTGGCCGGGGCACAGAACCGCGTAGCCATGCACATGGTCAGTAGCGAAACCCTGTTCTGGGAAACCATGGAAAAACTGAAAGCGCTCGGTGCCAGCTCGATTCTGGTATTGCCTATTGAGAAGATGATGGAGTAACCCCATGTCGAACTTCAATACTCTGGTCAACTGGGCAGACTGCAGCACCGAACAGCGCACGGCACTGCTGATGCGTCCGGCGATCTCCGCTTCGGACAGCATCACCCGCACGGTGAGCGAAATCCTCGACAACGTGAAGGCCAATGGCGATCGGGCGCTGCGTGATTACAGCGCCAAATTTGATAAAACCGAGGTTAACGCACTTCGCGTCACTGCAGAGCAAATAGCGGCTGCCAGCGCCCGCCTGGGTGATGAGCTCAAACAGGCGATGGCCGTAGCGGTCGGTAATGTGGAGACTTTCCACAATGCGCAGCAACTGCCGCCGGTCGATGTGGAAACCCAGCCGGGGGTACGTTGCCAGCAGGTAACCCGTCCAATAGACTCGGTCGGCCTGTATATTCCCGGCGGCTCCGCGCCGCTGTTTTCTACCGTATTGATGTTGGCGACACCGGCACGTATCGCCGGCTGCCGTCGCGTAGTGCTGTGTTCACCGCCGCCGATTGCCGATGAGATACTGTATGCCGCGCAACTGTGCGGAGTGGAAGAGGTGTTTCAGGTCGGCGGGGCACAGGCGATCGCCGCTATGGCATTCGGCACCGATTCCGTGCCGCGTGTAGCGAAAATCTTCGGGCCGGGCAATGCCTTTGTCACCGAAGCCAAACGCCAGGTCAGCCAACGACTGGACGGTGCCGCTATCGATATGCCAGCCGGCCCTTCCGAAGTGCTGGTGATCGCCGACGCCGGTGCCACTCCGGCCTTCGTCGCCTCGGATCTGCTGTCGCAGGCAGAGCACGGCCCGGACTCGCAGGTGATTTTGTTGACGCCGGACGCCTCTATGGCGCAGGCAGTGGCCGAGGCGGTAGAGCAACAATTGGCACAATTGCCGCGTGCCGAGACTGCGCGTCAGGCGCTGGCCAGTAGCCGACTGATTGTCACCAAAGATTTGGCCGAATGCGTGACCATCAGCAACCAGTATGGCCCGGAACACCTGATCATTCAGACCCGTGACGCCCGCGCTCTGGTCGACAGCATTACCAGCGCCGGTTCGGTGTTCCTTGGTGACTGGTCACCGGAGTCTGCCGGTGACTATGCGTCCGGCACCAACCACGTGCTGCCGACCTATGGTTACACCGCCACCTGCTCCAGTTTGGGGCTGGCGGACTTCCAAAAACGCATGACGGTGCAGGAATTGACGCCGCAGGGCTTTATGAACCTGGCCGCCACCATTGAAACCCTGGCCGCCGCCGAGCAGTTGATTGCCCACAAAAACGCCGTGACCCTGCGCGTTGCCGCCCTGAAGGAGCAAGCATGAGCATTGAAAATCTGGCCCGTGCCAACGTTCGCGATCTGACCCCTTATCAGTCGGCACGCCGCCTGGGTGGCAACGGCGACGTGTGGCTGAACGCCAACGAATACCCGATTGCCCCCGAGTTCCAACTGACCGCTCAAACCTTTAACCGTTACCCGGAGTGCCAACCGGCATTGGTGATCGAACGCTACGCCGAGTACGCCGGGGTTAAAAAGGAGCAGGTGCTGGTCAGCCGTGGGGCTGACGAAGGGATCGAACTGCTGATCCGCGCATTCTGCGAGCCGGGAAAAGACGCCATCCTGTTCTGTCCGCCGACCTACGGCATGTATGCCGTCAGCGCCGAAACCTTTGACGTGGAGCGTCGTACCGTGGCGGCCAAACAGGACTGGCAGCTGGATTTGCCGGCTATCGCCGACAGCCTGGACAACGTGAAACTGATTTACGTCTGCAGCCCCAACAACCCGACAGGTAACCTGATCGATGCCAACGATCTGCGCAGCCTGCTGGAAATGGCCAAGGGCAAGGCGATCGTTGCGGTCGACGAGGCCTATATCGAATTCTGCCCACAGGCAAGCGTCGCTGGCTGGCTAAATGACTACCCGCACCTGGCTATCTTGCGCACCCTGTCCAAGGCCTTTGCACTGGCTGGGCTGCGCTGCGGTTTTACCCTCGGCAATGAAGATTTAATCGCTCTGCTGCTGAAGGTGATCGCCCCTTATCCGCTCTCCACTCCGGTCGCCGATATCGCCGCCCAGGCGCTCAGCACCGAGGGGATCCGCATCATGCGCCAACGGGTTACCGAGATTGCAGCCAACCGTCGTTGGTTGCAGCAGGCGCTGGAAAACTGTGCCTGTGTTGAACAGGTTTTCACCAGCGACAGCAATTACCTGCTGGCACGATTCACTGCTTCCAGTAATGTGTTTAAAACCTTGTGGGATCAAGGCATCATCTTAAGAGACCAAAATAAACAACCGGGGTTATCCGGCTGCCTGCGCATCACCATAGGCACCCGTGAAGAATGCCAGCGCGTGGTTGATGCGCTGTCTGCCCTGCCCGGTGCAACCAAGACTCGCCAGGAGCCAATGTGAGCCAGAAATTCCTCTTTATTGATCGTGACGGCACGCTGATTGCTGAACCACCAGAAGATTTCCAGGTCGATCGTCTGGACAAGCTGGCGCTGGAGCCGGACGTGATCCCTTGCCTGCTGGAGCTGCAGCAGGCGGGTTATCAACTGGTGATGATCACCAACCAGGATGGCCTCGGCACCGCCAGTTTCCCACAGGAAACCTTCGATCCGCCGCATAACCTGATGATGCAGATCCTCAGCTCACAGGGCGTTCACTTTGAAGATGTCCTGATCTGCCCACACCTGCCGGCGGACAACTGCGACTGCCGCAAGCCGAAGACCGCGCTGGTGAAAGGCTATCTGGAGCCGGGCGTGATGGATACCGCCCACAGCTATGTGATCGGCGATCGTCCGACCGATGTGCAACTAGCGGATAACATGGGTATTAAGGGGTTGCGCTATCAGCGCGACACCCTGGGCTGGAAAGAAATTACGCGCCAACTGACCCAGCGCGATCGCCATGCGCAGGTTAACCGCGTGACCAAAGAAACGCAGATCGACGTTAACGTTTGGCTGGATCGCGAAGGCGGCAGCAAGATCAAAACCGGTGTCGGTTTCTTCGACCACATGCTGGATCAGATCGCTACCCACGGCGGCTTCCGCATGGACATCGACGTGAAAGGCGATCTGTATATCGACGATCACCACACGGTGGAAGACACTGGCCTGGCACTGGGCGAAGCGCTGAACAAGGCACTCGGCGACAAACGCGGCATCGCGCGCTTCGGCTTTGTACTGCCGATGGACGAGTGCCTGGCACGCTGCGCGCTGGATATCTCCGGCCGTCCACACCTGGAATATAAAGCGGAATTTAACTATCAGCGCGTTGGCGATCTGAGCACCGAAATGGTCGAGCACTTCTTCCGTTCGCTATCCTACACCATGGGCTGCACGCTGCATCTGAAAACCAAAGGCAAAAACGACCATCACCGCGTCGAAAGCCTGTTCAAAGTGTTTGGTCGCACGCTGCGCCAGGCGATCCGCGTTGAGGGCAACACCCTCCCGAGTTCGAAAGGAGTGCTGTGATGGACGTGGTGATTCTGGACACCGGCTGCGCCAACCTGGCCTCCGTCACCTACGCGGTGCAGCGTTTGGGCTACCGCCCGGAAGTGAGCCGTGACCCGGAGACGGTCCTGCGCGCCGACAAGCTGTTCCTGCCAGGCGTGGGTACCGCGCAGGCGGCGATGGATCAACTGGAACAGCGCGAGCTGATTGAGTTGATCAAGGCCTGCACCCAGCCGGTGCTGGGGATTTGCCTCGGCATGCAGTTGCTGGCAAAAAGCAGCGAAGAGAACGGTGGCATCGACACGCTGGGCATTATCGATACCCCGGTAACCCAGATGACCGACTTTGGCCTGCCGCTGCCGCACATGGGCTGGAATCAGGTCTCTGCCCAGGCGGGCCATCACCTGTTCCGTGGCATCGAAGAGGGTGCCTACTTCTACTTCGTTCATAGCTATGCGATGCCGATATGCCCAAGTACCATCGCCCAGGCGAATTACGGCGAGCCCTTCACCGCCGCCGTACAAAAAGACAACTTCTTCGGCGTGCAGTTTCATCCAGAGCGATCTGGCGCGGCCGGTGCGCAACTGTTGAAAAACTTTCTGGAGATGTAGGCAGCATGATTATTCCGGCTTTGGATTTGATCGACGGCAACGTGGTGCGTCTGCATCAGGGCGATTACGGCCAGCAGCGCGACTACGGTAACGATCCACTGTTACGCCTGCAGGACTATCAACAACAGGGCGCGCAGGTACTGCATCTGGTCGACCTGACCGGTGCGAAAGACCCGACCGCGCGCCAAATCCCCCTGCTGCGCAAGCTGCTGGCGGGCGTTAACGTACCGGTACAGGTTGGTGGCGGCATTCGCAACGAGCGGGACGTCGCTGCCCTGCTGGAGGCCGGCGCAACCCGCGTGGTAATCGGCTCCACCGCAGTAAAACAACCGCAATTGGTACAGGGCTGGTTTGAACGTTACGGCGCCGATGCCATGGTACTGGCGCTGGACGTGCGCATTGACGCAGACGGCACCAAACGCGTGGCGATCAGCGGCTGGCAGGAAAACTCGGACGCCACACTGGAACAGGTGGTTGAGCAGTTCTTACCCTATGGCCTCAGGCACGTGCTGTGCACCGATATTTCCCGTGACGGGACATTGGCCGGTTCCAACGTGGCGCTGTATCAGGAAATCAGCCAACGATATCCGCAGATCGCCTTCCAGGCCTCTGGCGGTATCGGCAATCTGGATGATATCGCCCAACTGCGCGGCAGTGGCGTTGAAGGTGTGATTGTGGGGCGCGCCCTGTTGGAAGGTAAGTTTAGCGTTAAGGAGGCGATCGCATGCTGGCAAAACGGATAATCCCGTGCCTGGATGTTAAAGACGGGCAGGTAGTGAAAGGCGTGCAGTTCCGCAATCATGAAATTATCGGCGACATCGTGCCGCTGGCGCAGCGCTATGCGCAGGAAGGCGCGGACGAACTGGTGTTCTACGATATCACCGCGTCAAGCGACGGCCGGGTGGTAGATAAAAGCTGGGTATCACGCGTGGCAGAAGTGATCGACATCCCCTTCTGCGTCGCCGGTGGGATTAAAAGCCCGGAAGACGCCAGCCAGATCCTGTCTTTCGGCGCCGACAAGATTTCCATCAACTCTCCAGCGCTGGCCGACCCGACGCTGATTAGCCGCCTGGCAGATCGCTTTGGCGTGCAGTGCATTGTGGTCGGTATTGATACCTGGTTCGAAGCCGACACCGGCAAGTACCACGTTAATCAGTACACCGGGGACGAAAACCGCACCCGCGTCACTGAGTGGGAAACCCTGGATTGGGTGAAAGAAGTGCAAAAACGCGGTGCCGGCGAGATTGTGCTGAATATGATGAATCAGGACGGCGTGCGTAACGGTTACGATTTGGAACAGCTGCGGCTGATTCGCGAAGTGTGCAAAGTGCCATTGATCGCCTCCGGCGGCGCAGGCACCATGGAACACTTCCTGGCAGCCTTCCGCGATGCCGATGTCGATGGCGCACTGGCCGCTTCGGTGTTCCACAAACAAATCATTAATATCGGTGACCTGAAAAGGTTCTTGTCCGAACAAGGTGTGGAGATCCGCCTGTGTTAACAGAACAACAAAGAAACCAGCTCGACTGGGAAAAAACTGACCACCTGCTGCCGGTAATCGTGCAGCATGCCGTATCCGGCGAAGTGCTGATGCTCGGCTATATGAATCAGGAAGCGCTGACCGTGACCGAACAGAGCGGCAAGGTCACCTTTTTCTCACGCACCAAACAGCGCCTGTGGACCAAGGGCGAAAGCTCCGGCCACTTCCTCAACGTAGTCAGCATCACCCCGGACTGCGACAACGACACGCTGTTGATTTTGGTCAATCCGATCGGCCCTACCTGCCACCTGGGTAACACCAGTTGTTTCCATCCGGCCAGCAGCGATTGGGGTTTTCTGTATCAGTTGGAACAACTGCTGGCAGAACGTAAAAACGCCAGCCCCGACAGCTCTTACACCGCTAGCCTGTATGCCAGCGGCACCAAGCGCATCGCACAGAAAGTCGGGGAAGAAGGCGTGGAGACCGCACTGGCCGCTACGGTGAACGATCGTGAAGAGCTGACCAACGAAGCTTCTGATCTGATTTATCACCTGCTGGTGCTGTTGCAGGATCAGGATTTGGACTTGAGCAAAGTGATTGGCCGGTTGCGTGAGCGGCATCAGAGATAATCCTGTTTTTCAGGCAATAAAAAAGCCGCCGGGCGTTAACCTCGGCGGCTTTTTTTATGCGTCTGACCCGTCCTGAATAGCGTTGACACATTTTACTCACACACTGAGGAAAATGTGATGAA